>JBKOXJ010000020.1:0-25163 GCA_046724905.1 Actinomycetota bacterium | reverse complement strand
GGCAAAGCCCGCACGGCCTGACGACGGCGCCGCAAGCGTCGCCTCATGCGTTCAAGCGGTAACCCACGCCGCGCACCGTCTCGATCGACTCGCGTCCGAACGGCCGGTCGACCTTCTCACGCAGGTACCGAACGTAGACGTCGACGACGTTCGAGCGGTTCTCGTACGCGAAGTCCCACGCGTGCTCGAGCAGCTGGAGGCGCGAGAGGACCTGGCCGGGCCGGCGCATGAACGTCTCGAGCATCGCGAACTCCTTCGGGGAGAGCCGAATCTCGGTGTCGCCTCGCCATGCCCGGCGCGACGCGGGATCGAGCTGGAGATCGTCGACCTCGAGGACGGCCGGCCGCTCGATGCTCCCGCGACGCGCGAGGGCGCGCAGGCGGGCGAGCAGCTCGGCGAAGGAGAACGGCTTCGCGAGATAGTCGTCCGCTCCGGCATCGAGCCCGGCGACCCGATCCTCGACGGCGTCGCGTGCCGTCAGCATCAGCACCGGCGCCCACACGCCGTCGTTCCGCAGCCGACGGCAGGTCTCGAAGCCGCTCAACTGCGGCAGCATCACGTCGAGCACGACCGCGTCGTACGGGTGAGCCTGGGCCATCCAGAGTGCGTCCTCGCCGGTCCCGGCGACGTCGGCCGCGTGTCCCTCCTCGACGAGGCCGCGGTGAATCAGGCCTGCCATCTTCACGTCGTCCTCGACGACCAGCACGCGCATTGCTTCACATCTTCCCTGCAAACGCGTGAGAGACAGATGAGAGCCGCCGCTCTCACGGCGCTCTCAGAAGGGGCCTCTAACCTCGCGGCCGTGAAGAGGTGCCTGGCGATTGTCGGGGCCGCACTCGTGACCGCAGCCTGCGGCTCGAACGCGAACCCGTCCGCGCCGGCCACGAGCACCGCCGCGGAGAGGTTCGTCGACCGCGTCGACAACCCGTGGTTCCCGCTCATCCCCGGCACGACGTTCGTCTATCGGGGCGTCAAGGACGGGCAGCCCGCGCGCGACGTCGTCACAATCACGCATCGCACGAAGGTGATCCAGGGCGTCCGCTGCACTGTCGTCCGCGACGTCCTCTACCTGAACGGCAAGCTCGCCGAGCGCACGAGCGACTGGTACGCCCAGGACGCGAAGGGCGAGGTCTGGTACTACGGCGAAGCGACGGCCGAGCTCGATCGCAAGGGCCGCGTAACGAGCACCGAGGGTTCGTGGCAGTCCGGAGTCGACGGCGCGAGGGCCGGCATCTTCATGCCCGCGCAGCCCAGGGTCGGCCAGTCGTTCCGGCAGGAGTTCTCCAAGGGCCAGGCCGCGGACCACTTCCAGGTCCTGAGCCTGAACGCGCGGGTCAAGGTCCCGTACACGAGCTCCGGGCACGCGCTCCTGACCAAGGAGTGGACGCCGCTCGAGCCGGACGTCCTCGACCACAAGCTCTACGTCCGCGGGATCGGGAACGTGAAGGAGCAGACGGTCAAAGGCGGGGACGAGCAGTTGGTCCTCGTCTCGGTTCGCCGCGGCTGAGCCAGCCGAGCTAGCCTCCAGTCGACCCGTTTTCCAAGGACAAGAAGGAGGCCGCGCCGTGCCGAAGGTGCTGATCTTGACGGGAGACGCAGGCGAGTCGCTCGAGGTGCTCTACCCCTACCAGCGGCTGCGCGAGGAGGGCTACGACGTCGACATCGCCGCGCCGACGAAGAAGAAGCTGCAGTTCGTCGTGCACGACTTCGTGGACGACTTCGAGACGTACACCGAGAAGCCCGGCTACACGTGGCCTGCCGATCTGGCCTTTGCAGACGTCGATCCGAGCGACTACGTCGCGCTGGTCGTCCCGGGGGGACGTGCGCCGGAGTACATCCGCAACGATCCGAACTTCGAGCGGATCGCGCGGCATTTCTTCAAGGAAGATCTGCCGGTCGCTCAGCTCTGCCACGCGCCCCAGGCGCTCGGGGCCGTCGGCTTGCTCGAAGGCCGGCGCACCGCTTCCTACCCGGCGCTCGAGCCCGACGTCGTCGCGGCGGGAGCCGAGTACGTCGACGGCGAGGCGGTTGTGGACGGCCACATGGTCTCCGCCCGCGCCTGGCCCGACCATTCGGCGTGGATGCGCGAGTTCGTCCAGATCCTCCGCGCGAAGGCCCCGGCCGAGCCGGTCGAGCAGGTCGTCGGCTAGGCACCCAAATTCGCTCGGAAGAGGGATGTTCAGCCCCCCGAAATGGGCCTATCGTGTCCCTACAGAGGGGGAGGCGGAAGAGCGCCTCCGGGGACGAGCGCAACTGCGGCACCACCGCTCCTAACTGCGGCTGATTCCACTCCTGTCGGCGACGAGTCGCCGACGCGCTGCCGATCGGGCGGAGCTGCGCACGCGCTGCGAGGGAGGGAGTCATGCAACGGGGGAGAGGGGACTTTCGAAAGGCGGCAGCGTCCGTCGTCGCCTTGTGCGTCGTCGGCGCGCTCTCGCTGGGGCCTGCCGCAGTGGCGGGCGGAAGCGATCACGTCCGAATCTGCCACGCGACCGGTAGCGCCACGAATCCGTACGTCTCGATCGAGCCGTCGAAGACGGGAGTCGTCGAGGGCCACGACGGACATGGCGACGACATCATTCCGCCGTTCACGTACGAGAGCCACGGCGCGACGCTGCAGTACCCCGGCAAGAATTGGTCGGCCGAGGGCCAGGCGATCTGGGCGAACGACTGCCAGCCGACGGCGCCGCCGCCGACTCCGCCCACGCCGCCGACTCCGCCGACACCGCCCACGCCGCCGACTCCGCCCTCTCCGGCTCCTCCGGTGCCCTCGACGCCGTCAGGCCCGGTGTCCCAGGTGGACGTGTCGGTGACGAAGACGGACGCGCCTGATCCGGCGGCCGTCGGCGGAACGCTCGTGTACTCGATTCGGGTCGCGAACGCGGGTCCGAACACGGCGACGAAGGTGGTCGTAAGCGACACCCTGCCCGAATCGGTCACGCTCGTCTCGGTCAGCGCCAGCCAGGGCAGTTGCTCCGGCTCGACGGCGATCGTCTGCAATCTAGGCTCGCTCGCCCCCGGCGCGGCGGCGACCGTGACGATCGTCGTGACACCACGCTCGGCGGGAACGATCGCCAACACGGCCACCGTCACGTCGACTCAGGCCGACCGCGATCCGGCGAACAACACGGCGACGGCGACGACCGAGGTCCGCACGGGGGGAGTCCTCTCCGCGACTGGATGCGACGGTCTCCGGATCGGGCCCCGGACGCTCGCGGTCGGTCGACCGACGACGTTGCACGTGATCGCTCTGTCCGGGCGGAGAACTCTGGCCGGCCTGCGCGTCGTCGTGCGCGGCGCCGGCATCCACGCACGCGGGCTGACGAACGCGGCCGGCGAAGCGCGGATCCGCGTCGTCGCCAAGCGCTCGGGGATCGTTCGCGTGAGCGTTCCCGGCGAGTCGTGCAAGAGGAGACTCGGCGTCCTTGCGGCTGTTCAGCCTTCGCTCACCGGCTAGCGGGATCGCAGCGGCAGCGCTCGCCCTCGCCGTCGCCACCGCGGCGGCGCGGGCGGCACAACCGCCGCTGCCCCGGACGTTCCCCGCCGCGGGTGAGCTCGTTGCGCCCCGGGTCGTCGTCCGGGCCGCGCCGAGCCTTACGGCCCGTCGTGTCGGGGTGCTGACCGAGTTCCGGCGCGACTACCGGCCGCGGATCGTGCTCGCGTTGGAGCTACGCGCCGACGTCAAGAAGCAGAGCCGCCTCTGGTACCGCATCAGCCTCGCGGGCCGCCCGAACGGCAGGACCGGCTGGATCCCGACGGGCGCGGCGTCGCTCCGGCCGACACGCGCGGAGATCGTGATCCACCGCGGCACCCGCAGGCTCGAGCTGCTCGTGGACGGCAAGGGCAGGCTGCGCACGCGCGTCGCGGTCGGGCGCCCCGGCATGGAGACGCCGCTCGGCCTGTTCTACGTGACCGCGCGCTTCAAGCCGCGGGAGCGCTTCCTCGGCGCCTTTGCGCTCGAGACGAGCGCGTACTCGAAGCTGAGCGAGTGGCCCGGCGGCGGCGTGGTCGGCATCCACGGCACGGACGAGCCGCGCCTGCTCGGCCAGGCGGTCTCGCACGGCTGCGTCCGCGTCTCCAACGAGGCCGCTCTCGTCCTGAAGCGCCTCGCCCCGCTCGGGACGCCGATCCGCATCCTGCACTGACACTATCCCAGGCGCGAAACTGCGCCGGTGGCGATCTCCGAGCGCAAACGACACGCGCGGGCGCTGTTCGCGCCGCTCGCTTCGGTGTACGACCGCTGGGCGCGCATCCTCTCGTTCGGCCAGGATCCGCGCTGGCGCAGGTTCCTCGTCTCGCGCATCCCGGTCGGGAGCGACGCGCGGGTGCTCGACGTCGCGACGGGCACCGGAGCCGTCGCGATCGAGCTCTGTCGCCGGACCGGCTGCAGCGTCGTCGGGCTCGACCAAAGCCCCGAGATGCTCGCCGCGGCCCGCGAGCGCATCGCCGTCGCGGGTCTCGCGGACAAGATCGAGCTCGTCGAGGGCAACGCCGAGCAGCTGCCGTTCGACGACGGCTCCTTCGATGCACTCACGTTCACCTACCTGCTGCGCTACGTCGACGACCCGGGCGAGACGCTGCGGGAGCTCGCCCGCGTCGTCCGCAGCGGCGGCGCGATCGCGTCGCTCGAGTTCGCCGTGCCCGCGCATCGGCTACCGCGGGCGCTCTGGGAGCTCTACGTCCGCGTAGGACTGCCGGTGGCCGGGCGCGCGATCGCCGACGGCTGGGACGAGGTCGGCCGCTTCCTCGGCCCGAGCATCAAGCGCTTCTACGAGGGGCTGCCGCTCGAGCGCGTCGCCGAGCTCTGGCTCGCCGCGGGGATCGAGGACGCGCGGTGGCGGCTGCTCAGCCTGGGCGGCGGCGTCGTGATGTGGGGTAGGCGGGAATGAGAGTCGAGGAGCGGCCGGCCTTCTACGCGCTCGAGTCGGGCGGCTGGCGCGACTACGTCACGCTCCTGCACCCGCCGTACACGCTCTGGCACCTGTCCTACGTCGCGATTGGAGCGTCGCTTGCGCCGCGCTTCGAAGTACAGCGTCTCCTCGTCGGTTTGGTCGCGTTCTTCCTCGCGCTCGGCGTCGGCGCCCACGCGCTCGACGAGCTCAACGGCCGCCCCCTGCGGACGCGAATCCCGAGCGGCGTGCTCGTGGCGCTGGCCATCGCGTCGGTCGGCGCGGCGACCGCGATCGGGGTCGCCGCCGCCCTGGCCTGGACCCTGTGGCTGCTTCCGCTCGTGGCGCTCGGCGCCTTCCTCGTGCCCGCTTACTGCCTGGAGCTCTTCGGCGGGCGCTTCCACGGCGACCTGTGGTTCCCGCTCGCCTGGGGCGCGTTTCCCGTCCTCACGGGCTATGTCGGCATGGCCGAGACGCTGCGCGTCGAGGCGCTGCTCGGAGCCGCGTTCGCCGCGCTGCTGAGCGTCGCGCAGCGGCTGCTCTCGACCCACGTGCGAACGGTGCGCCGCCACGTCGTCTCACTCTCGGGCTCGCTCGAGTACGACGATGGCCGCGAGGAACCGCTGACCTTCGACGCGCTGACGCGCGTGCCGGAGATCACCCTCCGCGTCCTCGCCGCGACGGTCACGACGCTCGCGCTCGCGCTGGTCGCGATGCGGCTCTAGCCGCGCGGCCAGGCGAGCAGCGACTTGACAGGCTTCTCCCACAGCGCATGCAAGCGCGGACCCTCAGGTGCGGGAGTGAGCGTCGTCCCGATCGGCTCCGGGACGTGAAAGACGCTGGTCTCGCCCCACCTTCCCGAAAATGCCATCCAGCTCGGCGACGTCGCAGCCACGCGCACGAGGCGGGTTTGCCGCGGTCCGTAGCGCGCGCCCTCCCCCATGTAGTCGAGGACGCCGGGGAGCAGGCCGCGCAGCACCGCGGCAGCGAGCTCCGGATAGCACTGCTTCCGCAGGTCGACCGGGTGGGGGCGTCCGACGAAGAAGTTCGCGTGCGAGCCGAGCGCGACGTGGACAATCGGGTGGGTCCTCTGCCATCTCGGTACCTCGGCCCATGGGCGCCGCTTACCACACGTGTGCTGGCTGTAACCGGCCAGCAGCGGCCGTCCTGCCTTCGTCAGCAGCATCGTCACGACCTCCCAGTCCCCTTCGTGTGCAACCCAAACAAAATCGCTCGGCGGGAAGAGACCGCTCCAGAAGTCGTACGAGTAAAAGATCCAGTACTGGAGGGCGATGTAGCCCTGGCTCCGGAAGACACTCGCGTAGAACACGCTCGGAGCCGCCCGCGCAGCTTCTGCGCGGGCATAGCACGACACCGAGGCGACGCCTTCGAGCGGGGTGCAGAGGCGGTGGTTGAGGCGCCAGCATGGATTCGAGCTCGTGCTCCGGCAGCCGGGCGGGTCTGTGGTCGGCAGGACTGCCGACGCCGGCTCTGCGCGAGCCCAACCGGTCGGGCTCCGTTGCTCGAGCACGGAGTCGGCGAGGAATCCGCCTACTGCGACTGGATGGAACACCTCCGCCGGGTGGAGCACGAGCACCGGCTGGAAGCGCAGGAGGAGCTTGGAGGGTGAGGGTGCGGCGCTTGCGTCTCCGGCACCGACGAGCAGAGAGGCGGCAACCGCAAGCGCTAGAGCTCCTCTCACAGGTCGCCGGGAAGGAGTGAGAACATCACCGAGTCGCGCCGCCCCGTGCTCGTCCTGAGGTGTCCACGCGCGATTCCTTCGCGCGTGAAGCCCGCCCGTTCGGCGACCCGCTGCGACGGCTCGTTTCCCGGCTCGGTGTAGAGCTCGAGCCGCTCGATCGCGAGCTCGCGGAAAGCCCAGCGCGAGCAGAGCTTCACGGCCTCCGTTGCGATTCCACGGCCGCGGGCCTCGCGGGCGAGCCAGTAGCCGATCGAGGCGATCCCGTGCTCGCGCCGATCGAGCCCGAGGCCGATCGTCCCGAGGAGCGCGTTCGACTCGCGCTCGCAGATGACGAACGACGCGTCCTCGCCGGTGCGCCAGCCCTGCTGCGACCACGCCACGAACACGCGCGCGTCCTCGGCCGTGTACGGCGACGGAACCGCTGCGATCCAGCGTTGGATGTCCGGGTCCTGGCACGCCTGCCGGATCCCCTCGGCATCAGCGGGCTGCGGCGGGCGCAACACGATCCCATCGGCGCGGAGCGGCGGCTCGGGGGGACGCAGGCTCGAGCCGAGCGCGCGATGGTGTGCCTCCCAGCGGGCCCGCACCGCCTCCTCGCTCGCGCCCGAGTCGTACGCCGGCGAGACGAGCGCCGCGGCGTGCTCGACCGCGACGAGGACGATCGCGTTCACCCGGTCGGGCGTCGTCCCGTATCCGAGCTCGGCGAGCCGCCGAAGCCCGCGCTCGTACATCTCGCCGTCGGTGTACACCTCCGCCTGTCCCTTGAAGCGGTAGCCCTTGCGGACGAACGGATCGACGACGTTGACCTCGATCGCGGGGTTCCGGCGCAGGTTGGCGACGGTGCGCGGCGAGCAGATGTCGGCGAAGAGCAGGTGCTCGTCGTCCCAGACAGTGGTCGTGCCCTTCGGCGACAGGTTTGGCGTGCCGTCGGCGCAGACGGTCGCGTGGAAGCCGAGTCGTTGCTCGAGGACGACCCGCTGCATGTCCGGGGTCAGCCTCACCCGGACATCGTAGGTCTGAGGCGCCGCTTGCGGCGCCGACGCCAGGACGCGCGGCGCGCTCGAGCGGCTGCGACTTCTCTTTGCGGTTCGGGCGAGCGGCGCAGACGGACGCGCGGATGAACCGCGCGTCCGGAAGGAGGGCGTCGCACGCGACGCCCTCGGCGCGTCCGTCTGAACCGACCGGTCGACCCGCTCGAGTCAGTCGATGCCGCCGCGGGATCCGGAGCTCAGAGCTCGGTCACTTCGACGTGGCGCTCGGAGAAGCACTCCTGCGCCCAGCGCTCGGCCAGCTCGAGCAGGCGGCCGCGCAGCTCGCCGCGCGCGTGCTCGTCGCTCGGCAACTGGTCCTCGCCGACCTCGATCCGCACCTGGTGGACCGAGGCCTCCGACTCCTCGCCGATCTCGTGCCGCTCCTCGGAGACGATCGAGACGTCCCCGACCTTCGGCAGCAGCACCTTGGCAAGCTCTTCGATCTCGGCGGCAGTCGCCTGACGTCCCGCGAACATGCCGAAGTTGATCCGAATCTCGAGCCCGGGCGGCTCTTGTGTTTCCGTGGCGAAAGCGATGACGGCCTCGTTTTGCACGCCGGGTCCCTTCCCGGCCGGACGCGTGGCCTAACTCTCCCTGGCCTCCCAGGAGAAACGGCGCACGGCCACGACCAAACCGGCCAGGCCCCACGCCGCGACGATCGCGACGTCGGTGCCGTTCTCCCAGATCTGCTCGCCGTGGAGGATCACGTTGCGGGCGAGCTCGATGAAGTACGTCAGCGGCAGCACACTGCCGATCGCCTCGAGGAACGCCGGGAACGCCTTCGGCGAGAAGAACGAGCCGGACAGGAAGGACATGGGCAGATAGATCGCGTTCACAGCCGCCGCCGCCGCGTCCGCGCTCCGGATCAGCGTCGACACGCCGACGCCGAGCGCGGCGAAGGCAAGGGAGCCGAGCAGGAGCATGAGGACGACGGAGACCAGGCGGTCCGGGATCTGCGCGCTGAAGACCGCCTTCCCGATCGCGATCAAGAGCGCAGCCTCGATCCCGAACACGATCACGATCGACGTGAGGACGGCGCTCACGTACGTCGCGGCCGGCAGCGGCGTCGCGCGCAGCCGCTTGAGGATCCTCGCCTCGCGGCGGATCACGAGCATGATCGCGAGGCCCGCGAAGGCGGTCGAGGCGAGGCCGTAGCCGATCATCCCGGCGAGCAGGTAGTCGGCGCCGCGCACGCCCTCGATCTGGTCGTTCTGGTTCACCGAGCCGAGCAGCAGGTAGAGGATCAGCGGCAGCGCGAACGTGAAGAAGGCGAGCTCCCGGCTGCGCCAGAAGAGCTTCTGCTGCGCCTTCAACTCGTGCCAGAAGAGTCTCACTCGCGCTCCTCCACCAGCGACAGGTAGACCTCCTCGAGCGTCGGCCGGCGCAGCTGGAGGCCTTCGAGCTCCTCGCCGCGGGCGAGCGCCTCGCCGGTCAGCTCGTGCAGGACCCGGGTCGGTTCGTCGGTCTCGACGATTACCTCACGGCCGTCGCGGCGGTAGCGGATCTCGGTCGTTCGCGTCGAGCCGGTCAGCTCTGCGGGCGTGCCCGACGCGACGATTCGGCCTGCGTTGAGGACGGCGACCCGGTCGGAGAGCTGCTCCGCCTCGTCGAGGTAGTGCGTGGTCAAGAGGATCGTCTTGCCGAGCTCGCGGAGAGAGCGGATCATCTCCCACGCGGTCCGGCGCGCGGCCGGGTCGAAGCCCGTCGTCGGCTCGTCGAGGAACAGCACCTCAGGATCGCCGACGAGCGCAACACCGAGATCGAGCCGTCGCTTCTGCCCACCCGAGAGCGTCTTCACGCGCCCGTCGCGCTTGCCCTCGAGCCCGACGAGCTTCATCACCTCGGCGACGTCGCGGGGGCGCTCGTAGTAGCCGGCAAAGAGCCTGAGGCACTCCTCCACCGTGAACGTCGGATAGAGCTCCGACGACTGGAGGACGACGCCGATCCGCTCGCGAAAGTCCCCGCCCGCGCGCTGCGGATCGTGGCCGAGCACACGGACCTCGCCGCCGTCCCGTTCGCGGTAGCCCTCGAGGATCTCCACCGTCGTCGTCTTGCCGGCGCCGTTCGGCCCGAGCAGCCCGAACACCTCGCCGGCAGGAATCTCGAAGCTGATCCCCGTGACGGCCTCAATCTCGCCGTAGCTCTTGCTGAGCTCAGAGACCTCAACCGCGCTCGACATATCTACCAGATATCTCTACCATAGATGTCGTGGCTTCGCAACGCTTGACTCCCACCGCCAAGGTCATCCTCGGCATGCTGCGGCTCGGCGCGCGCACGGGCTACGAGATCAAGAGCATCACGGACGTCTCGACGCGGTTCTTCTGGGGCGCGAGCTACGGACAGATCTACCCCGAGCTGAAGCGGCTCGAGGCGGCGGGCCTGGCACAGTCGGAGCACGACCCGCGCGGCGAGGTGAAGCGCACGGCTTACACGCTCACCCCGGCCGGTGAGGAGCTGCTGCAGGAGTGGCTGACCGCGGACGACGCTGCCGAGTTTGCCTTCCGGGACGAGGGGCTGCTTCGGTTCTTCTTCGGCGACGTGGTCGACCCCGAGCAGGCGCTCGAGAACGTCCGGCGCCAGCGGCTCGCGTACGAAGAGCGGCTTGCGCACTTCCGGACGATCCAGCCCGGCGAGGAGATGCGGTATCCGCGGCTGGCCCTCGAGTACGGCATCGCCTTCCTCGAGTGGAACGTCCAGTGGTGGGGCGACCTCGAGCGGCGGCTCAGTCGAGCTCTAGCACGAACGACCCGCCGGCGGGAAACGCGGGCTCCGGCCCGCCGCTGAGCTCGGCCGCGATCCGCCCGCAGTCCGGCTGGTGGCCGACGACGACCACGGTTTCCCCGCGCCCGGCGGTTGCGGCGCGCACGTCGTCCGTGGTCGCACCCGGCGCCAACCGGTCGTCGGGCTCGGCGCGGACGCCGAACGGCCGTGCGATCGCCTCGGCGGTCTGGCGGGCGCGGAGCAGCGGGCTCGACAGGACCACGTCGGGCCGGACGCCCTCGGCGGCTAGCCGCTCGCCGAGCGCGCTGGCAGCGTCCTCTCCGGCGGGCGTCAGCCTCCGGAGCTCGTCGGGTTCGCCCGAAGCGGCCTCCGCGTGGCGGACGAGGACGATGCGCACGCGGCGAGAGTACAGTCTCCGCGGTGGCGCTCGAGGTGCTCGCGCGGCTGCTCGAACAAGCCGTGCCCGTCCTGGCGCGCGTCCGCCGCGCTGCGTTCCGGCTGGCGGCCGTGGGCGTCGCGGCGACGTTGGTGATCGCGTGGGCCGTGTTCAGCGAGACGGAGATCTTGGTCGCCGTGGTGCTCGGCCTGCTCGTACTCGCTCCGGCCGTCATCCTCGTGATGTTCGGGCTCGCCGTCTCCGAGGTGATCGGCCTGCCGGATCGAGTCCGGGGCCTGCCCGCCGCCTCGATCGAGCACGTCGCCGAGCTCGAGAAGCTGCTGAGGGAGGCGGAGGACACGCGCAGGTCGCGCGGACCGAGACTGCGCGCGTTGTGGCGGCTGGTCCGGCTCGGCCGCTCGACGCGCGAGGTCTTCGCAGTGTACGCGCCGCTCGTCGCGCTGCTCAGCTGGCCGTTCCTGCTGGCGACGGCCGCGGCAGCCTTTGCGGTGGTGATCGAGGCCCTGGTCGCGCTCGTCCTGCTCGCCGTCCTGGCCTGAGCATCATGACAGCCGGCAACGCCCGCGGCGGAGTTAGTGGCTGTCAGCCACTAACTCAGTGGCGCCCGGCCTCGCTCATGCGGTCGCGCACCGCGTGGACGTTCGGGATCCGGCCGGCCACGACGTCGGCTGCGACATCCGCGGCCAATGCCCGGAGCTCTTCGCCCCGTAGGCGCTCGGCTTCGCGCCGGTCGCGCTCGTCGCGGACGAGCGTGCGGAGGTGGACGAGGCTCGGGCGCGTGAATCCGAGCTCCTGGGCTTCGTCGGCGACGCGGCGGCAGATCTCTGCCATCGATACGCTGGGCTCGTAGAGGTCAGACACGAGCCGGTCGATCCGCGGGTCGTACCGGGGCGCGCTGGGAACCATCGCGGCAGGATCGCGGGCACCGGCGCGCGTGTGTGTGACCGGCACGTGCCAGAAGTTCGCCGAAGTTCGTGGCTGTCAGCCACTAACTCGGGGACGCAGAAGTGCCGGCGCTGACCAAGCCAAGAGCTAGTGGCTGTCAGCCACGAAGTCGCGTCGCTAGGGTCGCGGCGTGCCGGCGTTTCGCTACGTCGTCGTCGACGTCTTCACCGATCAGCCGCTGGCGGGTAACCAGCTCGCCGTCTTCACGGACGCCCGCGGCATCCCCGAGGAGCTGCTTCAGCCGTTGGCGCGCGAGATCAACTTCTCCGAGACCGTCTTCGTGCTGCCGGCGGAGGGGGACGGCCATGCGCGGATCCGCATCTTCACGCCGGCCGCAGAGCTCCGCTTTGCAGGACACCCGATCCTCGGGACGGCATTCGTCCTCGGCGGCCCGCTCCAGCTGATCGAGCTCCGGCTCGAGACCGGCGCCGGCGTGATCCCCGTCACGCTCGAGCGCGAGGGGCCGCGCATCGTCTTCGGCCGCATGATTCAGCCGATCCCACGGTGGGAGCCGTACGGCCGGGTGTCCGAGCTCCTCGGCGCGCTCGAGGTCGATCGCTCGGACCTTCCAATCGAGCTCTACGATCTCGGCCCGCGCCACGTCTTCGTCGCTCTCGAGTCGGCCGAGCAGGTCGCGGCGCTCGCGCCGGACCTGACCGTCCTCGCCGAGCTCGCCGTCTGCGTGAACTGCTTCTCAGGCGCCGGGACCGCGTGGAAGACGCGAATGTTCGCGCCTGCCTACGGCGTCGCCGAGGACCCTGCGACCGGCTCGGCGGCGGGACCGCTCGCGGTCCACCTCGCGCGCCACGGGCGCATCGAGTTCGGCCAGGAGATCGAAATCGCGCAAGGCGCCGAGATCGGGCGGCCGTCGAAGCTGTACGCGCTCGCCGAGGGCTCGGACGAGCGGGTCGACCGCGTCCTGGTCGGCGGCGCCGCCGTGGTCGTCGCGCGCGGCGAGTTCCAGCTAGAGAAGTAAGAAGGCGGCCGCGGGAGCCGCCTTGGGTTTCGATCTGATAACGGGCTCAGGCGAGCCAGATGATCAGCAGGACGATCAGGACGATTGCCAGAATCGTTCCGACTCCGACGTACACCGCTTTCCACCTCCGTTCGTTTGGTCGGCCTGCTAGGTCGGGTGTCGGTACCCGGGTCCTACGGTGTGAAACGCCGGCTCGACAGCAGCCGCGCAACGAGGGCCGTTGCGCGGCGCGCGGCGGCGGGCGGCGCCAGGCCTGCGTTTCGAGCCGCGATGTAGCCGGCGGAATACGCATCGCCCGCGCCCGTTGGGTCGACGCCGTAGATCGGGTTCGCGCGCACCTCGGTACAGCGGCCCTGCGCGAAGACGAGCGAGCCGCGCGGGCCGTAGGTAACGAGCACCTCCGGTACGCCGAGCGCCGCGATCGAGCCCTCGTCCACGTCTCCCACCACCATGGCCGCTTCCTCCTCCGCGAGCTTGAGCATGGTCAGGTGCTCGAGCACCTCCGGGTCGTAGTCGGCGTCGAACCGGATCGGGCCGACGCGTCCCGGCCGCACCAGACCCTGCCCGTCCAGTGAGATCCGACGGCCGCGGGCGAGCTCCGCGAGCGTCGCCGCAGGGAAGTCGCTGCGCAGCAGAGCGCCGACGTGCAGCCACTCGACGCGGTGCAGGAGCGGCGCGAGCGAACGCGCCTCCGCCGGCGTCCACGTGTCGCCGACGTTCTCGACCGCCATCTCGCGCTCGCCGTCCCGATAGCGGATCGAGAAGGTCACGGTCGACCGGCCGCCGCGATAGGCGACGGGGACGCCGAGCGCGATGAGCTGCGGCAGCAGCGCGGCCCGATCCGATTCCGAGCAACGCACCACGAGCTGGGCCGGCCCGCCGAGCACGCGGAGCCCCTGCCCGCCGTAGTAGGGGCCGCCGCCGATCCGCAGCGGGCCCCCGTCCACGGTGTCGAGCGAGACGTTGCCGACGACCGCGATCGGCCGCACGCGCCGATCTTCTCAGCCGGTGAACGTCAGGTAGAGCAGGACGACGTTCAGCGTGATGATGAGCGCCGCCACGACGGACGCCGCCATGGTCGTGACCCGGCGATTGGCCAGGTTCCCCATCAGCCGCCGGTTCTTCGAAAACAGCACGAGCGGCACGAGCGCGAAGGGGATCCCGAATGAGAGCACGACCTGACTGATCACGAGAGCCGACGATGCGTTGACGCCGGCCGCGATCACGATCAGCGCCGGCGCCATCGTCACCGCACGCCGCAGGAACAGCGGGATCCGCCTGCGGATGAAGCCCTGCATCACAACCTGCCCAGCGAGCGTCCCGACCGAGGACGAAGAGAGGCCCGAGGCGAGCAGGGCAAGCCCGAACGCGATGTCGGCATGCGACGAGAACGTGTTCCCGAGCCCCTCGAACACCTCGTCCAGGTCCGAGATCCCGGTCAGCCCCTTCTCGTGGAAGACCGCAGCCGCCGTGATCAGCATGCTCATGTTGATCAGGCCGGCGAGCGACATCGCGATCACGACGTCGATGCGCTCGAACTTGAAGATCCGCTCGCGTGCCTCCGCGCCGGCGCCCACGATTCGCCGCTGGGTCAGCGCCGAGTGCAGCCAGATCACGTGCGGCATCACGGTCGCCCCGAGGATCCCGACCGCGATCAACACGCTCTCCGAGCCAGCGAAGCCCGGCACGAGGCCGGATGCGATCCCACTCGGAGAGGGATCGGCCAGCGTGACCTGGAACGCGAAGCCGGCGAGGATCACGCCGACGAGCCCCGCGATCACGGCCTCGAGCTGCCGGAACCCGCGCGACTGGAGCCCGAGGATCACGAATGCGATCACGCCCGTGATCAGCCCGGCCGGGAGCAGCGGGATCCCGAAGAGCAGGTGCAGCCCGAGCGCGGCGCCGATGAACTCCGCGAGGTCGGTCGCCATCGCGATCAGCTCGGCCTGGATCCAGAGCAGGATCGTGACCGGCCGCGGAAAGCGCTCGCGGCAGACCTCGGCCAGGTTGAGCCCCGTCGCGATCCCGAGCTTCGCCGACAGCGACTGGATCAGCATCGCCATCAGGTTCGAGAGCAGGATCACCCACAGGAGCAGGTAGCCGAACTTCGCGCCGCCCGCGAAGTTGGTGGCGAAGTTGCCCGGGTCGACGTAGGCGACGCAGGCGACGAAGGCAGGGCCGAGGAACGGCCAGAGCGCCTTCAGGCCCCGGCGCTCGCCGCGCAGCGCGCGTTCAGCGGCCTCGAGGACCCGCGCTTCGCCGGGAAGCGCTGCGGCCGCACCGTTGCGGCGGATCGTGCGCTCGGCTGTCGTCACGCCTCGACGCCGATCCTCGAAGCAAGCTCGCGCGAGATCGCGTGACGGCCGCGGCGGACGGCCACGGTGAGCGGTCCGTCGAAGGGGGCGGCCTCCTTGACCTCGATTTGCTCGCCCGGGACCAGCGCGAGGCTGGAGAGGTAGCGCAGGAGCTCCGCGTCTCCGTCGGGGACGCGCCGGATCGTGGCTCGGTCGCCGGGTACAAGCGTCGCCAATGGCTTGAGCGCCGTCTCGTCGAGCTCCAGGTCGACGTTCGGGATCGGATCTCCGTGCGGATCGTGTGTCGGGAACCCGAGGGACTCGTCGATGCGAGCCTCGAGCTCCTCGGACAGCACGTGCTCGAGCCGGTCGGCCTCGGCGTGCACCGCGTCGATCGAGAGGCCAAGTGTCTCGGCGAGGTACTGCTCGAGCAGGCGATGGTGGCGGATGACCTCGAGCGCGATCCGCTCGCCGGCGGGGGTCAGGTGAACGCCCTGGTACGGCTCGTGCTCGAGCAGCTCGAGTGCGGCGAGCTTCTTCACCATCGCCGTCGCGGACGCGGGCGAGACGCCCAGCCGTTCTGCGATCGCCGACGTTCCTGCGCGCCCGGCGGCCTGAAGCTTGTAGATCTCCTTGAGGTAGTCCTGGATCGATTCGGTCAGCTTCGTTGCGCTCAAGGTAAACCTAAATATATAATTTAGGCATGGCTAAACGCCTGACGCGCCGCCAGGTCGTGGTCGGTGCGGCTCCCCTCGTCGCCTCGGTGCCGCTCGTCCGCGCAGCGAGCGCCGGTGGCGGCTCGGAGCGGCTCGCTTCCCATCAAGGGCACCAGCACCCGGCGCTCGGACACGCCGCGATGATCGGCGAGGAGGTTCCCGCTCCGTCACGCCGCAAGGAGGTGGACGACCTGCTCGTGCCGCCGCTGCCGACGGCGCATAGCCCGGGCCGCCTGCGCGAGTACAACCTGACGGCGTTCGACCGGGAGATCGAGGTCGCGGAAGGGGTCACCTTCCCCGCGTGGACCTACAACGGCACCGTGCCCGGGCCGGTGATTCGCGCGACCGAGGACGACCGCCTGCGCGTGACGTTCGTCAATGCGGGCTCACACCCGCACACGATCCACTTCCACGGCATCCACCCACCGAAGATGGACGGTGTCTTCGAGGTCGTGCAGCCCGGCAGCTCGTTCGTCTACGACTTCCCGGCGCGGCCGTACGGCATGCACCTCTACCACTGCCACGCGACGCCGCTGAAGAAGCACCTCCACAAGGGCCTCTACGGCGCCTTCATCATCGACCCGCCGAAGCCGCGGAAGCCCGCGCAAGAGCTCGTGATGGTGCTGAACGGCTTCGACACCGACGGCGACGGCGAGAACAACTTCTACGCCGTCAACGGGCCCGCCTTCTACTTTGCGCGCTACCCGATCCCGGTCCGCCGCGCACGAACGGTCCGGATCTACATCGCCAACCTGACCGAGTTCGACCTCGTCAACTCGTTTCACCTCCACGGCGACTTCTTCCGGTACTACCCGACCGGCTCGACGGACCAGTTCGAGTACACGGACACCGTGATGCTCTGCCAGGGCCAGCGCGGGATCATCGAGATCGACTTCGCAAACACGGGGACGTTCATGTTCCACGCGCACCAGTCCGAGTTCACGGAGCTCGGCTGGATGGGCTTCTTCAACGTCACCGAGTGACGATGGAGGCGGTGAGGGAGCGGCTCGGAGGGGCGCGGTGGCGCATCTGGGCGCTCCTGCCGCTCCTGCTCCTCGTCGGATCGGTGTCTGCCTTCGTCGCCGCGGGCGGCTCACTCGTCTCGCTGCTCGGCGAGAACCCGCCGCCGCTCGACCAGTTCGAGGTACGCCGGGTCGAGTTCCAACCACGCGAGATCAGGATCCGGGTGACGAACCCCCAGCGTGACGATCTCACGATCGCCGCAGTCACCGTCGACGACGCGATCGTCCCGTACCACGTGGACGGCTCGCGCACCCTGGGCCGGCTCGCGTCGCGGACGATCGTCGTCCCGTTCGACTGGGTCCCCGGCGACCCGGTCACCGTCGGCGTGACGAGCTCGAGTGGGATCCAGACCACGCACGAGGTGGCAGCCGCCTTCGAGACGCCGCGCGTGTCCGGCTCGAGCGTGCTGGGCTACGGGGTGATCGGTCTGCTCGTCGGCGTCGTTCCGGTCGCCCTGGGTCTCCTGTGGCTGCCGTCTCTGCGCAGAGCGAGCGCGGCCTGGCTCTCGGCCTTCATGGCGTTGACCGCCGGCTTGCTTACGTTTCTCGCCGTCGATGCGCTCGCGGAGGCGCTCGAGCTCCAGGCGACCCTGCCTGGTCCGCTCGGTGGGTCAGGGCTCGTGCTGCTGGGCGTCGCGCTCAGCTATCTCACGCTCACGGCCGTGTCGCAGCGCCTCGGTCGCCGCGAGGGTGGAGCCCCCGGGAGAGCACTCGGCGGCATCGCACTGGCGACGCTCGTCGCCGTCGGCATCGGCCTGCACAACATGGGCGAGGGCCTCGCGATCGGCGCATCGTTCGCGCTCGGCGAGCTCGCGCTCGGATCCTTCTTCGTCGTCGGGTTCATGGTGCACAACGTCACCGAGGGTCTCGGGATCGCGACGCCGGCGGCGGAGGAGCGCAGCGTCTCGTTGGCGCGGCTCGCCGCGCTCGTCCTCGTCGCCGGCGCTCCCGCGATCCTCGGCGCGTGGATCGGCGGGTTCGTGACGAGCGACCTGCTCGGCGCGCTGTTCTTCGCGGCGGCGGCGGGTGCAGCGCTCGAGGTGGTCGTCGAGGTGGGACGCTACGTGGCCAGGAATGCTCCCGGTGGGCTCGCCTCGGGATATGTCCTTGGAGGGTTCTTCGGCGGCCTGGTCGTCATGTACACGACGGGCCTCCTGATTGGCTAGCGGCTACGCTGGCCCCGTGACGAGAGGGGTCCTCGTCGGCGCCGTCCTCGCTGCCGCGCTCGCCCTGCCCGGCGTTGCGCGTGCCGCTGCATGCGGACTGCCGGACACGAAACCGGTCTGGGTCGAGTTCGGCGAGGGGTCGGTGCCGCCCGAGGTGCGGAGTGTCTTCTCGCGTCCCGGCGTCGTCGTTGCGACGAGCGGTGCGACGCTCGGCCGCCAGTACCGGGAGCGGGGCGCCGCGACCGTGCATTGGCACATGCACCTGAACAACCTCGTCGGAACGCCGTCGGTACCGGGCGATCCGGCCAACATCCAGGCCGCGGCCGACGGCTTGATGACCCGTGCGATCGCCTCGACGGGCTGCCAGACGCCGTGGATCGGCCTCAACGAGCTCGCCGGACCGGCACTCGGGACACCCTGGTCGGCGACGAACGCGCAGTACCGCGCCAACCTCCTCGCCCTCGTCCAGCGCGTCGCTGCTCGCGGAGGGCGGCCGTTCCTGCTCGTGCACGGCAATCCGAATGTCGCCGGCGAGGCGGCAAAGTGGTGGCGGCAGGTCGCCGCGTCGGGGACGCTCGTGTACGAGGCCTACTACAACGCCCGCAACATCGACGCGCTCGGGCCGATCCTCGGGAACCGCCGGATGCGGTCCGGGATGCGGTCGATCGTCCGGCTTTTCACCGGAATCGGGATCCCCCGTTCGCAGCTCGGCTTCATCCTCGGCTTCCACGTCGGCCCGAACACCGGGAGCGGGCGCGAGGGGCTGCAGCCGCGCGAGGAGTGGTTCCGCGTCGTGAAGTGGGAGGCGCTCGCAGCCCGGCAGGTCGCGCGCGACGAGGGGATCCCGACGATCTGGTCGTGGGGCTGGGGCACGTTCGGGCCGGAGAGCACGGATCTGGACAAGCCTGGGGCGGCGTGCGTCTACCTCTGGACGCGCAATCCGAAGCTCTGCGACGGGCCAGCGGTCGCGGGACCGGCGTTCAACGCTTCGCGGACCGAGGGCCAGATCGTGCTGCCGCGCGGCACGCAGTGCGTGATCGGGCCGGCGCGGATCGGCACCGCCGCGCTCGGCCGGACCACAGCTCTCGCCGGGGATCGCGGCGTCGCGTTCACTGCCCTGTTCGCGCGGCTGGTGCAGAGCCGCAGGGTGCACGTCTCCCGTGCGGAGGTCTTGGCGTTCGAGCGTGCCTCCGTGCGTCGGGCCTTCGGCGGAAGCGGGACGGCGTACAAGCGCGCGCTCGCCGAGCGCCATGCGAGCCTGGCGATGGCGCGGGCCGTGATCGCGGACGAGCTGCGCCGGCGCAAGCTCGCGAAGGTCGTGCGCGGGACGAGCGTGCTCGCCTGGACCGTCCAGCGCGAGCAGGAGGAGCTGCTCCGCGCGATCTGCCTGCGCGACGAGCTGCCGGCCTTCGGCGCCTCGGCCCTTCCCGGATCGCTTCGGTTCCTGTTCGCCGATCGGAAGCCGCCGAAGGTGCCCGCCGGCTTCGCCGGGACCGCGAGCGGGCTCGACTGGGCCGACTCTGCCGAGCCCGACCTCCTCGGCTACGAGGTCTACCGGGCGAGCGTCCCGGGCGGGCCGTACGCGCTGCTGACGCCGCGCCCGCTCGTGTCCTCGACGTTTGTCGACCGCACAGCGCCGAAGGACGTGCCCTCGTACTACGTCCTGCGCGCGGTCGACGTCTTCGGGAACCGCAGCGCGGCCACCGTCGAGATCGCCGTCTGAGCCGGTCGAAGCAAGCTCGAGCGCCTCGACCGGTCGGTTCAGACGGACGCGCGGATGAACCGCGCGTCCTGATGGTCGGCGCCGCGAGCGTCGCCTCAACCCCTAGCCAGCGCGGGGCGGAGCGCACGCCTCGCAGCGACGGCGAGGATCGCGAGCCCGAACGCGACCGCGAAGCTGGGCAGCGAGACGCCCAGCCCGTCGAGGCCGCCCGTCGCGGGACGGATCTGCTCGACGGCGCTGACCCACCAGCCTGGGCCGGTCGGGTGCAGCCACTGGTAGACGGCGAAGCCGGCGAGCCACGCCGCGAGCAGGTCGGGCCGCAGCGCCGGCGCCCGGAAGACGTCGTGCTCCGCGTAGTGTGCGCCGCTGAGCAGCCAGTGTGCGAGCAGCACGCCGAGCAGCGGCACGAAGAACGCGCCTAGCAGGAACAGGAAGTCTTGGTAGTTGCGGAGGTCGATCGCCAGCGCTCCGCCGGTCGCCGCGACCGAGACCGCGACCACCAGCAGCCGCTGCGAGACCGACGGCACGAGGTTCTGGAGCGAGACCGCCGTCGAGTAGATGTTCGCGAAGGCCTCATCCGCCTCGTCCACGGTCACAGCGAGGAGCGCGAGTGCCGCCCCGGCGCCGGCGGCCGCGACGGAGGCGGGCAGGTCCGCCGGGTCCTCGAGCCCGCGCGTGAGCGTGATGAAGACCCCGAGCACCAGCATCCACGATCCGGCGACGAAGTAGCCGAGCGCCGCGCCGACGAACGCGCCGCGCCGGTCGCGCGAGAAGCGGGTGTAGTCCGGGATCAGCGGCGCCCACGAGACCGTCACGGCGATCACGAGATCCATCCCGAGCCACACCGTCAGGCCGCCCTCCGGCTTCGCGTTCCAGAGTTTGCTCAAGTCCGCCTCGGCCAGCGCCCACCACGTCAGGTAGGCGAGCGAGGCGACGACGACGTAGGCGGCGAACCGCCGCAGGAACCGCCGCACGACGCCGATCGGGCCGAGCAGGCCGAGCAGGGCCGCGACGCCGCCGAAGAGGATCGTCCACGCCCACGTCGCGGTGAAGCCGAAGAGCCGGTCCGAGAGCGCCCCCGCGGCCGCGGCGATGATGATCAGTTCGAAGGTGGCCCAGCCCCAGCATTGGAGGGCGTTCAGCACCGTCGGGGCGTACGAGCCGACTCGGCCGAGGGGCGCGCGCAGCAGCACCATTCCCGGCACCCGGGCATCCGCGCCGATCAGCGCGGCGGCGCCGAGCATCAGGTTTCCGATCAGGCTCCCGAGCACGATCGCGACGATCGCGTCCCGCAGCGAGAGCGCCGGCACGAGCAGCGCGCCGATCACGATCACGAGCAGCGAAACGCCGAGGCTGCCCCAGAGCAGCCCGTGGTCGAGCACGCCGAGCACCCGCAGCCGCTGCGGGACCGGCTCCACTCCCCAAGCTGGTGCCTTCAGGCTTGCCTCCCTTCGCCGGTACTAACCGGATCAGGTTCGACGGGTTTGATCTCAGCCTCGTTGCGAGGCACCCCGGGTTTCTGTCAGCTTAGCGGCCGGGCACAAAGCGATCGTCGGTCAGCCAGAGGAATCCGATCGCCAACCCGGCTCCGGCGGCCGAGATCAAGACCATCCCGAGACCGGGAACGTCGAGCTCGAAGAAGCTGCGGAGACCCGGCACTGCGAGGACGACGATGTAGAGACCCCCGAGCGCCGCGCAGAGCAGCGAGACCGCCGGGCCCCTTCTTGGCCCCGTCGCCTCGAGCGCGAGGATCAGGTACAGGCCGACCGCGATCAGAACCGTCGTTGCGACCGTCCGCGACTCGAGCAGGCCGAGATCCGCGACGTTGAGCGCGAACAGGTAGCTCGAGATCACGCCCAGGCCCGCGGCAGTCCCGGCCGGCACCGCGAAGCGGGCGACCTCCCGCAGGAACCCTTCGATCCGGAACGAGCCCTCGCTCGGCGCGAGCGCCAGGAAGAACGCCGGGATCCCGATCGTGAGCGTCGCGGCGAGGGTCAAGTGTCGCGGGAGGAGCGGGTACGCCGTCGGCGTCAGGCCCACGGACAGGATCAGCACCGCGGCGAAGACCGACTTCGTGACGAAGAGCTTGGTGACGCGCTGGAGGTTCCGGAGGATCTTGCGCCCCTCGCCGACAAGAGCGGGAACGGCCCCGAACTCGCCGCGGACGAGGACGAGATCGGCGACGCTCCGTGCCATCTGCGTGCCGGTGCCCTGCGCGATTCCGAGCCGGGCCGCCTTCAGCGCAGGCACGTCGTTGACCCCGTCGCCCACCATCGCCACGTAGTGACCACCGTCGCGGAGGGCTTCGACGACGCGGCGCTTGTCCTCGGGCGCGATGCGGCCGACGACGGCGGTGCCGAGCACGAGCCGTCGGAGCTGCACCGGGTCGGCGGGCAGGACCCGGCCGTCGAGCGGCGGCCCTCCGTTCGCGAGGCCGGCGTCGCGCGCGACGGCGGCGGCGGTCTCCGGCCGGTCGCCTGAGAGCACCTTCAGCTCGACGCCCTGCGAACGGAAGAACGAGACCGTCTCGTCAGCGTCGGTGCGGAGACGCTCGGCGAGAACGACCAGGCCGAGCGGCGCGATCCGCTCCGGCGGTTCGGCGGCGTCGCCGTCGAGCCGTCCCCCCATTGTTCCGAAGGCGACCACGCGCCGACCCGCCTCGGCCTCCTTCTCGGCGCGCGCGGCCAAGGGCCCGAGGGGGAAGAGCTCAGGGGCGCCGAGGACGTAAGCGGTTCCCGCCAGCCGCAACGCCCCGAAGCGCCGCCGCGACGAGAACGGGATCTGCTCCTCGGCCGGCTCCGCGAAGCCTCCGAAGCGGTCTGCAATCGCGGCGAGCGTCGCGTTGCGGCCGGCGGCGCTGGCGGCATAGCGGCCGAGCGCGACGCCGAGCGGCTCCTCCTCGACGCCGGCCGCCGGGACGAGCTCCACGACTCGAAGCTGCGGCTCCGTCAGCGTGCCGGTCTTGTCCAGGCACACGAGATCGACCGATGCGAGCGACTCGATCGCGTTCAGCTGCTGGGCGAGCGCGCCGCGCCGGCTCATGCGCAGCGCCGCAACGGCGTACGTGAGGCTCGCGAGCAGGATCAACCCCTCCGGAACGAGCGTGACTCCGGCCGCGACGGACGTCGGGACCGCCTCGTCGAGCGGCGTCCGCCGCTCCCACAGAGCGGCGCCCAAGGTCAGGCCGAGCGGGACGATCACGGCGGCGAGAAGAAGCAGGAGCAGGTTCAGCTGGCGCTCGAGCGGCGAGCGCGGGTGGCGGAACGCGCGAGCCTCCCCGGTGACGCGCGCCGCGTAGCTCTTCTCGCCCACCGCCTCGACCACGTACGCGCCGGCGCCCTCGACGACGAAGGAGCCGGACCGAATCTCCTCGCCGGCGGAGCGCGGGACCGGCTGCGATTCGCCGGTCAGGATCGACTCGTCGAGCTCGAGCCCTTCCGCTGCGGCGAGCCGTCCGTCCGCGACGATCTGGTCGCCGGGCTGCACGCGGACGAGGTCGTCCGGAACGAGCTCCTCGATCTTGGCCCGGCGCTCCGATCCGTCACGGACGACGGTCGCCGTCGGGGCGACGAGGGCCGCCAGTTGGTCGAGCGCCCGTTTCGCGCGAATCTCCTGGGCGATCCCGATCCCCGAGTTGGCGACGAGGACGGTGAGGAAGAGCGCGTCCTGCCACTCGCCGAACGCGAGCGTCGCGATTCCTGCGACGAGCAGGATCAGGTTGAAGACCGTGAAGACGTTGGCGCGGACGATGCTTCCGTACGAGCGGCTCGACGCAGGCTGGGCGGGGGGCCGGGCTGCGAGCCGGCGCTTCGCTTCGACCTCGGAGAGGCCGGCGGCGGCGGCAGCTGTCGAAGCGGTCGCGCTCAGGGCACCGACGCTAGCAGCGGAATCGAGCGCCTAGCCCCTGACGGAGACCAGGCGCGTGCCGGTCGCCTTGAAGCTTGCGACCGCCTTCTCCCCGACCGTCAGCGCAAGCCGTTCGATCGAGGCCACGGTGACCTCGGCCGTGATCGGGCCGACACGGATGCGGACGCGATTGCCAAGCGGCACGATGCTTTCGATCCGGCCGGCGAGGTGGTTCTGCATCGAGTCGACCGGCGCGGCGCGCGCGACCGCAACCTCCCACGGGTGCACGACGACGCCGACCTCGCCTTCGCCCTCGTCGGTCGAGTAGATCCGCGTCCCGTCGGCGAGTACGACCTGCGTGAGACCGCCGTCGGCCGGACGCGCCGTGCCTCGCAGGAAGTTGTCGCCGGTGAAGGCGGCGACGAACGAATCGACCGGTGCCGCCGTCAGCTCCTGCGGCGATCCGACCTGGACGAGGGCTCCGTCGACGAGCACGCCGACGCGGTCGGCCAGCGCCGCCGCATCGGCGTAGTCGTGCGTGACCACGAGCGCGGGCAGGCCGGCTGTGCGGAGGTGCGCGCGCAGGTCGGCACGCACGGCAGTTCGCGTTGCAGCGTCGAGCGCGCCGAGGGGCTCGTCGAGCAGGAGCACGGCCGGGTCTCGCGCGAGCGCGCGGGCAAGCGCGACCCGCTGCCTCTCCCCGCCGGAGAGCTCTCCCGGACGCGACGCCGCCAGCGTCGAGAGGCCGAACGTCTCCACGAGGAGGTCGGCGCGCTCGCGACCGCCGAAGGCGACGTTTTCCAGCACGGTCAGGTGCGGGAACAACGCGTAGTCCTGGAAGACGAGGCCGACTGAGCGGCGTTCCGGAGCGAGATCCACGCCGCGCGCCGTGTCGAGCCAGGTGGCGTCGCCGGCTTCCACGACGCCGTCGTCCGGGCGGTAGAGACCAGCGATTGCCCGCAGCATGCTGGTCTTGCCGGCTCCGGAGGGCCCGACGAGCGCGACCGTCTCGCCCGGTCCGACGTCCAGGGCGACGTCTAGCTCGAAGGCGCGGAGCGCGTGGCGGAGACGGAAACGAAGCCCGACCATCGGGGAAGGAGGTTGACGGCCGCCAGCAGCCCGACGCTGACGACGATCAGCAGGGCGCCTAGCGCGATCGCCGCGTCGAAGTCGACGTCCAACTCGGCGTAGATGGCGAGTGGGGTCGTGCGCGTCACGCCCGCGAAGCTGCCGGCGAAGATGATCGTCGCCCCGAACTCTCCGAGGCCGCGCGCGAAGGCCAGCGACGAACCGGCGACCAGACCGCTTGCGGCGAGGGGGACGGCCACGCGCCGAAAGACCCTGGCCGGGCCGGCGCCGAGCGTGCGCGCTGCGTCGAACAGCGTGCTGTCGACCGACTCGAACGCGGCGATCGCTTGGCGGACGTAGAACGGACTGGCGACGTAGACGATCGCAACCACCACTGCCGCCTGCGTGAAGGGAAGCGAGACTCCGAGCACGTCGAGGGAGTCGCCGAGCAGTCCGCGGTGGCCGAAGGCGGCGAGCAGCCCGATCCCGGCGACGGCCGGCGGGAGCACGAGCGGAAGCTCGACCGCGGCGACGAGGATCCGGCGTCCGCGGAACCGGCGCGTTCCCAGGAGGTAGGCGACGGGAGTGCCGATCCCGATGATGAAGAGATGCGCGAGCAGGCTCGTCTTCAGGCTGACGAGCAGCGCGTCGCGGGCGGCCTCCGAGC
>JBKOXJ010000089.1:0-17026 GCA_046724905.1 Actinomycetota bacterium | reverse complement strand
ATGATCATCGTCGCGGCGTCCGCGGTCTCGTCGCTCACCGCCACGCCGCGGGCGACGCGGGCCAGGTCCGCGTCCATCTCCTCGGCGCTCGGGTAGCGGTCCTCCGGATCCTTGGCGAGCGCGCGCAGGACGACGAGGTCGAGGTCGCGCGGCACCTCGGGCCGTCCCGCCGACGGTGGCTCGGGCCTCGCCGACAGGTGCTTCATCGCGATCTCGACCGGCGTGTCGCCCCCGAACGGCGGCCCGCCCGTCAGCAGCTCGTAGAGCACGACGCCGACCGAGTAGAGGTCGGACGTCTGGTCGACCGGCGCACCCTTCGCCTGCTCGGGAGAGAGGTACTGGGCCGTCCCGACGATCGAGCCCACCTCCGTCATCTGGCTCGCCCCCGCGCGTGCGATCCCGAAGTCCGTCACCTTCAGCCGACCTTCCGGGTCGACGAGCACGTTGTGCGGCTTGATGTCGCGGTGGACGATCCCGTGGCGGTGCGCGAAGCGGAGCGCGCCCAGGATCTGGCGCGTGTAGTCGATCGAGACGGTGATCGGCGCCGGGCCGCGCGAAACGATCAGCTCCTTCAGCGACCGCCCGTCGAGGTACTCCATCGCGATGTAGTAGGTGCCCTCCGCTTCGCCGCGGTCGTAGATCGAGACGATGTTCGGATGCGAGAGCGCTGCGGCGTTCTTGGCTTCGCGTCGGAAGCGCTCGACGAACTGCTCGTCGCCCGCGTGGCGGTCGTTCAGGATCTTGATCGCGACGCGGCGGCCGAGCTCCTGGTCCTCGGCCAGGTAGACGTTCGCCATCCCGCCCGTCCCGAGCTTCCGGACGATCCGGTAGCGGCCGTCGAAGAGCGTGTTGATCAGCGTGTCTGTTGCCGCCATACCGCTACGTGTTCGACTTCACGCGTAGGAGTGCCTGCAGGATCTCGCGAGCGATCGGCGCGGCCGTCCGGCCTCCAACCGAGCTCTGGTTCTCGAGCATGACCGCGACGGCGACCCGCGGGTTGTCGGCGGGCGCAAACGCGATGAACGAGGTCGTGTTGCGCCCGGCGCCCGTGCGGCCGGTCTCGGCGGTTCCCGTCTTGCCTGCGACGCGAATTCCCGGGATCTGCGCCGCGGTCCCGGTGCCGCCCGTCACGACGGCCTCCATCATCGCGGTGAGCTGTTCTGCCGTTCGCGTCGACACGGCCCGGTCGAGCACCTCCTGGCGCGTGCGCGCGACGATCGAGCCGTTCGGCGCGAGGATCCGGTCGACGACGAAGGGGCGCATCAGGACGCCCTGGTTCGCGACCGCCGAGGCGACCATCGCCATCTGCATCGGCGTCACCTGCAGCCGCTCCTGGCCGAATGCGAACCGGCCTGGGTCGACCTGGCTCGTGTCCTTCGGCTGGAACGGCCGGCCGTCCTTGTACAGCCCGCTGATCCGGCGCTCGCTCGACGGCGTCTCGAGCGGCGGGAGCGAGTAGAAGCCGAAGCGCTTCATCTTCTCGACCAGCAGACGCGGGCCGAGCGCGATCCCGAGCTTGCAGAAGACCGCGTTGATCGAGTGCTCCAGCGCCTGCGTCAGCGTGACGGTCCCGAAGACCTCGGGCCCGCTCTGGTCGGCGAAGTTCGAGACGCGCTTGCCGTACTCGATGCAGTAGCCGGGGTCGGTGAAGACGGAGTCCGGCGTGTAGCGGCCGGAGTCGAGAGCCGCGGCCATCGTCACGACCTTGAACGTCGACCCCGGGATGTAGAGGCCGCTCGTCGCGCGGTTCACGAGCGGCGCCGCCGGCTTGCACGGGCCGCCCTGACGCTGGATCCGGCCGAACTTGCGCTCGACGAGATTCGGGTCGTACGGCGGGCTCGACGCCATCACGAGCACCTTCCCGGTCGACGGCTCGATCGCGACCGCCGCACCGCAGTTCCCGCGCAGCGCGTTCAACGCCGTCCGCTGGCCGCGGGGGTCGATGGTCAGCAGCAGGTCGTTGCCCTTGATCGTCGTCCCGCGGAGCTTGTCGATCGTCGTGCGGAGGACGGTGCCGAGGTTCGAGTTGGCGCCGGTGAGGAAGTCGTTCATCGAGCGCTCGAGCCCGGCGCGCGAGCGCACCTGCGTCGAGTAGCCGACGACGTGGGCAGCGAGGCCGCCCGTCGGGTAGCGGCGGAAGTAGAGGGTCCGCCCGTGCACGCGCTCGGCGCGGTTCGTCGCGAGCAGCGTCCGGTGGCCTGCGGCCCAGATCTTGCCGCGCTGGATGGAGAACTGCGCCACGCGCTGGATCGCGTTCTCCTGCCGGTCTGCGAGCCCCGCCGCCGCCCACGCCTGCCAGTACGTGGTCGCGACGATCAGCGCGCCGACGAGCGCAAGCGCGGCGACGGCGACCCGGGAGATCTGCCGGTTCACAGCGGCACCCCTCCGCCGGCCGAGTTGGCACGGTTCGAGACCAGCATCAGCCCCGCCAGCAGGACGAAGTTGGCGACGACGCTGGAGCCGCCGTAGGAAACGAACGGCAGCGTGATCCCGGTCAGGGGGATCAACCGCACGATCCCGCCGACGATGATGAACGTCTGGAGGGCGAAGCCGAACGTCAGGCCTGTCGCGAGCAGCTTCGAGAACCCGTCCTGCGCGAGCATCGCCACGTGGAAGCCGCGGGCGACGAAGAGCATGAACACGAGCAGGAGCGCCGCGATCCCGACGAGCCCGAGCTCCTGCGCGAGCGCCGAAAAGATGAAGTCGGTCTTCAGGTACGGGATCAACTCGGTCCCGCCCGTCGTCGTGAACGTGCCGCGGCCGAGCCCGGTCCCGCCGAAGCCGCCGTTCGCGATCGAGAACAGCGACTGCACGAGCTGGTAGCCCTCGTCGTGCGCCTTCGGCCACGGGTCGCGCCAGATCGCGACGCGCTCCTGGACGCGCGGGATCACGTTGTAGAGCACTGCCGCGCCCCCGACGAACAGCACGAGCCCGGCGCCGACGAAGAGCCCGCGGCCGGTCGCCGCGTAGAGCATCGCGAGGAAGACGCCGAAGTAGAGCAGGCCGCTCCCGAGGTCGTTCGTCTGGACGAGGACGAGCATCGCCCCACCCCAGATCAGCAGCAGCGGGCCGACGTCCTTCGGCCGCGCCTGGCCGAGCACCTCGCGCTTCTCGCGGAGGTAGCCGGCGAGGAAGACGATCAGCAACAGCTTGGCGAGCTCCCCGGGCTGGAACTGCAACGAGCCGACGCGCACCCACAGCCGTGCGCCGTTCACGGTCGCGCCGATCCCGGGCAAGGCCGGGAGAAACAGCAGGCCGATCGCCCCGAGCCCAAACAGGTACTTGTAGGCCTCGAGCCGCCGGTAGTCCTTCCTCAGCGCCACGAGGGTGAGCGCGAACAGGACGACGCCGATCACGACCCAGAGCCCCTGGCGGGCGGCGTCGGTGGGATCGAGGCGGTAGATCTCCGTCAGGCCGATCGCCGTCAGCAGCGCCGCCATCGGCAGCAGGTACGGGTCGGCGTTCGGGACCGTCAGGCGCGCGACGACGTGCGCGGCCAGGTACAGCGAGAGGAAGATCGCCGCGTACGACAGCGATCCGGCCGAGATGAGCTCCTGTCGGGCGATGTACACGCTGGCGAAGCCGAGCCCGGTCAGGACGCCGACGACGAACAAGGTCAGCAGCTCGCGGTTGCGGAGGCTCATCGCGACCAGAGGCCCCAGACGACGAGCACGACGATCCCGGCCACGAGCAGGAGCAGGAGCGTGGCCGACACGAGGCGCCGCAACAACCCAGGCTCCCGCTCAGGCTGGCTTTGTGGCTGAGAGCCGCTAACTTCGCTGATCACCGGGACCTGGTCGGCCTCGGTGAGCGTGTCCTCCTCGTCGTGCGCCTTCGGCTCCTCCTGCACCGGCAGCGGCTGCGTCTCGTCCAACCGCGCCGCCTCGTCCGCCGCGATCTCGAACGCGACGACTGTGATGTTGTCGACACCGCCGGCCCGGTTCGCCGCCCGGATCAGCGCCTTCGCCGTCGTGTCGAGGTCACCCCGGTGCCGCTCGACGAGCTCGAGGATCGTCTCGTCGTCGATCATGTCCGTTAGGCCGTCCGAGCAGAGCAGGAACACGTCTCCGCCCTTCGGCTCGATCGTGAACGTGTCGACGTCGACGTCGGGATCCGTGCCGATAGCCCGCGTGATCACCGACCGCTGCGGATGCGCCTCGGCTTCCTCGGGCGAGAGCTTCCCACTGCGCAGGAGCTCGGCCACGAGCGAGTGGTCCTCCGTCAGCTGCTCGAGCCGGCCCTCGCGGACGAGGTACGCGCGGGAGTCGCCGACGTGGCCGATCATGACGCGTCCGTCCCCGACCAGCGCGACCGTCATCGTCGTGCCCATCCCGGACACGGCCGCGTCCTCGCTCGAGCGCTCGTAGACCCGGCGGTTCGCCTCCTGGATCAGCGACACGACGCGCTCCTCGGCCGACTCTCCTGCGTGGTCGGCGCGCAAGGCCCCGGCTGCAAGCCTCGAGGCGACCTCGCCGGCCTGGGCGCCGCCCATCCCGTCCGCGACCGCGAACAGCGGCGGGTCGAGCACGAAGGCGTCCTCGTTGCGGCGCCGCTTCCGCCCGGTGTCGGAGGCGGCAGTGAAGCGACCGAGCCTCACGCCTCGTACCTGAGGTCCGTCTCGCCGACCCGCACGACGTCACCGACGGTCAGCCGGCGCGGGCGCGTCAGCTTCGTCCCGTTCAGATAGGTGCCGTTCGTCGAGCCCTGGTCCTGCACCCACACGCCGTCCCGACGCGGCTCGAACCGTGCGTGCCGCGCCGACGCGAACTCGTCGCCGTCGAGCCGGATGTCGTTTTGCCCGCCGCGGCCGATCGTGAGCGCGGCCGAATCGAGCTCGAAGCCGGCGCCCTCCTCGAGCGCAGGGCTCTTGACCACGACCAGCCGGCCGGCCTTGATCGGCGGGCGCGCCACCTCCGCGGAGGGCCGGAGGATGAAGCTCTCCTGCGGCAGCCGGACGTCCCTGCTCGCGCTCCGCACGATCCGCCAGATGAACAGATAGAGCAGGACGAGGAACAGGACTTTGAGGACGAGCAGGACCTCGTCGATCGCAACTGAGGTCACGGCACTTCCACGCTCCGCGAGAAGACGACGTCGGTCGAGCCAATGGTGATCGTGTCGCCGTGCTCGAGCTTCGATCGGCGGACGCGGCGGCCGTCGACCTCGAGTCCGTTCGTGGAGTCGAGGTCGATGATCCAGTAGCTCGACCCCTCCTGGCGCAGCTCGGCGTGGCGGCGCGAGACGTTCGGGTCGGCGATCTGGATGTCGCAGTCCTTGGAGCGCCCGAGCACCGTGTGGCGCTTGCGGATCTCGTGGGTGGTCTCGCCGACTCTGAGCGAGACGACCTCGCGCTCGACTCCGAGCTCCTCGGGCGTCACGGGCATGGTCTCCGGCGGCGCCACCGGCTTGTAGATCATCGTGGCCCCGGCCTCGAGCTCGGGCGGCGCCTCTTCGGGCTCGGGGGCGCCCTTCTCCGGGCGCACCATCCGCGTCGCGATCCCGAACTCGCCGACTTCGAGATCCTCGTCGGTTTCCATCAGCACCTTCGGCGAGGAGAGCAGCGAGTACTCCTCGCGGCGCGCGTGCTCGCCGAGATACTCGCGGAGCTCGCCGAGCAGCGACTCCTCGTACCCGTCGAACTGCTCGCGGTCGGCCGGCGAGAGATAGACGGTGTACTCGTTCGGGACGTAGACCCGCGAGACGGAGACCTGGCGATGGTCGTCCATCTCCTTCGCGAGCTTGCGCGCGAGCTCGACGGGCTGCACGTTCGTGCGGAAGGCCCGGCCGAAGACGCCTTCGACGAGCGCCTCGATCTTGTGCTCGATGGAGCGCAGAACCATGTCTGGGCGGGGTTTTCCCCCGGCTTCGAGTCTAACGCCAGGCCTTGCGGCCCAGGACCAGGCAGAGGCCCCAGACGCAGGCGACGGTCGGGAGGACGGCCAGGTGCGGCGCCGGCAGGAGCACGGCGGCGAGGAGAGTCGCGCCGAACGCAGCGATCGCCCAGAGGCCTCTTCTCGCGACGAAGGGGAGGGCGACCGCAGCCGCGGCGACGACGGCGGCCTCGACGGCGAGCACCGGATGCGCGCTGAGGACGTCGATGAGCGCCCCGGCGACCACGAGCGGCGAATCGCTCCGCGCAATGTCGAGGTCGGGCGGGGGCGAGGCGGCGATCGGCAGGGAGACGCCGCGGATCCCGGCGACGATTCCGGCTAGCAGCATGGCGCCGGCCGCCTGGAGCGCCCTCCGAGCCGGCGAGCGGACGGGCGCGAGCGCGAGCGGGACGAGCGCCAGCGCAGAGAGCGGGGCGAGCACGGGCCCCGCAGCGGCGGCCAGCGTGGCACGGCTCTCCGTCCAGCAGGCGAGCAGCCACCCGAGTGCGACGGCCGTATAGAGCACGGCCAGCCCGAGTGAGATGTTCCCGAGAGGAAGCACCGGAACCGCGAGCGCGACTGCGACGCCGAGCCGCGGACGGAGAAACCCCAGCGCGCCGGCGAGCACGGCCAAGCCGGGAGCGAAGCCCTCCGGGAAGAACGGGAGCGCGGACGCCGACCAGCCGGCGACGAGTGCCGGCAGCGCCGCGTCGAGAACGCGTGCGGCCCGCGCCGCGTCGACGGGACGTGTCGTGCGAGCGCGCTTCCGCGCCCGCGGCTTCGAGGCGTCGCGGAACGCGGCGGCGAGCTTGGCCGCGGGCGGACGCGCCGCGGGAACGACCGCGAGCGCGCTGTCGACGACCGAGGTCAGCGTCTCGGGAAGGTCCGGCCTCGCCGTGCGGAGCGGCGGAGCGCCCGCCTGAATCGCGCGGCTCGTCTCGACCGGAGAGGGCCGCCAGAACGGATGTCGGCCCGCGAGCGCCTCCCACAGCAGCACGCCGACCGACCAGACGTCGGACGCCGGGCCCGCCTCCTCGCCCGCGAGCCGCTCCGGCGAGATGTAGGCGAGCGTGCCGGGAACGTCGCCACGGCCCGTCAGCGTCTCCGCGGCGGGCATCCGCGCGAGCCCGAAGTCGAGCAGGCGCACCGCGACCTCCTCGCCGCCAAGCATCAGGACGTTGGCCGGTTTCACGTCCCGATGGACGATCCCGCGTTCGTGCGCGTGGGCCAGGCCTTCGAGGATCTGGGCCCCCGCCTCGATCGCGGCGCGGTCGTGCAATTCCCCGGCGCGCATCACCTCACGCAGCGTCCGTCCGGGCGCGTACTCGTAGGCGATGTAGACGTGGCTCGCGTCGCGTCCGCACCCGTACGCGCGCAGGCAGCTCGGGTGGCGCAGCCGGGATGCCGCCGCCGCCTCGCGCTCCGCCCGCGAGCCGGCCTTCCCGTCGCGCGGCACGATCTTCAGCGCCAGGTCGAGGCCCGTCTGCTCGTCGCGCGCGAGCCAGACCGAGCCGGAGCTGCCCGTTCCGAGTGGGCGCAGCGGCCGGAAGCGGCCGAGCACGAGCTCGTTCTGCGGCGACGCGGCGGCAGCCCTAGACATGGCCGGCTAAGCGTTCTCCGCGGCCGGTAGACGTCCTTTTCTGGCCGATCGAGTGGGTACAGTGGCGCTTCGCCCCCAGGGGTTGGAGCGCCATGAGCGAGCGCGACGCCGATATCGACTTCGACTTCTTCGACGAGCCGGCGACCGAAGAGGCGACGGAACGGCGAGCCCCGCCGCGCGGTCCGCGCGGTCCGCGGCCGGTGCGACCGCCGGCCCAGTTCGCGCCGCTGCTACGGCTCGTCCTGCTGATCGCGTTCGCGATCTTCGTGCTCGTCCTGCTCGGCTTCTGGATCCAGGGGTGCGTCGGAGGTCACAAGGAGAAGGCCTACAAGAACTACATGCAGGACATGACGGCGCTGGCCAAGGCCTCCGATTCGATCTCGCGCGACCTGAACGACCAGCTGACGACGCCCGGGATCAAGCAGCAGGACCTGATCGCGCAGCTCGACGGCCTCACGCAGCGCCAGGAGCAGGTCGTCCGGAACGCCCAGCGGCTCGATCCGCCGGGCCCTGTGCGTGAAGCGCACAACCACGCCGTCGAGGCGCTGCAGCTGCGGGTCAGCGGCATCGGCGGGCTCGCGAGCGCCTTCCGCAGGACGCGCGACACACGCAACGCCGCAGCAGCCGGCGCGCTGCTCGCGGCGCAGGCCGAGCGCCTGATCGCAAGCGACGTGATCTGGGACGACCTGTTCAAGGATCCCGCCGCCGCCGAGCTGCAGCGTCAGGACATCACCGGCGTCGCAGTTCCTGACTCGAGTTCGCTGATCAACCCCGACCTGGCGAGCGAGCGCTCGATGGTCCAGCTCTGGCAGCGGCTCCACGGCGCGTCCACGGGCGGCACGCCCACGGGTCTCCACGGCACGGGGATCGTCTCGCTCGTGGCGCTACCGTCTAACCAGCAGCTGTCGGCGAGCGACGAGACCGTCATCGACGCAACGACAGACTTGGCATTCCGGGCCACGATCCAGAACACCGGCGACTCGCAAGAGGTCGGGATCACGATCACGCTCACGATCCAGAAGAGTCCGACCCCGATCGTGAAGAGGATGAAGATCCAGTTGATCGATCCGCAGGAGCAGAAGAGCGTCACCTTCGAGGATCTCGGCGCGCTGCCGCTCGGCACCAGGACCGACGTCAAGCTGAACGTCGAGCCCGTCGCCGGCGAGAAGACGACGACGAACAACAGCGCCGACTACCCGGTGATCTTCTCGCTGCCCTAGGCGACGCTTGCGGCGCCGACCAAAGAAGCCATGCTGGCTCTGCCGGCGTGGCCGTCTAACACACTCTGTGGGTGCCAGAGAGAAGCCGACGCTCCCACCGAAATAGCCTCTAGCCTCTAGGCGTGGACGTGTCGAGCACGACTGCGGCCGTGATCGCGATCGTCGCCGTCGGTGTGGCGGTGCTCGCCGTAGCGATCGCGGTCGTCGCCTGGAGGAAGCTGCGTAGCCTGCGCGCGGCGCAGCTGGTGATGCTCGGCGGCGACAAGGCCGATCTCGTCGACTTCGCCGTCTCGCTGCAGGGGCGCGTCGACGATCTCCACCGGGCGGTCGACGAGATCGCGGCCGGGCTGGCACGGGTCGACCGGCGCGTGGACGAGTCGATCTCGAAGACGTCGATCGTCCGCTACGACGCCTACGACACTGCGGGGCACCAGTCGGCGAGCTTCGCGGTGCTCGACTCGAACCGGACGGGCGTCGTGGTCAGCGCGATCCAGGGCCGCGACTACGCGCGCATCTATATGAAGGAGCTCGACCGCGGCCGCGCGTCGGTGGCTCTGTCGCCCGAGGAGCAGGAAGCCGTCGAGCGCGCGATGGCTCACTAAGGCGCCGCTTGCGGCGCCGACCATGAGGACGCGCGGGTCATCCGCGCGTCCGTCTGAACGACCGGTCGACACGCTGGACGCACAAAAGAAGACGCCGCTGGGTCGTTCGGGCGCTACATTTCTGCGTTGTGCAGCAGGTTCTGGTCCTGAACGCCAGCTACGAGCCGCTCAACGTCACAACGGTGCGGCGCGCCCACGTGCTGGTGTTCAAGGGCAAGGCCGAGGTGATCGAGGAGCTGGACCGGCAGCTGCACTCCGCGACAGATACCTACCCATGGCCGCACGTGATCCGGCTCGTCCAGTACGTGCGCGTCCCGCGGACTGTGCAGCGGAAGATCTCGAGAAGGGCCCTATTCGCCAGAGACGACTGGCGCTGCGTGTACTGCGGAAGCGGCGGCGGCCGTCTGACGCTCGATCACGTCGTGCCGCGGAGCCGCGGCGGCGACTCGGTCTGGGAGAACGTCGTCACCTCCTGCGCGCCGTGCAACCTCAAGAAGGCCGACCGGCTGCTGCACGAGGCCTCGATGGAGCTCCGTCGCCAGCCGCGGCCGCCGACGCCGGCGCTGTTCATCCGCCTGGCGGCGCCGAAGATTCCGGTCGGCTGGCAGCCGTACCTCGCGAACTTCGGCGCCGCGGCTTAGAGCCGCAGCGGTCACTTCAAGCGGGTCGACCGGTCGGTTCAGACGGACGCGCGGGCAAAGCCCGCACGTCCTGAGGGTCGGCGCCGCAAGCGTCGCCTCAGTCGCGTTCGACAGGCAAGTCGCGTTGCTCCCACTCGCTCCACGAGCCGGGGTAGAGCTTTGCGTCGCGGCCCGCGAGCGCGAGTCGGTGCACGACGACCGAGGCAGTGACGCCGGAGCCGCAGTAGGCGACGAGCTCGCCGTCGGGTAGCTCCGGCAGCGGCTCGTTCCACGGCGCGTTCACGGCGCCGGGGATCCGCCCGGGCACGCGGTCGATCGGGTTCTCCTCGCCGCGCCAGCGCGACGGGACGCGCGCGTCGACGACCGCGAGGCCGGGATCGTCGAGCCGCGACGCGATCTCGTCGGCTTCCATCGTGTCGCCGGATCGCGGCCGCGGAAGGAACTCGGCGCGTTCGATCTCCCCCTCGCCCGAGCGCAGCGGTCCGAGCCACGCGTCGATGTCGCCCGCGAGCACGGCGCAGTCGTCGTGCCCGAAGTGGCGCAGCAGCCACCAGAGCCGTTCGGGCCCGCCGCCGTTCCCGTAGGCGACGACGAAGACGTCGGAGCCGATGCCGGCGCGCGAGGCCGCCTCGGCGAAGCGCTCGCGGGAGGGCAGCGGGTGCCGTCCGCCTTCGCCGGGCGGGTCCGAGAGGTCGGCGTCGACATCGAGGAACGATGCGCCGGGGACGTGTCCCCCGAGGTAGAGCTCCCGGCCGCGTTCCGGGTTCCCGAGCTCCCAGCGGCAGTCGACGAACTGGTAGCGCATCAGTCACGCCGCACGACGGCGATCATGTGGGTGCCGCCGTCGAGCGCGCCCGGCTCGCGGCAGGCTGCGAGCTCCCAGCCGAGGAGCGCGTTCCAGCGTTCGCCGTCGAGGCCGGCGAGGAGGTCGTCCGACCGCGCCGAGAGGTAGTTGGAGGCGGAGGCGGCAAGCAGCGTGCAAGAGTGCCGCCCGAGCAGGTTTTCGAGCTCGGTCCAGCGATAGAGACGCATGGTCGCCGTACGTGAGAGCTCCTGTGGCAGATCTCCGGTCTCGACGACCCGGTTTACGACCTCGAGGCCGTGGTTGTCGACGTCCTCGAGCACCTCGGACAGGAACGTCCGCATCGACCCGAACATCGACATCACGCTCAGCAGCACCTTTCCGCCGCGGCGGGTCACCCTCAGCAGCTCCGCGAGGGCGGCGTCGGCGCGATCGAGCACGTAGCTAAGCGGTCCGCCGAAGCAGACGGTGGCGTCGAAGCTCTCGTCGTCCAGCTTGTCGAGGTCGACGATGTCGAGGACCTGGCGGCTCTCGACCGCAGCCTCGAGCCCGGCGGCGCCCACGTTCTCGCGGTTCAGACGCAACTGGCCCGGCGAGATGTCGCCCACGACGATCCGCGCGCCGATGCGGGCGAGCTCGATCGTGAACCGGCCGGGGCCGGCGCCCGCCTCGAGAACGCGGTCGCCGTCGCCGATGTGCTCCCGGAGCATGGCGAGGTGGGTCGCGAAGTTGACGCGGTCGATCGCGGGCCGCTCGGGCCCCAGGCGCTCCCACTCACGCTCGCCGTACTCATCGAAGAAGCTTGCGAGTCGCGACGGGTCGTACACGGCGCGAACGGTAATCGAGGGGCGCTCCCACCGGCAGGCGAGCGCCTCGGTGACCTGCGCGGCGAGCTAGTCCGCTCGCGGCCGCACGTCTTCGGATCGTGCAGCAGCACTTCGGTTGAACGCCGTCCGCCCGCCGCGCTACCTTCTGAGTTCGATGTCGCGCGACCCGAGGACGCTCCATCTCACTCGCGTCTTTTCGCGCGTCCTTACGCGCTAGCCGGCGCTTCGCTCCCCGCCGCCGCCGGCTAGCTCGATCCACAGGCGGGATTCCCGTACACCCATTCGGAAAGGCCGCGATGGCCTCGTCGTACCCGAACCCAGAGCTCGACTCCTGCGGCATCGGCTTCGTCGCCGACTCGCGGGGACGCGCCTCACGTGAGATTCTCGACGCCGCGCTCGAGGGCTTGCGCCGGATGCGCCACCGCGGCGCCGTAGCGGCCGACCGGCGGACCGGCGACGGCGCAGGCGTGCTCCTGCCGATTCCGCCGATGCTCGTGCCCGGGCCCTGGTGCGGGCTCGCGATGGTGTTCCTGCGCAGCGAAGGCGGCCGGGCTGCGGTCGAGGAGGCGTGCGCCGCGGAGGGGATCGACGTGTGCGGCTGGCGCGAGGTCCCGGTCGACCTGTCGGCGCTGGGCGCGGAGGCGCGCGCGAGCGCACCGCGGATCGAGCAGCTCGTGCTGCACCGGCCGTTGGGCATCGGCGGTGACGAGGCGGAGCAGCGGGCCTACCGCGCGCGCCGCCGGGCGGAGCACGTGGTCGGCGCGGGGGTCGTCTCGCTCTCGTTCCGGACCGTCACCTACAAGGCGCTATGTGCGGCCGACCAGCTCGACGCGTTCTACGCCGACCTGCGCGATCCGGCGCTGGCCGTCCCGTTCACGATCTTCCACCAGCGCTTTTCGACGAACACGACGCCCTCGTGGGAGCGCGCGCAACCGTTCCGCCTGCTCTGCCACAACGGCGAGATCAACGCGCTCCAGGGCAACGTCGGCTGGATGCGCGCGCGGCGTGCTGAGCTCGGCGACGTGCTCGACGAGACCGGCTCCGACTCGGCCATGCTCGACAACGCGCTCGAGGCGCTCGTCGCCGGCGGCCGCGACATCCGCCACGCGGTCTCGATGCTGCTGCCTCGCGCGTGGCAGAGCGATCCGGAGCTGGATCCCGAGGTGCGCGGCTTCTATCGCTACCACGCGGCGCTGGTCGAGCCGTGGGATGGGCCGGCGGGCGTCGTCTTCACGGACGGTCGCGTCGTTGGTGCCGCCCTCGACCGCAACGGGCTGCGGCCGCTTCGATATGTCATCTCGGAGGACGGCCTCGTTGCCTGTGCTTCGGAGGCGGGCGCGGTGCCGCTTCCGGACGGGGCGCGTGTCAAGCGCGGGAAGCTCGGCCCCGGCCAGATGCTCGCGGTCGATCCGGCCGGTTTCGGGATCGAGGAGGGCGCCGCGGCCGTGCGCCGGCTTGCGCGGCGGCGGCCGTACCGGCGCTGGATCGCAGGTGCGCTCGACAAGCCATCTGCCGGCGAGCCGGTCCTGCCGCCACGCTCGGATCTCCGCCCACGCCAGGTGCTTGCCGGCTTCACGCGGGAGGACCTCACGCTCGTGCTGCGGGCCGCGGCGGGCCACGGCCACGAGCCCGTCTCGTCGATGGGCGACGACACCGCGCTTCCGCCCATGGCCGGGAGGGCCCGGCCCGTCTTTTCCTACTTCCGGCAGCGCTTCGCGCAGGTGACGAACCCGCCGATCGACCACCTCCGCGAGCGCCGTGTGATGTCTCTGCGGACGCTGCTCGGCGCGCGCCCGCCGCTGCTCGCCGAGGGTGTGCCGGCCATGCGGATGATCGAGCTCGAGAGCTTCTTCCTCTTTCCCGGCTCCCTCCCCAGGCTGCGGGCCTTCCCCCTCGACGCCACGCTGGCCGAGGGGGAGGGCCTCGCGGCCGCCTGCGGTCGGCTCGGTTCCGAGGCCGAGCAGGCCGTCGGGAAAGGAGCCTCGATCGTGCTGATCACGGACGAGGCGACCGCGGAGGGGCGGGTCCCGGTGCCCGCGCTCGTGGCGGTCGGAGCTGTGCACCGGCGGTTGCGCGATGCCGGGCTGAGGACGCGAACGTCGATCGTCGTCGCGAGCGACGAGCCGCGCGAGACGCACCACTTCGCCTGCCTGCTCGGGTTCGGCGCGGATGCGATCTGCCCCCGGCTGGCGCTCGAGACCGTCGCCGACCTCGCGCAGGCGGACAAGCTCGGAGCCGACCACCCGTCGCCGGCCGAAGCGCAGCAGCGCTTCCGCGAGGCCGTCGAAGACGGCGTTCTCAAGGTCATGTCGAAGATGGGCATCTCCGATCTCGACTCGTACCGCGGCGCACAGATCTTCGAGGCGATCGGCCTGGGCGGCGACGTGGTCGACGCGTGCTTCCCCGGAACGCCTGCGCTCGACGGCCCCGTCGGCTTCGCGGAGCTCGAGCGGGAGGCCCGCGAGCGGCACGGGACTGCAGACGCCGAGACCATGCAGCTCGCGAACCCCGGCTACGTGAAGTTCCGGAAGGGCGGCGAGCCGCACGCGACGAGCCCGGAGGTCGTCGACGCGCTCCAGCAGGCGGCCGCGCACGAGCTCCGACGCGCCGTGCGCGGCGCGGGCTGGTCGCGCTACGAGCGGTTCGCCGAGCTGGTCAACGAGCGCGAGCCTCTGGAGCTGCGCGACCTGGTCGAGCTCGTTCCTGCCGCGGCGCCGGTGCCACTCCACGAGGTCGAGCCGGCGGAGTCGATCGTGCGGCGGTTCTCGAGCGGCGGCATGTCGCACGGATCCCTCTCGGCCGAGGCTCACGAGACCGTCGCGATCGCGTTCAACCGGCTGGGCGCGCGCTCGAACTGCGGCGAGGGCGGCGAGGATCCCGCGCGGTTCCGCACCGAGCGCAACTCGCGCATCAAGCAGGTCGCCTCCGGCCGGTTCGGCGTCACGCCCGAATACGCGGTCTTCGCGGACGAGCTGCAAATCAAGATCGCGCAGGGCTCGAAACCGGGCGAGGGCGGCCAGCTGCCCGGCCACAAGGTCACGGGGGAGATCGCGCGCCTGCGCCACACGCAGCCGGGAATTGCGCTGATCTCCCCGCCGCCGCACCACGACATCTACTCGATCGAAGATCTCGCGCAGCTCATCTTCGACCTGCGACAGGTCAATCCGCGCGCGGACGTCTCCGTGAAGCTCGTGTCCGAGGCGGGCGTCGGTCTCGTCGCCGCCGGAGTCGTGAAGGCGCTGGCCGACGTCGTCCACATCGCCGGGGCCGACGGCGGCACCGGCGCAAGCCCGCTCTCGTCGATCAAGAACGCCGGGGCGCCGTGGGAGCTCGGCCTCGTCAAGACGCAGCGGGCGCTCGTCGAGAACGGCCTGCGCGGGCGCGTGCGGCTGCGGGTGGACGGCGGGTTCAAGACCGGACGGGACGTGGTCGTCGCCGCCTTGCTCGGGGCGGACGAGGTCTCGTTCGGGACAGCGGTGCTGCTCGCGGAGGGCTGTCTGCTCGTGCGCTCGTGCCACCTCGATACGTGTCCGGTCGGAATCGCGACGCAGAGGCCGGAGCTGCGCGCGAAGTTCGCCGCCACGCCCGAGCAGATCGAGACCTACCTGCTGCTCGTCGCCGAGGAGGTTCGTCGGCACCTCGCGGTACTCGGGCTCCGGCGCTTCGAAGACGCCGTTGGCCGCGCCGATCTGCTGGCCCGCCGGGCTTCCGGCGATACGCGCGGCGACGGCCTCGACATCTCCTCGCTCCTCGCTTCGCCGGTCGGGCGCTACACCGGCGAGGTGCAGCTCGAGGCATCCGGCGGCGAGCTCGGAGATCGCCTCGCCGCGGACGCCGCGCCGGCGCTCGAGGAAGCAAGGCTCGTCGAGCTCGCGTATCCGATCGCGAACGGCGACCGGGCCGTCGGCGCGCGCCTGGGCGGGCAGATCGCCGCGCGCTTCGGCGACCGGCCGCCTCCCGGCCGCGTACGAGCCCGCTTCGAAGGCGCAGCAGGCCAGAGCTTCGGGGCATTCCTTGCGCCCGGGGTGCGGCTGGCGCTCGTCGGCGAGGCCAACGACTACGTCGGGAAGGGCATGGCGGGAGGCCGGATCGTGATCCGCCCGCCGGAGGGCGATCTCGGCGATCCCGTGCTGGGCGGCAACACCGTCCTCTACGGCGCCACCGGTGGCGAGCTCTTCTGCGCCGGCCGAGCCGGCGAGCGCTTCGCGGTCCGCAACTCGGGCGCAGTCGCGGTCGTCGAGGGCGTCGGCGACCACGCCTGCGAGTACATGACGGGCGGCACGGTGGTCGTCCTCGGCGAGTTCGGCCGGAACGTCGGCGCCGGGATGAGCGGCGGCGAGCTGTACGTCTACGACCCGGAGGCCCGGCTCGACGTGCGCCTGAACGATCAGCTCGTCGAGGCGACGGCGGTCGACGCGGCCCGAGCGTCCGAGCTGCGCGTGCTGCTCGACCAGCACATCCGCAGCACCGGCTCCGCCCGGGCGGCAGCATTGCTCGAGCGCTGGGGCGAGGCGGTCGCGCTCTTCCGCCGCGTCGCCCCGAAGGCGGAGGTCGCCGCGCTCCAGAGCGCCGACGAAGGCACCGTCGCTGCGGGCGGCTAGTCGCCCTCCCACAGATCAACGGCGTCCGTCTCCCGAAACCACCGCGAGTCGCCGGGCTCGGGCCCCCAGCGGATCATGACCTTGCCGCTCTCGGGCCTGAACGCCGCCCGCGGGAGCGCGAAGTTCGACACGATCAGGACCCGAGCAGGCTCCGCCGAGCGGTTGATCACCTGGTGCGCACCTTCGGGCCCCTGTGCGAACAGGACGCAGTCGCCGGGCTCCAACTCGCGCTCGCCGTCGGGGGCCTGAAGCGTCGGCCGACCGGCGACGACCACGAGCAGCTCCTCGTTGCCGATCTCGTAGTGGTACGGCCAGGTGCGTTCGCCCGGCGGGAGTTCGTAGAGGCTGGCGCCTAGACGCTCACCGGCGATTCGCATCCGCCGCCAGCGAAAGCCGGGTCGGTCGTTCTCGCTGGACCACTCGTCGCTGTGGAGGTTGATCTGCACCGGTTGACCCTAACCGCCTCCTCCCCAGGCCAAGGCGCCTGCGCACCACCGTCAAGGAAGCGCCGAGAAGCAGTCTCCTGGAACGGCCTCGGTGCCCGGCTTGGACGAGCAGATGTTGTAGAAGGCCAACATGTCGTCGTAGTCGTAGGGGCGGTTCTCGACACTGCCGCGCATCGACCAGAGTCCCCACGGCTGGCCGTCATTGCGGATCCAGACCCTCTCGATTCCCGAAAGTCCGACGAGCGAGCGCACCAGCTGGGCGATGATCCGGGCGCGTTCGACGCCGGTCGCCTCTGCGGTCGGCAGGCCGGACAGATTGACGATCGCGTCGGTGTGCGCCTGGATCCGGAACGAGATCAGTCTTGCGTCGGCCGGGATGGCTGTGGCGAACCCCTCCTCACGCTCCTCCCCCGTCGGCCC
>JBKOXJ010000003.1:0-5721 GCA_046724905.1 Actinomycetota bacterium | reverse complement strand
TCGAGACGGGACCGGCGCCGTCACCGCGGGCCGAGCAAATGCTGTCGCTGCTCGAGTCGTGGCGCGCGAGCGGGGCGAGCCGGCTCGACCGCAACCTCGACGGCAAGATCGACGACCCCGGCGCGGCCATCCTGGACGCTGCGTGGCCCAAGCTCGCCGATGCCGTCATGAAGCCGGTGCTCGGCCCGCTCGTCGACCGGCTCGCGACGATCGTGGCCAGGGACGACCCACCGAGTGGCAGCGGCGGTGCCTACTACGGCGCGTGGTACAGCTACGTCGAGAAGGACCTACGCACCTTGCTCGGCCGTCCCGTCGCCCAGCCCTACGCGACCCGGTTCTGCGGCGGGGGCGACCTCGCGGCCTGCCGCGCGGCGCTGTGGGCCGCACTCGACGAAGCCGGCGCCGAGCTTGCAGCGACGCAGGGCCCGGACCCGCGAGCCTGGCGTGCGGATGCGAACGCGGAACGGATCCACTTCGCCGGCTTCCTGTCGGCGTCGATGCGCTGGGCGAACCGACCGACGTTCCAGCAAGTAGTGAGCTTCTCCGGGCATCGTCCGCGGTGAATCGGGAAAAATGAATCCGGTTGCGGCCCTTGCCCGGAAAGTGGTAAGGAAGCGCACCACAGAAGGGGGTGCCTGGTGGCCACGGTCAGCTTCGACGGCGTAAGCAAGATCTTTGCGGACGGCACGCGCGCCGTCTCGGACGTCGACCTCGAGATCGAAGACGGCGAGTTCATGGTGCTCGTCGGCCCGTCCGGATGCGGCAAGACGACGGCGCTGCGGATGGTCGCAGGGCTGGAGGAGATCTCCGAGGGCGTGCTCAAGATCGGCGATCGCATCGTCAACGAGGTGCCCCCGCGCGACCGTGACATCGCGATGGTCTTCCAGAGCTACGCGCTCTACCCGCACCTGTCCGTGTACGAGAACATCGCGTTCAGCCTGCGCCTCCAGAAGACGCCCAAGAAGGAGATCGACAAGCGCGTCAAGGACGCCGCGACGGTGCTCGGGCTCGAGCCGTTCCTCAAGCGCAAGCCGCGCGCGCTCTCCGGCGGCCAGCGGCAGCGCGTCGCGATGGGCCGCGCGATCGTGCGCCAGCCGCAGGCGTTCCTGATGGACGAGCCGCTCTCGAACCTCGACGCCAAGCTGCGCGTCCAGATGCGGGCGGAGATCGCGCGCCTCCAGCACGAGCTCGGGGTGACGACGATCTACGTCACGCACGACCAGGTCGAGGCGATGACAATGGGCGACCGCGTCGCCGTCATGCGCAAGGGCGAGCTCCAGCAGGTCGCCCCGCCACAGGAGCTGTACGACCACCCGGTCAACCTCTTCGTGGGCGGCTTCATCGGCAGCCCGGCCATGAACATGATCGAGGCGAGGCTCGAGCGTTCGGACGGCGGGCTCGCTGTCAAGGCCGGCGGCCAGCACATCGCGCTCGACGACGAGGCGGTCAGCAGGCACCCCGAGCTCAAGGCCTACGAGGGCAAGAAGATCGTGGTCGGGATCCGTCCCGAGGACCTCGAGGACCCGCAGCTCGCCTCCGACGACTCGCCCGACCGGCGCCTGAAGGGCAGGGTCGAGCTCCGCGAGGCGCTGGGCTCAGAGGTGATGGTGCACTTCACCGTCGACGCGCCGCCCGCGCTCACCGAGGACGTGCGCGAGCTGGCAAAGGACGTGGGCGACGAGCGCGCGGTCGAGGTCGACGCCAGCGAGGGCGAGACCCTCCTCGTCGGCCGCTTCGGCGCCCGCACGCATGTGCGCGAGGGCGAGGTCGCCGAGGTCGCAGTCGACACCCGCTCGCTGCACTTCTTCGATCCGGATTCGGGACTTGGAATCTACGACCGCAAGGAAAGGGAGGTATCGGCGTGAGACGAACCGCACGGGGCCTCGGGATCGTCCTCCTCGCGTTGGTGCTCGCCGCGGCCGCGGCGAGCTGCGGCGGCGGAGGCGGCGGGACCAAAGAGGGGACCGGCACGGTCTCCGTGCTGTCGCTCTGGGGCGGCAGCGAGCAGGAGGCCTTCCAGAAGGTGCTCAACGGCTTCACGAAGAAGACCGGCGTCAAGACGAAGTACGAGTCGGCCCGCGACTTCCTGCCGGTCGTGCGGACGCGGCTCGCGGCCGGGAACCCGCCGATGGTCGCGATCATCCCGCGGCCCGGCATCGTCACGGACCTCGCCAAGGAAGGGTCGCTGATCTCGCTCGACGACCTCGGTCTCGACGCGGACAAGATCAACTCCAACTACGGCAAGGTCTGGACGGACCTCACGAACGTCGACGGGACGACTTACGGCGTCGTCGCGAAGGCCAACTCCAAGTCGGTGATCTGGTACCGGCCGCCCGACTTCCAGAAGCTGGGCCTGCAGCCGGCGAAATCGTGGGCTGACCTCCAGAACCTCGTCAAGCAGATCCAGTCGAAGGGCCAGACGCCGTGGGCGCTTGGCGCCAAGGACTCCTGGACCCTTACCGACTGGTTCGAGAACATCTACATCCGCCAGGCCGGGCCGCAGAAGTACAACGACCTCTTCAGCGGCAAGCTGCCGTTCACCGATCCCTCCGTCGCGAGAGCGCTGAAGACGGTGACCGACACACTCAACTCGAAGACCGTCCAGGGCGGCATCGACGGGGCACTCGGCACCGGCTTCGTGGACGGGATCGGCAAGGTGTTCGGCAAGAACCCCTCCGCCGAGATGTACATGGAGGGCGGCTTCGTCGGCGGGATCGCGATCGGGCAGGTCAACCCGAGCCTGAAGGCGGGCAAGGACCTCAGGTTCTTCCCGTTCCCGCAGATCGACCCGCAGTACGGCAGCCCACTCGTGGGCGGCGGCGACATCACTGCGGCCTTCGTGAACAACGAGGACGTCAAGAAGCTGATCGAGTACCTGGCCTCGCCGGAGGCCGGCAGGATCTGGGTCTCGACCGGCGCGATCGTCTCGCCGAACAAGAGCGTAGGGCCTGCGGACTACCCCAACGTGCTCGTGCGGGCCGAGGCGGAGCAGGTCAAGAACGCGCAGACGTTCGGCTTCGACGGCTCCGACCTCCTGCCGGGTTCGCTCGGCGAGGATTGGGGAACAGTGCTCCAGACCATCTTCCGTGACCCGAGCAAGACCGCTTCGCAGTTGAAGAGCTTCCAGCAGCAGGCGTCTGACGCCTTCGCTGGAGCATGAGCTCGACCGCCGTCCCCGTTCCGGTGAAAGCCCCTCGGGGGCGGCGGCTGCCTGGCGCCTTCCGGCGCGAGGGATGGCAAGCAGTGCCATTCCTCGCGCCGGCGGTCGTGCTCCTGCTCGTCTTCCTCGTCTACCCCGTCATCTGGACGATCCGTCTCAGCTTCGACACGGGACTGGGCCTGAAGCCGACCAAGTGGGTCGGCTTCTTCAACTACGACCGCCTGCTGACGCGGGACACTCGCTTCCTCGACCGGACGCACTTCCCGCCCTCGGGGGCGGTGATCAACAACCTCAAGTGGGTCGTGGTCTACACGAGCCTCTGCCTCGCGCTCGGGCTGCTGATCGCCGTGCTCGCCACGCGCGTGCGCTACGAGGCCGTCGTGAAGAGCGTGATCTTCGTGCCGATGGCGATCTCGGCCACGGCCGTCGCCGTCATCTGGCTGCTCGTGTACAGCCCCGATCCGAACATAGGCGTCGTCAACGCGGGACTGCACTCGATCGGTGTCAGCCCGATCTCGTTCCTCGGCCGCACGGACACCGTCGTCTATTCCCAGATCACGGCGTACGTCTGGGCGTCGACGGGCTTCGCGATGGTCGTGCTCTCAGCGGCGCTGAAGGGCATCTCGCAAGAGGTGATCGAGGCCGCACGCACGGACGGCGCCAACGAGTGGGACATCTTCCGTCGGATTCAACTGCCGCTGTTGTCGCTGCCAATCGCCGTCGTGACCGTCTGGCTGATCATCAACGTGATCAAGGTCTTCGACATCATCTACATCATGACGCGAGGCGGCCCCGGCGGCGCGAGCCGGGTGATCGCTTACAGCTTCTTCACCGAGACGTTCGAGAACGGCAAGCCCGGCTACGGCGCCGCGATCGCCGTGATCATGCTGCTCTTGATCATCCCGATCATGGCGTGGCAGATCAGGCGCTTCCGAAGCGAGGCGGTCGTCCAGTGACGACGCAGGCCGCCGAGCTCCGCGTTCCAGCGACGTCCACCTCGGAGCGGGTCGTCCGCTTCCTGAGCCGGGCTCCGGTGCACATCGCGCTCTGCGGGATGGCGGTGATCTGGCTGATCCCGACGATCGGGCTCGCGGTCACCTCGTTCCGCCCGAAGGGCGACATCCTCGGCTCCGGCTGGTGGCACGCGTCGACCTTCACCCTCGAGAACTACCGGCAGGTCCTGGGCTCGGCGGGGATGGGGCACGCCTTCATGAACAGCATCTACATCTCTTTGCCGGCCACCCTCATCCCGCTGGCGGTCGGCGCTTCGGCGGCTTTCGCGTTCTCGTGGATCCGCTTCCCGTTCCGAGACACGATCTTCCTGGCGATCGTCGCGCTGATGGTGGTGCCGACGCAAACGACGTTCGTGCCGGTGCTGCGGCTCTTCCGCGACATGGGCATCGCGAACTCCTTCCTCGGCATCTGGCTCGCGCACTCGACCTTCTCGCTGCCGTTCTGCATCTTCCTGCTCCGCAACTTCTTCATCACGCTGCCACGCGACCTGATCGAGGCCGCGCGCGTCGACGGCGCGTCGAACTTCCACATCTTCAGCAAGATCGTGGTGCCGCTGTCGGTGCCGGCGCTGGCGTCGTTCGGGATCTTCCAGTTCCTCTGGGTCTGGAACGACCTGCTGCACGCGCTGATCTTCCTGCCGAAGGCCGAGCTGTGGCCGATGACCGTCCGCATCAGCCAGCTTCAGTCGACCTACGGCGTCGAGTGGCACCTGCTCAGCGCGTCCGCGTTCCTGCTGATGGCGGTGCCGCTGCTCGTCTTCTTCGCGCTCCAGCGCTACTTCGTCACGGGGCTCCTCGCCGGCTCCGTCAAGTAGCCCTGAGCCCGCAGCTCGTCTACCTCGTCCCGCACTCGCACTGGGACCGGGAGTGGTACCTGCCCTTCCAGCGCTTCCGGCTCGGGCTCGTCGACCTCGTCGACCGGGTGCTCGCGATGTTCGAGGCGGACGACTCGTTCGTGTTCACGCTCGACGGGCAGCTGGCCACGGTCGACGACTACCTCGAGGTGCGGCCGGAAGCGGAGGGCCGGATCGGGGAGCTCGTGCGCGCGGGGCGGCTCGCGATCGGGCCGTGGCAGACGCTCATGGACGAGTTCCTCGTCTCCGCGGAGACGATCGTGCGCGATCTCGAGCGCGGCACCCGGCGGGCCGAGGACTTCGGCGGGGCGATGCGGGTCGGGTACCTGCCGGACATGTTCGGGCACGTCGCGCAGATGCCTCAGCTGCTGCGGCGCGCCGGGATCGACGTCGCGGTTCTGTGGCGGGGCGTGCCGGGGGCGATCGACCGTCACCGCTTCGTCTGGGAGTCGCCCGACGGCTCGAGCGTGGAGGTCGAGTACCTGCCGGCCGGCTACGGGAACGGCGCGCACCTTCTCGACGAGCCCGAGCGCTTGGTGGAGAACGTGCGCGCGCTGGTCGACGCGATGCGGCCGTTCTTCGACGGCGATCCGGTGCTCGCCATGTACGGCACCGACCATATGCAGCCGAACCCGGATCTCGTGGCGCTGGTCGACGAGGCGAACCGCTCGCAGGACGAGCTCCGCCTCGAGCT
>JBKOXJ010000095.1:0-11612 GCA_046724905.1 Actinomycetota bacterium | reverse complement strand
GGCGGGTGCAGCCGCCTCGGCGCCGAAGCCGCCGTGCTCGATCAGAACGATGACCAGGACGCGCGGGTTCCAGGCCGGCGCCCAAGAGGCGTACCAGGAGTGATCGCTTCCAGGGGGAGCCTGCGCAGTGCCGGTCTTGCCGGCGACCGGGACCGGGAAGGCCCCGAAGATCGCTGCGGACGTTCCTCCCGCTGCGTGGGCGGCGGCGTAGAGGGCGGCCCGGATTGCGTCGGGATCTCTGAGACGCACGCGGGCCCGCGCCGGGAAGCGAAGCCGCTCGACGACATGGCCTGAACCATCGAGCACCGCGCGGGCGAGGTGCGGCCGGACGATCCGACCGCCGTTCGCGAGGGCGGCGTAGGCAACCGCGAGCTGGAGCGGCGTGACCGCGATTAGGCCCTGGCCGATCGAGAGGTTGACGGAGTAGCCCTCGTACCAGATCCGCTCCCACGACTTGGTGAACGTTCGCCTGAGCCAGGCAGGGGTCGCGATGATGCCGCCCGCCTCGCCCGGAATGTCGATCCCGGTCGGATGCCCAAGCCCAAGGCGCCGGGCCCAGTCTTGGAGCTCCGTCCTCCCGGTCTGCTGCTGGCGCCCGTAGAAGAGGACGCCAAGCCGGTAGAACCAGGTGTCGCAGGAGATCGCGAGCGCGTCGTGCAGGGTGAGCAGAGCGAAGATCCCGGGTTCGACGTTGTGGAAGACGTGGTTTCCGACCTGGAGTGAGCCGGTGCAGGCGAGCACCGTTGTCGGCGTGATCAGGTTGGAGGCAAGCGCCGCCTCGGCCACGATCGGCTTGAACGTCGACCCGGGCGGAAAGAGACCTTGGGTCGCCCGGTCGAGCAGCGGCCGCGCGGAGTTGCGCGGATCGAGCAGCCAGCGGAGGTAGCGCCGGTCACGCGCGGCGCGGGCCTGGTCGAAGCTTGGGTAGCTCGCAAGCGCGAGGATCGATCCGTCGCGGGGATTCATGACGACGGCGGCGCCCGCCCGCGCGTCCGTATGGCCCGCCTGATGCGCGAAGCGAATTCCGTCCCTGATCGCCCGCTCGGCCGCCTGCTGGAGACGGAGGTCGATCGTGAGCTGGAGGGCTCGAGCGGGCCTCGGCCGACGAAGAGCGACCGGCTGGCCGACCGGGCGGCCGAACGCATCCACCCTGACGGCCTGCTCGGCGGTGCGGCCGCCCAGCAGGCGCTCGTATGTTGCCTCCAGCCCTGACTGACCGATCAGGTCGCCGGGCTCGTAGCCGCGGTAGCGCCGGTCGCCCAGCTGCTCCGGGCTGATTTCACCCAGCAGACCGAGGAACTCGCCGCCGAGGCCGCCGTGCGGATAGCGCCGCGCGGGAAGGGCACGCACCTCGACACCCGCGAACCGCGAGCGTCGTTCCTCGACGTAGAAGTCCAACGCACGCGAGATGCGCGGCAGCACGATCGCGGGCGCCCACGGCTCCCGCGCCAGACTCCGGCGGGCGCGGCGGATCAGCAGGCCCGGCGATACCTGCGCGGCACGAGCGAGTCGAGTGATCACCGCCCGGCCGCGCCGGCTCGGCACCCAACGCCCCTCCGCGTCCAGCCCGCCCAGCGCCTGAAGGTCGAGCGCGGCAGCGAGGCGCGCTTCCTCATCGACGAGCAACCGTCCCGACCGGTCGACGATCGCACCCCGCGGCGTCGGCAGGCGCACGACCCGCAACGTCTGCTCGACCGCGCGGTGCTCGTAGCGCGCGCTCTGGATCAGCTGGAGCGACCAGAGCCGAAGCCCCAGAACGCCGAAGACGGCTGCGACGATCGCGCCCAAGAGCGCCACCCGGAAGCGGAAACCGGCCGTGGCGTGGAAGTCGGCCTCCACGACAGAGATAGGCTCCGGCGCCGGCCACCGTTTGCGGCCGCGGGAAGGCCCACGGCCGAGCTCAGCTCGAGGGCGGATCGCCATCGGTCTGGCATCGGTCGGTGACGGGCCGGGAGCTAAGCGCAGAGCCGTGCGGCCAACGCGGCCGTCTCGGCGACTGGCGCCGCCGACTCCGCTGCAGCGGAACGGCCAGAAGTTTCACCCGCGCATCGGAGTCCGGCGAAACCGGGCAACACCATGCGTCTGGCACTCCTTCTCCTCCTCGGTTGCTGCTCAGTCGAGGAAGCAGGAGCGCGAATGCTGGCCTACCTCAGCTCAGAACGACTACTTCTCGCTGTGGCCATGACAGACTAGCGCTCGGCGCGGGCCCCGGCCGCTGGTCCCTACGGCCCCGTGAAGGGCACGTGATCCTGATCGCATACGGTCCCAGGGGCCGGGAGCGTGAGGTCGACGAGGTAACGCGTCGCGGCGGAGTCGGCGCAGTGCGACAGGAACAGCGAGGTGTGTCCCCACCCGTGGACGGTGAGGAGCCGAGAGTTCGGCAGCAGGCTCGCGGCGGTCACGGCGCCCTGGTACCGCGTCGCCGGGTCGAACAGATTCCCGATCACGAGCACCGGGTTCGCCGTTATGCGGGTGAACGGACCCTGATAGCGGTCGGCATCCGCGCTCGGCCACGCGGCGCAGATCGATGAGACCCAGGTCCAGATCCGCCCGAAGTAGCCGTTCGCCGCATCCGCGGCTGCGCCGGCGGTCGACCAGGCCGAGTAGGCGTGCGGGTTGTCCGAGTCCGCGCAAGCCACCGCCGGGAACCCCTCGACCTGGTTGTAGTAGTGCGGGAAACCGCGCTTGGTGATGTACGCCGGGAAGGACAGGAAGGCCTGCAACTTTGCACCCAGCTCTGCCGGGTCGGCAGCCTGCGACTCGAGATCCGCCAGCACGCCCGCGAACGACTCCCAGGAAGAGGAGTCGTACATCGCGAGAAGCGTCATCAGGATCAGGATCGAGTAGTTCACCTCGAGCGTCGAGCCGTCAGGCATCGTCACCTGGATCGGGTGCGCTTTCAGCTGGTCACCGAGCGCTGCGAAGCGAGCCGCCGAGTTCGGAGCGAAAGCGCAGTTCGCACCGCCGGCATCGCAGAGGCGGAAGAACTCCTGCAGCGTCGCCTGCGCGCCGATGTCGCTGTGAAGCCTGGTCGAGAAGGGGACAGTGGAGCCGTCGCCGGTGCCCGTCGTCCAGGCGATCGGGTCGAGCACGCCGTCGATGATGATCGCGCGCACGTTGCCCGGGAACATGTTTGCGTACGTCTGGCCGATCATCGTGCCGTAGGAGTAGCCCGCGTACGTCAGCTTGTCGTCGCCGACCGCCTGGCGAAGCACGTCCAGATCCCGGACGACATTCGCCGTCGACATGTGATCCGCGATCCGGCCGCCGCGCTGCGCGCAGTTCCCGTCGAGGTAGAGATCGGCGCTGATCCAGATCTGTTCCTCTTCGGGCGTGCTCGGGAACGCGAACGGTGTGAAATACGGCCCCCACTGTTTCGGGGTGCCGAAGCACCGCAGCGCCGTGCTTCGGGCGACGCCGCGCGGATCGAACCCGACGAGATCGAAGTGCGCACGGACCTCATCGGAGTAGAGGAACGGCCCCGCGAACAGCGTGAAGTCCACCCCCGAGCCGCCCGGTCCGCCCGGGTTGAGGAAGAGCGAGCCGATCCGGTGCGCCTGATCAGCTGCCGGCAGACGGACGACGGCGATCGAAATCGAGCCCCCGTCCGCGCCGTCGTAGTCGAGCGGAACCTGCACGGTGCCGCACTGAAACGGCCCCAGATCCGAGTAGCACTTGCTCCACGAGACCTTCGGGACGCTCAGCGCCGCGACCGCACTCGTCGGATTCGCTCCGATCACGACCAGGATCGCCGCCGCAGCAATGACCGCTTTCCACCGCAACATCTCCGCCTCCCCGCTTCGACGTTTTGCCCCTCGACCATCCGGCCGAGCGCGGCGGCAAATCTCCTACTCCTGGGCGCCCATGTCAATGCCCTCGGCATCAACCCGTGCCCGATCCTGTGACCGCATGGCAAGCTGGGAGCGTGCGCACTCCACTTGCCCGGCTTCCGCGCCCGTGGCGGATCGCCGCCGACTGGGCGGTGACGCTTGCCGTCGCAATCGGCGTCGTGCTCACGGTCAAGGTCGAGGTCGCCAACCCGTACCGGATCCCGACGTCCTCGATGGAGCCGACCCTCCACTGCGCGAAGCCGGCATCCGGATGCGAGGCGCGGTTTTCCGACCGCGTGCTCGCGAACCGGTTCATCTACCGCTTCCGCGATCCGCACCGCGGCGAGATCGTCGTCTTCAAGCTCCCGCGGCGAGCATCCTGCGGTGAGAAGGGCGACATCTTCGTCAAGCGCGTGATCGGCCTTCCCGGAGACGTGGTATCCGAGCGGGGCGGCCGGGTCTACGTCAATGAGCGGCCGCTGAACGAGCCGTACGTGCGCTCAGACCGGCGCGACCGGCAGACGAACACGTGGGGACCGGTCCCCAAGGGTCAGTACTTCCTGATGGGCGACAACCGCAGCTCGTCGTGCGACTCTCGCACCTGGGGAACCGCCCCTCGCTCCGACCTGATCGGCCCAGTCTTCCTCACCTACTGGCCGCCGGACCGGATCTCGGTGCGCTAGCTAGCCTGTTGGACCCGGGGTCGTGTCGAAGCGCTCTCTGATCATCCTGCCGCTGGTCGCGTTCGCGTTCGCGCGTGTCGACGCGGCACGCGCCTCCGCGCCGTTCATGACGCAGATGCCGACCCTCGACCAGGCGTCCGGAGCCCTCGTGATCAACAACGGCGCCTGGATGTCCTACTCGGGCGCGGTCGACCGCTACGTGTTCAGGTTCACGCGCGAGGGTTCGCTGGTGAAAGGCCCGCTGTCCGTCCCGAACACCTCCGCCCCGGATCGCCGACTGCCCGGCGAGTATCCGGCCGAGCCGCAGGCGAACGTCTACCGCCTGCGGCCCGCGGATTTCGGCCGGACGATCTGCGGGGAGGTCTGGGCGGGGACGCGGTCGATCCACCACTACGCGAACGGGGGGCTCGCATACGACGTGATCGAATGGGGTCACGCGGCCACGAACGGTGCGGTCGCGCGGGTCTGCGTCGCCGTCGGCGGCAGGCCGCCGGTGCCCGCCCCGCCGCTCGCCGTCGGCCCCGCGAGCTTGCCCTCAGCCGCCACGGGCGTCGCGTACGTCGCGCGGTTGGTGGCGTCGGGCGGAGTCGCTCCGTACACGCTCGCGCTCGCCGACGGCTTCCTCCCGCACGGCCTCCAGCTCCGCAGCGACGGGACGGTGACGGGCACGCCGCGCGATCGGGCCGGTGTCTACCGCTTCACGGTCCTGGCGATGGACGCAAACGGCGTGACCGGAACGGCCGACTACACGCTCAGGCTGCAGGCGGCCGTCCTCGAGCTCTCGCGGGCGCTGCCGGCGGGGCGGGTTGGCAAGCGCTACAGGGCCAACATCCGGGCAAGCGGCGGAACCGAGCCGTACCGCTTCCGCGTGGTCGCCGGCCGCCTGCCACGCGGGCTCGTGCTCTCGCGGGCCGGCGTCGTGTCAGGCATCCCGCGCCGGGCCGGGCGGTACGTCTTCCGGATCCGCGCCACGGACGCCGACGGCGGGACCGGCGAACGGGTCTACCGTCTCACGGTGCGGTAGCCAGTACTAGACCCGCGCGACGAGCACGTCCTCGAAGAACTCGCCCGCGCGGCGGCCGGTGCGGCGGTTCACATGGCGGACGATTCGCTGCTCGAGCTCCAGGCCCGCGCGCTCGAGGATCTTGGGGTAGAGCGAGCGCCGGTCGTTCACCACGATCACCACCGGCGCGTCGGTGGGCAGGTTCGCCACGGCTGCGTGCAACGAGGCCGCGATCCCCTCGACGTACTCCGCAAGCGCCTGCCTGTTCGTTCCGCGACCGAGCTCGAGCACGCCGCAGTCGTCCAGCCCGAGCAGCTCGTACGCGTGCCGATGCTGCTCGTGGTAGTCGATCAGCCCCGGGTACGGCGGGGAGGTCAGAACGCCGTCGAAACCCCGCGAATAGAAGACCTCCCGCGCGTCTGCGTGCAGCACGTCAGCCTCGCGGCCCCGAGCCCGCACGCGGTTGAACTCCTTGATCCGCGCGAGCGTGTCGAAGGCGTAGCGGCGCAGGAACTGCCGCGCGGTCTGGACCGGGCGGCAGACCCGCCGGTGCTTGTGGCACCAGTACTCGCCGCGCTGTGGCTCTCGCGGAAAGTCGAGATCGAAGTGAGTCGTCAGCCGGGCGGAACGCGCCGCGCGGGCGAGCACCACGCGAAGGACGTCGGCGTGCTCGTATTCCGAGGCGAGGTCGCGCCAGAAGACGAGCTCGGCGGCCGCCCGCGGCGCAAACCACGCGCGCAGGTACGGGGACGCCACCTTCGGCCGGCCAGCACGCACGCCCTCGAGCCGCGCGCACGCGTCGCGCAGCTCCCGCTCGAGCGTGAACAGGTTGTAGCGGCGCGTCTTCACCTCGCTCAGCAGGCAGTTGAACGCGGCGACGTCGACGCCGGTCGCGTCCAGCCCGCTCTCGAGAGCCTGCACCAGCGTCGTGCCAGAGCCCGCGAAGGGATCGAGCACACGCTGTCCCGGCGCGAAGTAGCGGCCGAGCAGCACCTCGACCAGCTGCGGGATGAACTTCCCGAGGTAGGGGTGGAGCCGATGGACGTGCTTCGTCCGCTCGCGCTCCGGGAGGTCGCGCTCCGACCACGAGAGCTCGAGGTCGATCTCCGCGTAGAGCGCTTCCTGGGTCGGCGCCACGACTCCGGGGGTTCGACGGGGGCGGCGTGAGTCCTAGAACGCCGCAGCGAGACGCCGGATGCCGTCCGGCCCGACGGCGACGACCTCGAATGAAACGTCGAGGCGGCTGAGCTCGGGATGCGCGTCCAGCCATGCTGCGGCGGCACGGCGAAGGCGCCTTTGCTTCTCCGGGCCGACCATCTCCTCTGGATCGCCGAACCACGCGCCGTCCTTGGCCTTGACCTCGCAGAAGACGAGCTTGCGCCCGCGCCGCACGACGAGGTCGAGCTCGTTCCCGCCGGCCCAGGCGTTCGAGTCGAGCACGCGGTAGCCGCGCAGGCGGTAGTGCAGCCGCGCTCGCCGCTCGGCCCGCGCACCCTCCGCGCGCGTGCTCACGTCCGTGCTGCGAGCACCGCCTGAGCCTCCTCCTCGCTCAGGTAGCAGAGCGCCTGGAAGGAGCGGCGGTGGATGTCGGACGGGCCGCGCTGGCGGACAACGGCCGAGTGGCGCGGCGTGATGTAGCCGACGTGGGACGAGAAGCCGTAGTGCGGGTAAAGCGCGTCCAGCCGCCGCATCGTCCGGTCGCGGACGACCTTCGCCACGATCGAGGCGGCCGCGATCGCCGCGCTCTTCTCGTCCCCATCGACGACCGCCCGGTGCGGCGGAGCCGAGGGCCCGAGCCGGAACCCGTCGACGAGGCAGACCTCTGCCGGCGGTGTCAGCGCCCAGAGCACGGCGCGAAGGCCGACGAGGTTCGAGCGATGGAGGCCGTTGCGGTCGATTTCCCGCGACGAGATCACGCGGACGGCGATCTGCCGCGCGCAGCCGACCACCGCGCGGAAGAGCTGCTCTCGGTCCTCCGGCGTGACCTGCTTCGAGTCGTTGAGGAGCGCGAGCGGCCGGACCCGGTGGTCGCGCAGGCACGCGTAGTCGAGGAGGACGCCGGCGACGACGAGCGGGCCCGCGAGCGAGCCTCGCCCAGCCTCGTCGGCTCCGGCGACCAGGCGCGCGCCAAGGCGGCGGTCGAAACGGAGGAGCTTCTGCCCGGTCGAGAGCGGCACGCGGCGAGGATAGCGCGGCGGTTCGCCGGCACGACCTACCGGCGCAGAATCGTCACATTTGCCGCGTCAGACCTTCTCCGCTTCGGCCTCGACGGGCTCCGCCTCGGCCGCCTCGGCCTCCGGCTCCTCCACGTCTTCGGGCTCCGTCGCCACACGTGCAGCTTCGGTCGCAGCCGCCGACTTCGTTCCGGCGAAGCGCTTCTCGCGCACACGCGCCTTCTTCCCCACTTTCTTGCGCAGGTAGTAGAGCTTCGCCCGATTGACGTCCCCGACGGCGGCGACCTCGATCTTGTCGATCTTCGGCGAGTGCACGGGGAACGTGCGCTCGACCCCGACGCCGAAGGACTGCTTGCGGACGGTGAACGTCTCGCGCACGCCTGCGCCCTGCCGCTTGATCACGATCCCCTCGAACACCTGGGTCCGGCGCCGCTGGCCCTCGATCACCTGGAAGTGGACGCGCACGGTGTCGCCCGCCTTGAACTGCGGCAGGTCCTCGCGCAACTGCGCGCGCTCGAGTTGCTCGATCACCTTGCTCATAAGAGAAGGCCCGGCGGGCCGACGCGCAATCGTAGCGAAAGCGGCGACGAATCAGAGGCCTAGGGAAATGCGGCCGGGAGGCCAGTAGCGGCCGACCGCCTTGCCGACCACACGCTTGCGCGGCAACAGGCCCCAGACGCGTGAGTCGCAGGCAGCGGGGCGGTTGTCGCCGACGACCGCGTACTGGTCTTCGCCGAGCGTGCGGCCCCGGAACCGGTCGCCGGGGACGGCCTCGATCCGGCTGACGAACGTCGCGTCGGGCGAGCTGCCGCACTGCGCCGCCGCCGCGACGGGGATGTGAAAGACGACCACGTCGCCGCGTACCGGGTCCTCGATCCGATACGAGAGCTGGCTGACGACGATCCGGTCCGACTCGTCGGCCCGGCACCCCGCGGCCGGCCGAGCGCAGTGCAGCGTGGGCTCCATCGACGCAGACGGGACCAGGTAGAGCTTGACGACCCAGGCGTCGAGCGCAATCGGGATCGCGATCAGCAGGGCGACGATCGCGCCGATCGCGATCGCGAGCTTCACGGGTTCCAGGAGATCCGGTTCGGCGGCCAGTAGGTCGCGAAGACCTTGCCGATCAGGTTCTTCCGTGGCACGGTGCCCCAGACGCGCGAGTCGCAGGACTGCGTCCGGTTGTCGCCCATCATGAAGTACTGCCCCGCCGGGATCTTCCGGGGCTTGTACGTGTCGCCGTCCCGCTGGTTCGGCTTGATGTAGGACTCGTCCAGCCGCCTCCCGTCGATGTAGACGTAGCCGTTCCGTTCCGACCACGTGTCGCCGGGCAGACCGATCAGCCTCTTCACGAACGTCCCGGCCGGCCCGCACGCACGCTCGGCGGCCCGCGGCGTCCTGAAGACGACCACGTCCCCGCGCTGCGGGGTGTGGAAGTGGTAGATGAACCGGTTGGCGAGGACGCGGTCCGAGAAGCGCGCGAGACAGCCCGGCCCGGGCCTGGCGCAATGCAGGCGCGGCTCCATCGAGGAGGTCGGGATCCGGTACGGATTGACGACCCACGCTTTGATCGCGAGGACGATCGCGATCGCGCCGACGATCGTGAGCACCCAGTCGAGCGCCACCTGCAGGCCGTGCGGCAGGCCGAGATGCTCGAGCGGGTTCTTCACGAGCGGACGCTTCTGAGCCGGCTCTGCTCTCTCCTCCACTCGTCGATCCGTTTGTGGTCGCCGGACAGCAGCACCTCGGGCACGTTCCAGCCCCGAAACTCCGCCGGCCTCGTGTAGTGGGGGTACTCGAGCCCGCGCTCGAGCTCTGCGGAAAAGCTCTCGTGTGCGCTTGACTCCTCGCTGCCGAGCGCACCCGGGAGCAGGCGCGCGATCGCATCCAGGAGGACCATCGCGGGCAGCTCGCCGCCCGAGAGGACGTACGGGCCGATCGAGATCGCGTCGGAGGCGAGGTGCGTCACTATCCGCTCGTCGAAACCCTCGAAGCGGGTGGACAGGAGGGTGACCCTGTCCTCAGCGGCAAGCTCCTCGACGACCTCCTGCGTCAGCTGGCGGCCTTGCGGCGTGAGCGCGATCACACGGTGGTCGGGCACGCCGCCGTAGACCGCGTCGAGGGCCGCCGCGGCGACGTCGACTCGCAGCACCATTCCCGCGCCTCCTCCGTAGGGCTCGTCGTCGACCTGCCCCGCGCGCAGCGGCGTCGTGTCGCGGTAGTTGAAGAGGCGGAGGTCGAGCTCGCCGCCGAGCACGGACGCCACCGGCCGCTGCTCCGTCAGCCAGCCGAACGCGTGCGGAGCGAGCGTGAAGACGTCGAGCTGCACGCTACGCGTCCGAGGATGACGTCGAGAGGCGCTTCGCCTCGGCGTTCGCCATCCTCTCGAGTAACTGCGACCAGCGCGGATCAACCACCGGCCTGGGAGGTTAGCCCGGCTCCGCGAAGCCGCGCGCCACCACGATTCGGCCCGCCTCGAGGTCGACCTCGCGCAAGCAGGCTTCGACGAGCGGGAGCGCCAGGCCGCTGTCGAGCTCCAGCACGTCGTTGGCGACGCCGGGCTCGACCTGGATCACTCGGCCAAGCGTCCGGCCGCCTTCTTCGGCGACGTCGAGCCCGATAAGCTGGAAGACGTAGTACGAGCCGGGCTCCGGCGGCGGCAGCTCCTCGCGTGGGACCTCGAGCGCGGTTCCGCGCGGCACCGCGCGGTCGAGGCGGATCACCGGCCGGCCGCCGGCCCGCTTCGAGGCGACGATCCGCGCCGGCTCGCCGCCTACAAGCAGCGTGGTGCCCACGGCGAACCGCTCGGGCGCCTCGCTCGCGTCCTCGACCGCGAACGAGCCGTCGAGCCCGTGCGGCCGGCCGACGCGCCCTACGAGAACTCGCTCAGCCGCCACCGAGGCGCCGCTTGCGGTGCCGACATCGAGGGTCAGCCGCCAAAAGCCGCCAGGGCTTCTTCGCGCGACGGGACGCGCAGGACATTTTCGTCTGCGAGTTCGTCCGCGAGCGGATGGCCGCTCGCACGAACATGGGCCGCCGCGCGCTCGAGGTCGTACAGCGTGTGCCTGAACGTCACCTCCGGCGCCTCGACGATCGCCCAGTACGCCCCCGGCTTTGCCTCGTACGGCATCCCGACGGAGCCGGCATTGACGAATCGCACCGACCCGACGGTCCGGTCGAGCTGCATGTGTGTGTGGCCCGCGACGACGAGCGACTGCTCGACGCCGGCAAGCAGCTCCGTTAGGCGCTCGTCGGTCGTCAGCTCGGTGACGATCTCCTCGTCGCTCCGCGGCGTCGCGTGACAGTAGAGGACGTCGTCGAGCACGACCGACGGAGGAAGCCTCACGAGCCACGCGGTCTCGTCCTCGTCGAGCTGCTCCCAGACCCACGCCGCCTCGGGTGCGACCGCGGTCGGCACGTCGGCGTTCCCGCGGATTGCGTAAGCGGCGACCGACCGGACGAGCTCGAGCGTCTCGCGCGGGAACGCGCCGGCGACCATGTCGCCGCCGAATACGATCGTGTCGACGGCCGCGCGCTCGACTTCCGCCAGCACCGCCTCGAGCGCGTCGACGTTGCCCTGGACGTCGTAGAGGGCCGCGACCCTCACTCGACGATCTCGAGCAGCAGCCGGCGCCGCTCGCGCACGCCGCCGGCCCGCACGATCGTCCGCAGCGCGCGCACGATGCGGCCCTGGCGCCCGATCACCTTGCCGACGTCGTCCGGCGCGACCTTCAGGAGCAGGACGAGCGCCCCGTCGCGCTCGTCGGTCGTTACCTCGACCGCGTCCGGATCGTCGACGAGCCGCCGCGCCACGAACGCGACGAGCTCGCTCACGCGATGTTCTTGGCCTTCAGCAGCCGCGCCACGGTCTCGGACGGCTGCGCGCCCTTGCCCAGCCACTCCCGCACCTTGTCCTCGTCGAGCT
>JBKOXJ010000056.1:0-6211 GCA_046724905.1 Actinomycetota bacterium | reverse complement strand
CTCCTGGACAGCCGCGATCGCAACCACGTCGCCGACGGCGCCGCCCGCCTCGGCCACCAGCCGCGCCGTTTCCAGCGCGACGTACGCGCCGAGCCGGTTGTCGAGCGCCCGCGACGCCACGCGGCCGTTCGGAAGCTCGACCGGTGCGGCTGCGATCACGGCTACATCGCCCGAACGCACGCGCGCGCGTGCATCGTCGCCGTCGCGCGCGCCGATGTCGATGTGCAGCTGCTCGAGCTCGAGCGGCCTGCGCTCCTCGCCCGGCTTGCGCGGCTTCGGACGGTCGCGTGCCACGACGCCCGGCACGGTCCCGTCGCGCGTCAGGATCTCGAGCCGCTGCCCGACGAGCGTCTCGGGCGACCAGCCGCCGACGCCGCGGAACCAGACGAGCCCCTTGTCGTCGACGTGCGTGACGATCAGGCCGATCTCGTCGATGTGCCCTACGACGACCAGCACCGGCCCGTCGCCTGTGCCCTTCACGCGCGCAAACGACGATCCGAGCGTGTCGCCGGAGACCTCCGCGAACGTCGAGGCGGCCTCGCGCCACACGGCCGCCGCCTCCGACTCGTAGCCGGAGGGCCCGCGCGCGGAGAGCAAATCGTGGAGCACCTGCGGAATCGCCAAGACCGCAAAACGCTACTTGACGCACGCGGCACCTCGCGCGTACGCTCCGATCGATGACTTCCGTGACCCGCACGTGGGCCTGGGCCTGGCGCATCGAGCGGGGCGGGAGCGTCGCCTGCTGACCTAGGCACGAACAGCCCGTCTCGCTCGAAGACCTTCCGCCCGGGGGGTCTTTTTGTTTGCCCGGATGAACGTCCAAACCGTCATCGCCACCGATCTCGTCACCCCGCTCGGGGCCTACCTGAGCCTGCGCGACTGCGGATCGGCGAGCTTCCTGCTCGAATCGGTCGAAAAGGGGCGGCTCGGGCGCTACTCGCTCGTCGGCGCTGGGTCCCGGCTGCTCTCGTTCGAGGAGGCCGAGGCGAGTGGTCAGCCGGTCGTCGGCTACCTCGGGTACGACCACGCGGCGGTGCTCGAGCCGACGGTGGAGCTGCCCGCTGACGGACGAGCGCTTCCGGAGAGCCGGTTCGTGGTCGCCGAGACCCACGTCCGCTTCGACCACGCCCGCGGGATGGCCGAGGTGCTGTGCGGCAATCCGGTCGAGGTCGTGGCGCGGCTCGAGGGCCCGCTGCCGCCCCGCCTCCCGGGCACCGGACTTGCGGGCGCGACGCGACGGCTGCCGTCGCGCTTCGACTTCGAGCGCTCGGTCCTGCGCGCACAGGAGTACATCCGCGCCGGAGACGCGTTCCAGATCGTCCTTTCGCAGCGCGCCGAGCGGCCCACCTCGGCGAGCGCGCTCGAGCTCTACCGCTCGCTTCGCCGCGTCAACCCGTCGCCCTACCTGTTCCTGCTCGAGCTCGCGGACATCGCGCTCGTCGGCTCCTCACCGGAGACGCTCGTCAAGGCCGAGGGGCGGCGCGCGAGCCTGAACCCGATCGCCGGCACGACGGCGCCCGGCCCGGGCGACGCCGAGCGGCTGCTGGCCTCGGAGAAGGACCGCGCCGAGCACGTGATGCTCGTCGACCTCGGCCGGAACGACCTCTCGCGCGTGTGCCGCCCCGGCACGGTGCAGGTCGGACGCTTCCTCGAGCCGGAGCGCTACTCGCACGTCACGCACCTCGTCTCGGAGGTCACCGGCGAGCTCAACGACGGGGTCTCGCACTTCGACCTGCTGCGCGCGTGCTTCCCGGCGGGGACGGTCTCGGGCGCGCCGAAGGTGCGGGCGATGCAGATCATCTCGGAGCTCGAGGGCTACCGCCGAGGGCCCTACGCGGGCGCCGTCGGCTACGCCCTCCCCGGCGAGGCGTTCGATACGTGCATCGCGATCCGGACGATCGTGCTCCACGACGGCGTGGCGCTGCTCCAGGCCGGCGCGGGGATAGTGGCCGACTCCGACCCGCCGGCCGAGCACCAGGAGTGCCTGCGCAAGCTCGCCGCGCTCGAGACCGCGATCACGCTGGCGGAGGCGAGGACTCCGTGATTCTGCTCGTCGACAACTACGACTCCTTCACCTACAACCTCGCGCACCTCTTCGGCGAACTGGGGTGCGAGGTGGTCGTGCGCCGCAACGACGAGGTCGACACGGACGAGGCCGAGCGGCTACGGCCGTCGCAGCTCGTCGTCTCGCCGGGGCCAGGCCGGCCCGAGCACGCGGGGGCGAGCGTGGAACTGATTCGCCGGCTCGCCGCGCTCGGGACGCCGACGCTCGGCGTCTGCCTCGGCCACCAGGCTGTTGTCGAGGCCTTCGGCGGCCGGATTGGCGCGGCCCGCACGCTCGTCCACGGCAAGGCGAGCTCGGTCGTGCACGACGGCAAGGGCCTGTTCCGCGGCCTGCCGCCTGCGTTCGAGGCCGGCCGCTACCACTCTCTCGCCGCCTGCACCGTTCCCGACGCGCTTGAGGTTTCCGCGATCTGCGAGGACGGCGAGGTGATGGCCGTCCGCCACCGCGAACTGCCGGTGGACGGCGTCCAGTTCCATCCCGAGTCGGTGCTGACGCCGGTCGGCCCGGCGCTCGCGAAGAACTTCCTGGAGGGGCGATGATCCAGCAAGCGCTGCAACGGTTGCTCGACGGAGACGACCTGACGCGCGACGAGGCGCGCGAGGTCATGGCCGAGGTGATGAGCGGCGAGGCGACTCCCGGCCAGATCGGCGGGTTCCTCGTCGCCCTGCGTGCGAAGGGAGAGACCGCGGACGAGATCGCGGGCTGCGCCGAGGCGATGCGCGCGCACGTGCTGCCGGTGGTGCCGGCGCGCGAGGACCTGGTCGACACGGCGGGGACCGGCGGGGACGGCGGGCAGACGTTCAACATCTCGACGGGGGCCGCGCTCGTCGCGGCGGCGGCCGGGGCTGCTGTGGCGAAGCACGGCAACCGTGCGGTCTCGTCGTCCTCGGGCTCGGCCGACGTGCTCGAGGCGCTCGGGTTCGAGCTGGACCAGGAGCCGGATCGCATCGCCGCGTCGATCGACGAGCTCGGGTTCGGGTTCATGTTCGCGCCGACGCACCATCCAGCGATGCGACACGCGGCTCCCGTGCGTCGGGAGCTCGGCACGCGCACGGTCTTCAACGTGCTCGGGCCGCTCACGAACCCGGCGGGTGCGCGGGCGCAGATCGTCGGGGTGTACTCGGCGGAGCTCGTGCCGACGATCGCGGACGTGCTCCTCCGGCTCGGCGCCCGGCGGGCGTTCGTCGTCCACGGCGCGGCCGGGATCGACGAGCTCTCGCCCGCGGGGCCGACGCTGGTCTGCGAGGTGGCCGACGGCCGCACGCGCCGGCGCGAGATCACGCCGGAGGAGCTCGGGATCGAGCGCTGCGCGCCAGAGGAGCTGCGCGGCGGCACGCCGGAGCAGAACGCAGGTGTGATCCGCGACGTGCTCGCCGGAGGCGACGGCGGACGCCGGAGCGCGATCCTGCTGAACGCGGCCGGCGCGATCGCGGCGGGCGGGCACGCTGAGGACCTCCGTGAAGGGCTCGAACTCGCGCGGCGCGCGGTCGACTCGGGAGCGGCGCTGGAGCGGCTCGAGCAGCTCGTCGCGTTCTCGCGGGCGGGGGTGGCGGCTTAGTGCCCCTCCCAGCAATGCAGGCCGGCTTCTGGCCCGCGATCACGCGGCGCCAGAGTCCACCCTCGCTCTTGCCAAGGCGTCCAGCCTTGGCCGCTAGCGAGTGCGGCCTCTGGCTTGGTGCTCGCAACCCAGAAGCTCGGCGGCATCACTGGAAGGGGCACTAATGGGTCGCTTCCGGGACGCGCTCGCGGCGCCGGGCCTGTCGGGGATCGCCGAGGTCAAGCGCGCGTCGCCCTCGGCCGGCGAGCTGCGGCCCGACGCCGATCCGGCCGCGCTCGCCGCGGGCTTTGCGCAGGCGGGCGCCGCGGCGGTTTCGATTCTCGTCGACGCGCGCTTCGGTGGCTCGCCGGCGGACTTGCGGGCGGCGCGGGCGGCCACGGACGCGCCGCTGCTGGCGAAGGGGTTCTTTTCGCGCGAGGAGGAGCTCGCGGAACCGCGGCGGGCGGGCGCGGACGCGGTCTTGCTCCTGCTGCGGGACCTCGACGATGGGCGCGCCGGGGCACTTCTCGCCGAAGCGGCGCGGCTCGGGCTCGACGCGCTCGTCGAGGCGCATGACGCCGCGGAGCTTGCGCGTGCGGTCGCGCTTGGCGCGGATCCGATCGGGATCAACGCGCGCGACCTCAAGACGTTTCGGATCGACCGCGCCGCCCAGCTCGAGCTGGTCGCCGCGGCGCCGCGCGACCGCGTCGTCGTCGCCGAGAGCGGCGTCCACTCCCGCGCGCAGGGAGCCGCGGCCGAGCTGGCCGGCGCGGACGCGATCCTCGTCGGGACGGCGCTGATGCAAGCACCGGACCCGTCGGCCAGGCTCCGCGAGCTGCTCGGACGGCCGCTCGTGAAGGTCTGCGGGCTTACGCGCGAGGAGGACGTGGCTGTCGCGGCCGAGGCCGGCGCGGACCTGGCCGGGTTCATCCTGGCCGAGGAGAGCCCGCGGCGGGCGCAGCAGGTCCTCGCCGTTCCGGACACGATGCTGTCGGTCGCGGTGCTGGTCGGGGAGCTGCGCGAGGAGCCCGCCGACCTCGTCCAGCTCTACGCTCGCGAGAAGGGGCACCGGGCGCGGAACGGCGTGCTGTACTGCGGCCGTGACGAGGTCGCGCAAGTGCGTGACCTGCCGTGGGGCGGGAGCGATCCCGACCACTGGCGCGAGGCGGCCGCGGTCGAGGGTCGAGTCGTCTTGGCCGGCGGCCTCGATGCGGCAAACGTCCGCGAGGCGATCGAGCGCGTGCGTCCGTGGGCGGTCGACGCGAGCTCGCGGCTGGAATCCGGGCCCGGCACCAAGGATCACGCGAAGGTCAGAGCGTTCGTGGCGGCCGCGCGATGACGACCGCGACGCGGTACGGCCCCTACGGCGGCCGCTTCGTGCCGGAGACGCTCGTGCCGGCGCTGGACGAGCTGGAACAGGGCTGGCGCACCGCGCTTGCCGATCCGACCTTCCAGCTCGAGCTCGACGACCTTGGCCGCTCGTTCGGCGGACGCCCGACCCCGCTCACGCGCGCGAGCCGCTTCTCGCCCGGCCAGCGGCTCTATCTCAAGCGCGAGGACCTGCTGCACACGGGCGCGCACAAGCTGAACAACGCGCTCGGCCAGGCCGTCTTGGCTCGGCGGTTGCGGAAGCGGCGTGTGGTCGCGGAAACCGGGGCCGGCCAGCACGGCGTCGCGGTGGCGACCGTCTGCGCCCGCTTCGGTTTCGAGTGCGTCGTCTACATGGGCGCCGAGGACATGCGGCGGCAGCGGCCGAACGTGGAGCGGATGCGCCTGCTCGGGGCACAGGTTCGCGCGGTCGAGTTCGGCACGCGGACGCTCAAGGAGGCGACGAGCGAGGCGATCCGCGACTGGATCGCGAACGTCGAGACGACGCACTACCTGATCGGCTCTTGCGTCGGGCCGCACCCGTATCCCGAGATCGTGCGGGAGCTGCAGGCGGTGATCGGCCGCGAAGCGCGGGCGCAGCTCGAGGAGCTCGAGGGTCGGCTGCCGGAGGCGGTCGTGGCCTGCGTCGGCGGGGGCTCGAACGCGATCGGGATCTTCTCGGCGTTCCTCGACGAGCCGTCGGTCCGCCTGGTCGGGGTCGAGGCGGAGGGAGCGGCGAGCCTGGCGGCAGGCCGTGCGGGCGTGCTCCATGGCGCGCGCTCGTCGGTGCTCGCCGACGAGGACGGACAGATCCTCGACGCGCATTCGATCTCCGCCGGGCTCGACTACCCGGGCGTGGGGCCCGAGCACGCGTTCCTGCGGGACACGGGGCGCGCGGAGTACGTGACGGCGACGGACGAGGATGCGCTGGAGGCGTTCCGCGTGCTCAGCCGGACGGAGGGGATCGTCCCGGCGCTCGAACCGGCGCACGCCCTCGCGCGCGCGCGGGAACTGGATGCGCAGCTCGTGCTCGTGTGCCTGTCGGGGCGCGGCGACAAGGATCTCGCGGAGGTGCTGGCGAGGTGACAGCTCCCTCGGCCTTTCCCATCCTCCTCCCCCCACCCACCCAGGGGAAGCCAGGATAGAGGTTCGAGGGTTACGTGACTGTGCCGGTTCTGTGCCGAGTTTCGTGAGATGAGGCCCGACGTGAAACGGCTCTCGATCTACCTGATGTGTGGGCC
>JBKOXJ010000123.1:0-10407 GCA_046724905.1 Actinomycetota bacterium | reverse complement strand
GATGAAGAGGTTGATCGCCGAGGCCTTCCCTTCGCGGCGCTGCTGCTCGAGCAGGCGCACACGGGGATCGTCGCGGGCGATGTCGGCGACGATTGCAGCGGTTCCGTCCTCGCAGCCGCTGGCAACGACGATCAGCTCGGCGATGTGGCCCGAGGTGAGCTCTTGACCGAGGATCGTGCCGATGGCATCGGCGATGTTGGCCTCCTCGTTGTACGCCATGATGCCCACGCTGCAGCCCAGGCGCGATCCTTGAGCCTCCGGCTCCAGACCGTCTACAGCCCCGCCTGGAGGCGGAAAGCGCCTCTCGGGCGGGGGATCTTCGAGCACCACCGACACACCGCGCTCCTTCGACGACATCCGGAATGTCGGGGGTATGTTGGGAGCGGGATCTTCCAGCGGAATTCCCGCCCAATTCCGTGAGCCGGAAGGACCTCGCGGCAAGACGTGGGGTGTCAAGCCTGCCGGCGCATGACGCGCCGAGCGATCTGGCGCACCTTGTGCTCGACCTTCCCCCCGCGCTCAGCCCGCTCGTTCATGGCACCCATGTGCACCTGGACCAGGAAGGACGGCGTTGCCGCCCGGGGCACAAGCCCCTGCGCCCGTCGTATGTCCGCGAGATCCTCGTAGTGCTGGCTCGCCCAGTAGACGTTCATCCTGCAGGAAACGCAGTTCCACTCGTCGTCCGGCGTTTCAGTGCCACACTGCGGGCATTGCATGGTCCACCGCCTGTGCATTGCGTGAGAGGGCCACTCTGGGGTCGATTCCAGGTGCACGACGACGTGCGAATCCTGGCCACCGGTCCTTCCACTCGGGTTCCACGCTCGAACCGGGCGAGCTGCCCGCGGCAGGGGCGGCGGTTGGTCAGCAACCCCTGGTCATGGACACGAAGTGCGAGATTGCGCGGCATACGGGGAGGGCGTCCAGGTGTCTTCGAAGCCGTTCGCCGGACGCGGTCGGGCGCCCGTCCCACGATCGGATGAGCGCCGGGGCTTCGCAGCCGGCGGGGTTCCAGCTCCAGCCGAGGTAGGAGACGCCAGCCGAGTCGGCCCAGTTCATGAAGCGATCCATGAACGGCGCCGAGCACGCTCTTTGACCGAGCTCCGTCGCGACCACGGGCACGCCGCGCGTGACCGGGTCGATCGTCCTCGTCCAGCAGTCCATGGAGGCGCAGAAGCTGAAGTCGAAGATGTGGAGGCCGGCCGCAAGCTGATTCGCAGGATCGCGGGGCCGGTACTGGTCCCAACCCGAGAGGTCGGTTCCCCACTGGATCCCCGTCGCGATGATCGGTTGGCGGGCGCCGCTCGAGCGCACCGCGTCGACGAGCGTCTGCATGCCGGCGGTGCGCCATCCTTGCGGGAGGACGCAGCCGTCGCGCCAGCATTGCCAGCTCACGTCGTGGGGCTCGTTGTAGAGATCGAAGGCGACGGCCGGATCGTGCTTGAACGCTCGGGCCACCGATGACCAGAAGGTCGGGGCATGGTCGAGATCTGCCATCGGTTGCTGCCCGGTCGCGGTGACGTCGCCGGGGGCGTTCCAGTGCAGATCGAGAACGGCATAGAGGCCTGCGCGGTGCAGGCGTGCCACGTAGGCCCTGATCGCGGCACGGTAGCGGGCGCTGCTGTACCGCGCGGGAGCGCCGTTGATACCCAGCCAGCAGTGCTCGTTGAGCGGGACGCGCACGGCGTTGATGTGCCAAGCCACCATCGCCGCGATCGCCCGCCTGTGCGTCGGTCCGGCGAAGAACCCGTGTCCTCCGGTGCAGGCGTATTCGGCGCCGGAGCGGTTCACACCGAGCAGGCGGACGGTCCGGCCGGACCCGTCCGCGAGGTGGTTGTCGACCACGTGCAGCGTCAGGCGAGAGCCGTCGCCGCAGCCGGTGGAGACCGTGAGCAGGGCAAGCGCAAGCGCCACACACCAACCCACGCGCGCTCCGTGGCGAGGTCGCCGGAGAGGAGGAAGGAGGTGCACGCTTCTGGGTTACGAGCCTGCCAGGGGTCCCCCTGCTCGTCACCCGAGCGGGCGCGGTCGATCGATCGCGCGGATCTCGATCCGCCCATCTCCTCGACCGAACTGGACCACCACGCGTGAGTGCCTGAGCGCCTGCGCCGTCGTCGGGGTTTTGTTCGTTGTGATGCGGACCGCCTCGGTCGACACGACGTAGTCGAAGTCTTGCCAACCATGCGGGAAACGCCGCTTGACGGCAGGGTCGTAATCGAGCGGCCAGTACACGATGACCGTCCGGGAGAAGAAGCCCCCTGGCATCGGTTGGTGATCGAAGCCATGCTGGATGAGATAGAGCCAGAACTCATCACCGACGATGAGTCGCTCGCGGTGATCGATGTGGTCGACGAGCCAGCGCTCCGCCGCACGCCGCGGTTCGTCCACCCTGACCGTCATCGCGGCCTGGTCGCCCTGCGCCCAGCGCGGGGCGACCACCAGGGCCACGGCGACCGCCACGGAGCTGACGGCGATCCGGATCGACCAAGCGGATGCCGCAGACGCCGTCTCCCGCGCCTTGCGCCAGAGCGCCTCGCCCGTTCCCGCCACGATCAGCGCAGCGAAGGGCAGGAGACCGATTACGTACATGTTCGGTAGGTAGCCGGGCCGGAGCACCATCGCGACCTGGATCAGGTACGCGAGCGAGATCGCCCGGGTGCTGCGACGGGCGAGCGCGATCGGGGAGAGAACAAGCGCGGCTCCGACGAGCCATGGGTCGAGCTTCAGCCAGGCCGTGACGATGCCGTGTGCCTGGCTGTTGGGGTCGAAGAGGCTTCCGGTCCCCTCGCGGGTGAAGAGCTGGACGATCGTGTACCCGACGAGGCTTACGTGACCGGACCCCGGAAGCAGCTCTCCCTTCAACGCGGCGTACAGCGGGTAGCTGAGTGCGACCAGGGCCAGGAACGAGACGAAGAGCGTCAGGCAGTACCGGCGCGTGCGCTTGTCCGCGTTCTGGGCCGCGGCGAAGAGGAGCGCCGGCAGCAAGATGAGCGTCGTCTCCTTGCAGAGCACGGCGGCGGCGAAGCATGCCCCGCTTGCGGCGAACGCCCACAGACGACGACGTGGGGTCCGGGCGAGGACGAACGCGGCGAGCGCCCAGGCGATCGCCACGTTGTCCAGCAGTACCGCGCGATGGTAGAAGAGGGCAAGCGGCGACAGCGCGAAGAGAAGCACCGCGCCGGCGGCGAACGCCCGGCCCATACCCAGCCGACGGGCGAGGGTGAAGAGGAGCGAGCAGCTGATGATGGTGACGACCAACATGAGCTCGCGCCCGGTGTCTATCGAGTACGTTCCGTCGCCGAAGATCCCGTGCGCCCATGTCCACAGGGCGATGAACAGCCAGCTCAGCGGCGGATGACCGTAGGTGTAGGTGTAGGGCGCGAGGGCTCCATGGCCCACCGCCCACGCGTTGCTGACGTAGGTGCCTTCGTCGAACTGCGTGTTCGGCCAGTGCAGCAGGTTCGTCGCCTGCACGATCCCGACAACGGCGAGCAATCCGAGCAGCAGCACGAGGTCGCCGCGCGAGGCGACGGCGCTCCGTGCGCGAGCACGTACTCTCCGCCACCATTCATCCAGGCGCGCCAGGCCCCGGCGATGCGGCAGCGCCACCGAGGGGGAGCCGTTCGTCGACGCGGCGTCGAGCCGGACCCAGAGTGGATCGCCACCGCGAGCTCCGAACGGGTCGTCCGTGGACTGGTCCGGCCCTTTTGCATGACCGTTACCAGTTCGATGTCGAAGGTCCCGGGGGAACGCTTCGAGCTCGTCGCCCACCGGAGCGTCGTCACGGAGGGCAACGATCGGACCGCCGCTCCCCGCATCGGCACCCGCCCCGATTGGGCCGCCGGTGCCGGCAAGGGACATCGCGGGCGCCACCGCCCACCGCTTGGGTCGGGCCGGGCCCGCCCCGACCCCGTGAGATCCGTTCCGTTGCGGCGCCGGCACGCGCGGCGACGCGTCCGTTGGCACGCCCGCCTCCCGGGCATGCTTCGCGAGGTGCAGGCCCAGGTGCGTCGTCTTCTCCCAACCGCGATCCCCGCGCAGCTCGCGCGCGACCGCGCGCGCGGCTGCCAATGCCAGCACGCCCTGGTACAGCGGTAGTCCGAGAACCAGGCGTCCGTAGTCGCGAGCCGATGCGCGCTCGCCGTACGCCCGGCAGAAGTCACCAAGACCCGCGACCTCCACCGCGAGCATGGAGAGCATCGGTAGCGCCGGCAAAAAGGAGATGAGGGTGATTGGGACCGGTGCCTTGACGATGAACGCCGTTGCGATCGCGATGGGGATCGTGAGCCACACGACCGCCATGAGGTACGGCATCGCGAGGGTGTAGACGCCGAGCGCGCGCTGCCGGAGCGGCAAGCGTCGCCAATACCCCCTGGAGAGGGTCTGGAGATATCCCTGGTTCCAACGTGTGCGCTGCCGCGCAAATGCCCGAAGCGTGGGCGGACACTCCTCCCTCGTCACGAGCTCGGGCTCGTAGAACACGACCGTGCGGGCGCCGGCGGCGCTCAGACGGACGCCCAGCTCGCAGTCTTCCGCGAGGCAGTCCGGGTCCCAGCCCGAGATGGCGCGCAGCACCTGAGTGCGAACGAAGACCGTATTGCCGCCCAGCGGAATGAAGCCCTGGCGGGCATGGAAGTGCAGACGGCTGCGAAACCAGAAGTAGTACTCGAGGACATTGCGGACGGTGATCCAGCTCGAGCGGAAGTTCATCAGCTGAACTCCCGCCTGGACGACGTCGGCCTGCTTCTTCTGGAAGCACTGGTCGACCCGCCGCAGGAGCGCGGGATGGACGTCATCCTCGGCGTCGAACACGCCGGTGACGGTGCCCTTGCAGTGGGGAAGCGCTGCGTTCAGGGCCTTCGGCTTGCTCTTCGGCCAGCTGGCGTCGAGCACCACCTTGACGAGCTCTGGGTGGCGGCTGGCCACCCGTTCGGCCACCTCGCGCGTCGCAGGATCGTCGGTTCCGACGACCACGAGGATCTCGAAGGCGGGATGATCGCCCGTGGCGAGGCGCGAGAGCGTCGTCTCGAGCACCGCCTCCTCGTGGCGGGCGGGGACGATCAAGGAGAAGGAATGGACGGTCTCGAGGTCGTCGCCTTTGTGGTGACTGTTGGCCAGGGACGCTGGCGTGCGCCAGGCGTTCACCATCCAGAGCAGGGTCGTCCAGGCGATCGCGCCCAACATGAACGACACGCCGATGTAGAGGAGGTAGAGAACCGACGGGGTGCGGATCGATGCGGCGACGACGACCGCGGCGGCGACGAGCGAAAGCAGGCCAACGACCGCCCGCCGATGTGCCAGTACCAGCGCGCGTGCCGACCGGGCGCCGCGGAGAAGCGGCCGCCCTCCGCGCAGAAGCGCGGAGGCCACGCGCCCGGCCGCGCGATCGCGGACCACTCCTGGGCGGCTGCCCACATGGTCCACCGCGCCGGTCATCACGTCGAAGAGCGCCGGATCGACGGCGACGTTGACCAGCTCGGGGTAGCGGCGGGCCACCCGCTCGGCCACGTCGCGTGTCACCCGATCGTCGCTTCCGACGACGACCAGCACTTCGGCGGGCGGCTGCTCGCCCCCACAAAGGGCCGAGATGGTGGCCTGAAGGACAGCCTCGTCGCGGGCTGCGGGAACCGTCACCGAGAAGGAGCCCGACGACTGGACGGCGTCGTCGGACGGGCGGTTCTCGGCGATGGAAGCCAGCAACGCCGGGCGTTGGCCATCCAGGGAACGGTCGTCCCGGCGGTTGCTCCCAGGACCACCACCACGCCGATGCAGAGGAGGGAGAGAGTCCAGGGCGCGTGGATCGATGTCGCTACCGCGACCGCGAGGGCGACGAACGCAAGCAGGCCGACAACCACCTGCCCTTGCCCTCGTCCAAGGGCATGTAGCGACGGCCGAGCTACCGACCATCGGCGGCCGCGAAGGTTCCGCGTGACTCGTGCCAGGCCGGAGGCCACCCACGCCCCCACGCGCCCCCGGACCACCGCCGCCCGCGCCGGAGCCTGGCGCACCGCCCGGGCCACGCGATCCGGGACTACCGGTGGGCGGCTGCCTGGCTGGCCCACATCGTCGGCCATGACGTCGAAGAGCGCAGGATCGACGACGACCTTGACGAGGTCGGGGTGGCGGCCGGCCACGCGCGCCGCGACGGCCCGTGCCACGCCATCGTCGCTTCCGACGACGACCAGCACTTCGGCGGGCGGCTGCTCGGTCGCGCAAAGGTCCCAGAGCGTTGCCTCCAGAACCCCTTCATCGGGGTCGGCGGGCACCGTCACCGAGAAGGAGGCTGAAGGCTGGCTCATGCGCATGGCTCCCGAGAACCGCATGAGGCTGCGCGAGTCCAGGCGAGCGGGACAGGTCCGTCCAACAACGCGGGTCGAGCCATCAACCCGCGCGTGCCCTCAGCCGGCTTTCCTCCCGCGAGTGCCTCAGCGCGGCGTGGAGCTGGTCGCGGCGATGCTTGGGAAGGTCCTCGTACAGGGCCGAGCACACGAGCGGATGCCGAAATGCGTACACGTCGTTCCGCTCCTCCAAGAGGCGGCTCTCCAGCGCGCGATCGAGCGCGTCGAAGAGCGCCGCCTCAGAGAGGGGAGGCTGCAGCGCCGCGCCCGCGCTGCGCAGATCGTTCAACGAGAGGTCGGTTCCACCGGCAACAGCAGCCAGCGCCAGCACACGGCGCACGGTGGGCTCCATGGGCGCCACACGCAGCGCCACGTGAGCACGAACGCGCCCCGGCACGCATGCCGAGAGCGACGGTGCGATGTGCCACGAGCCGTTCGGGCGGACGAGCTCGCTTCGCTCCCGCATGTCTCGCACGAGCTCTTCGACGAACAGCGGGTTTCCCAACGACCGCGCATGGACGCGATCGAGCACCGCGTTGCCCACTTCACCGCCCCGAAGGATTGCCCGCACGAGCTGGTCGGCATCCGGGCGCGGGAGCGGCTGCAACTCGACATGGAGGCATAGACGCTCTCGAAACGTGGCCCCGATCATGCGCCAGAGCTCGCCCCCAACCTCCACCCCCTCCTGCCGGAACGTTCCGACGATCAGCCACCGCCGCTGGACGCTCAGCTGCGCGAGGTACTTCAGGAGGTCGAGGCTCGACCTGTGCAGGTCGTGCAGGTCACCCAAGACGAGGACGACGGGTCGGGCCCGGGCGAGATCCGTCAGCAGCCCGACGATGGCGGGCACGACAGAGAGATGATCATCGGTGGGACGATGTGCAAAAGGCCCAGGCGGCTTGCCCATGCCAAGCGACGGCATCAACGGCACGAGCGCCGGGTAGCGCCGCGCGAGCTCGTCGCGCTCGTCATCCGGGCGGCTCGCCACGTGGCCGTCCAGCGCCACCGCAAACGGGCCGTAGGCGACGGGGTTTGCATGGGCTCCGCTTCCGCTCCAGAGAACCGCGGCCCCCCGACGCCGAGCCTCGGTCGCCAGCTCGGCCACGAGCCGGGTCTTGCCCACGCCGGCCTCTCCGCTGACGAGGACCATGCGCCCCGTTCCCTCGTCGGCGCGCGCGAGTTGCTCGCTCAGCTGCCGAAGGAGGGACTTGCGACCCACGAAGGGCGTTTCCACCCCATGCTCGGCGGTTCGCGGGTGGCGGGACTCGATCGTCTCTCGATCGCCCTCGAGCGTCGGACTCGTGGCTCGATCGCCCTCGGGCGTCGGGCTCCGCCTCTGGATCCGGTTTGCCACGACGTCCCGGTAGAGCGCCACCGTGGCCTCCTCCGGTGCCAGATCGAGCTTTCGCCACAGTGCGTCCTGACAGACATGGAACTGCCGCACCGCCCGGTCGCGCGCTCCTGCTGCCGCGTACAGGACCATCAGGCGGCGGTGGGCCTGCTCCCCTGTCGGGTCGTGCTGAAGCGCCTCCCGGAGGCGATTGGCCGCCGCGCCGTACGCTCCGCGCTCTTCCAGCCTCTCGGCCAGTCCCAACAGCAACCGGACGTGCAGCTCGGCCAGGAAGTCGCGACGCTCTGCACACCAGTCCTCATACCGATCCTCGGGAAGGAGCTCACCGCCGTACGCCTCGAGCGCAGCCTCGAACGCGGCTTCATCCCGCTGCCGGAGGGCGGTCTCGGCCAGCAACTGGAACTGATCGGCATCGATCACGACGTGTTGGGTGTCCAGCGCGACCATGGAGTCCGTCAGCCGCAGGTACGTCGAGCCCTGTCGGGGCAGGAGCTCAGGCTCGAGCGCTCGGCGAGCCGCATACAGCGCCTTGCCAAAGCTGTTGAGCGCCGACTCGACTCCGACATCCGGCCAGAGCATGTCCAGGATCTGCTCTCGATGCAGCGCGTGACGCGGATCGGTTGCCAGGAGCTTCGTGAGGGTCTTTGCGGTGCGCCGCTGCCAGTCCGTGATCGCCGGGGCGACGCCGATGCGCTCAACTCGAAATCCTCCGAGCAGAGCGACACGCAGCTGCGGCAGGGCGCGCACCGGAGTCGCGTCTCCGTTCGAGCACACGACGCGGCTCAGCGCGGTCCGCTTCGACGGCCGGTTCAGGGTGATGTCCATGCGCGACTCCGTTCGCCCGGTGCGAGCATCGCCACCAGCCAGCCCGCCCGTACCGCGAGTGCGAAGGCTCGTGGATCTGCCGGTGTCACGGCCCGCTGCGGGATCGCCCGCCCGTTTGTTCCGACCGCTTCGAGCCCACCGCTCCGTGCTTCGCCCCATCCTTGTGTCCGTTGCCCACCGCCAGCCCGGCCCCAGGTGTCGACCGCGCCTCGCGCATGCTCCCCTCCAGACCGCCGTCGAGCGCGACGAGGTCGACGTCGTTGCTCGCGCACCATTGGATCAGCGGTCTCAGATCCGCTACCGAGCGCCCAAGGCGCTCGGGCCGGTCGACGACAAGTCTCCCTGCGCTTCCTGCACGGAGCTGCGCGAGGGCGTGGGCGAGCCCGGGTCGCACGAGCGTCTCCGACTCGTACGATCCGTGATCCCGAACGACGCGCGCCAGCGTCCATCCTCGCTCGCGGCACGCCTGCTCGATCGCGGCCGCCTGATGCTCGAGGTCGACTCGGTCGTCTCCTCTCGCGTAGCCCACTACCCTCGGCAACGGCGGGCGATCGGGCCTCGCTTGGGGCGGGGCAACAGTCGGGCTCTCGTGGGCGGGCGCACCGGGAGGTGCGGTGGCAGCTGCGCCAGGCCGCGCAGCCGGCCGAGGCATCGGCTGGGCGCGCTGACCCGACGTCTCGCCGGCGCTCGCCGGTTCCTGGCGCTGGGCCGGACCGGTCGCAGGCTCGCGCGGCCGACGCCGCCTGGCCGCGATCGAGAGCAGGAAGATCGAAGCTGCACCGAGGGCTCCGAGCAGCGCCAGCAACAGCGGTGCGACGGCGGTGCCGTGCCCGTTGCTCTCGTGGGCACGGGCAGGGGGAGCGGGTGCGTTGGCTCGCTCGCCTCCCGGCTGCGCTGTCCGGCGCCGCGAAGGCGAGGGGGAGGTCTTCACCCGGCCAGGGGCCGGCTGCGCTGGGACGTTGCCTCGAGCCAGGGCCCGCAGGTGCCTCAGAGTCGCCACCTCGACGATCCCGCTCGGCTCGAAGCCGTGCTTCATCTGGAACCACTGGACGGAGGCCCGGGTCCGTGGCCCGAAGAGGCCGTCCACGGGGCCGCTTGCGTAGCCGAGCCGGCGCAGCATGCGTTGGATCCGCCGCACTCGATCAGAGCCGTAGGGGGTCCGATAGCCGGCACCAGACCGCGCGGGATGGGCGGGTCGGACCTGGTGCGCCGCGCCCGAGCGATCAGCATTGCCGTGAGCGTGCGGGTGGCGGATCGGGCGGCCGTGCCATCCGGCCGACGGGAGGGGTGGAGCTGCAAGATCAGGCGGCGATGCCGAATCGCTGAGCAGCGGTCTGGCGCGACTGAGGCTGCGAAGGCGCCCCAGCAACGCGGGAACGACCACGCCGCTCGGACGGACCCCATGCTTGACCTGGAACCACTGGACGGCGGCCTGAGTCCGCGGTCCGAATAGGCCGTCGACGGGACCAGAGTCGTACCCCAGGCTTCGCAGCATGCGCTGGATCTCCAGAACGCGCTGGGAGCCCCCCGGGCTCCCGTAGCCGGCGCCCGGCCGAACGGAGTCGCCCCTAGCCCCCAGCTGGGCGTGGCTCGGCCCACCGCGGCGTGCGGAGGCGGCGCGCAGCGCCGCCCGCGTCTGCGGGCCCACCACACCGTCGAGCGCCAGGCCGTTCGCTCGCTGGAAGCGCCGAACTGCTCGCTCGGTGAGGGGACCGTAGAGCCCGTCGATCGGGCCGGTGGTGTAGCCGTCCCTTCGTAGGCGGCGCTGGAGTTGACGCACGAGGCTCGAGCCGCCTGTGACGGCAAAGCCTGCGCCGGGACCCAGGAGACCGCTTGCCGCGGGGACCGCCTGGGATGTCCCATGGTGATCGGGTCGCGCCTGATCCCCACCTGCGC
>JBKOXJ010000137.1:0-5969 GCA_046724905.1 Actinomycetota bacterium | reverse complement strand
GTACCGGAACGGCTACGAGGTGCGGCCGGTGCTCGAGGCGATCCTCCAGCACCCGGCGCTCTACAGGGGACCGCGAATGGTGAAGCCGCCGGTCGTGTTCACCGCAGGACTCCTGCGCCGTCTCGGGCGCGGCCTCGCCGGCGTCAATTGGGCGCGCCTGGCGGTCGCGAGCGGGCAGCGGCTGTTCTACCCGCCGAACGTCGCCGGCTGGGACGAGACCCGCTGGCTCGACACGGCGACCTTCCGCGGCCGGTTCTTCGTGGCCGAGGCCGCGCTCCAGCAGGCGGCTCTTCCGGACAGCGCCGCAGCGCCCGCGAAGGCGCGTGCGCTGCTGGATCGCGCCGTTGCCTTCCACGGCAAGCCGGCGCTGAGCGCCGCGACCCGGCGCGTGCTCCTGTCGTTCACGGCTCGTGCGCTGAAGGTCGCGCGTCCGGCTGCCGTCGAGAACGCGCTGCGCGAGCTCATCGCACTCTGCCCGGAGCTCCAGACGAGCTGATGCGCCGCGCCTGCTCCTGCAGCGACTACTCCCGGACCGACCTGCTGCGGCGCGCGGTCGCGCAGGCCGGTCGCGGGCTTCCGGAGATCGAGGCGGGGATGCCGCTGCCGGCGGGTACCGGCCTGAGCCGCCGGACGTTCGTCGCGCGCTCGCTCGGCCTCGCCCTCGCCGTCTACGGCGCCGACAAGCTGAGCCCGTTCGCGCTCGACGACGGGCTCGCCGCCGCCGCGACGAGCGCGAGCTCGGATCGCGTGCTCGTCTCGATCTTCCTCGACGGCGGCGCAGACTCGATCTCGATGCTGTTTCCCGACGCCGACCCGGCATACCGATCACTGCGGCCGAAGCTCGCGCTACCTCCCTCGGCCGGAGTCCCGTTCGCGGAGGACTCGCGGCTGCGGTGGCATCCCTCGCTCACGTCGCTGGCGACGCTGCACGGCGAAGGCAAGGTGACGGTCTTCCCGGCAGTCGGCTACACGAGCCCCGACAAGTCGCACTTCACCTCGCGGCACTACTGGGAGGTTGGCGCGACGAATGCCGGTCTCGTCACAGGCTGGCTCGGGCGCTACCTCGACCACGCGGGCTCGCCCGACAACCCGCTCCAGGGGCTCTCGATCGACAACCGCCTGCAGCCGGCGCTCGCGACTGCGAGGGTCCCGGTCGCGTCGATCGAGGCGGTGGATCGCTACAGCTTCTCGGCGCCGCGGCGGAAGAACCTGCTCGAGGACGCCGTCGTCCAAGCCCTCGGAGAGCTCGGCTCCGCGCACCGGAAGGCCAAGGACCGCGCCCTCCGCGACGCGGCCGGCGCCGCCGCCCAGTCGAGCCGCCTCCACGGCCAGCTGGCGCAGTTCAAGACGGGCTTCACCAGTCCGGTCGCGTACCCGCAGTCGCGCGACTCGTTCCCGACCCGTCTCGCCGGGCTCGCCGCCATGCTCGCCGCCGGACTGCCCGTCCGCTGCGCCGCTCTCCGTGCGCCCGGCATGTACGACACGCACTCCGACCAGGCTGACGAGCTGGCGGAGGCGCTCAAGCTCACCGCCGACTCGCTGCTTGCGTTCCAGCGTGACCTCGAGGCCCGCGGCATCGCCGACCGGGTGCTCGTCCACGTCTGGTCGGAGTTCGGACGCCGCGCGAAGGAAAACGGCTCGCTCGGGACCGATCACGGCGCGGCCGGCATGGGTTTCCTCCTCGGGACGCGCGCTCGCGGCGCGATGATCGGCGAGTTCCCGGGCCTCTCCGGCGGGCTCGACGGGCAGGGCAACCTGCGGGCGACGTCTGATTTCCGCGGCGTCTACTCCGCGCTGCTCGAGGAGTGGTTCGACGCCGATGCGGCGGCGATCATCCCGAACGCGGCGTCGTTCGCGCGGCCGGCGCTCCTCAGGTGAGGCTCCGGCTCGCTGCACTCGTGCTCGTCGCGGCCGCGGCCGCGGCGATCGGAGCTGCCCGCGCGACGACTCGACCGCCGGCGCGCGTCCAGGTGACGGCGACCGAGTTCGAGCTCGCCCTCTCGCGCCCGACCCTCCGCAGCGGCCGGACGATCGTTCAGCTGCTCAACCTCGGCGAGGATCCGCACGACCTGCGCCTGCAGCGCGTCGGCGGCACGCGCGTCTACCGCCTGCCGGTCGTGCTCCCGGGCAAGTACGCGAACCTCTCGCTCCGGACGCTGCCGGGCCGCTACCGGCTGTGGTGCTCGATCGCCGACCACCGCCGGCTCGGGATGCAGGCGACTCTCGTCGTCAGAGGTCGCTGAGCCGCTCGGCGCAGCGGGCGTGCCGGACGGCGTAACGGCTGCTTGCGGCGACCGTCTTGAGCGCGACCACCTCGCCCTTCCGGGTCGGCTTCACTTTCTCGCCGCGGACGGTGTCGGAACCGCCCGGCGCGGCGAGGACGAGCGCGGCGAGGGCCGCCGCCAAGACGAGCGCCACGCGAATCCAGTGGCTCATCATCGCCACACCCTACGCAATCCGGGCCGCACCGGATTGCGCGGCCTAGCGCCGGGCGCCGAGCGGGATCCGGAGGACGCGCGTGGCGGAGGTCACGCCGTCTTCGTCGCCGGGCTTGTCGGCGACGATCGTGAGCGCCAGGACGCGGCCGGAGCGAAGCGTCAGGCTTCGGGCTGGGCGGACGACGACGGTTGCCGTGCCGTCCACGGCGGTGGAGCGCGCCCGGCCGAGCACGATCTGCCCGTGCCGGACCGGCTCGACCGTGATCCGCACGCCGCGTACCACGTAGCCGTGCGCGTCGACGACGCGCAGGCGGAGCGTCAAGGCCGCGTACGACCGGACAACGGCCGGTGCGTACGAGACGCGGTCGATCTTCAGCTTGTTGGGCGCCGACACGCTCGTCACCGGAATCGAGTCCGCGCCGTTCGCGAGCTCGATCAGGCCCTCAGGCTCGATCACGCCGGTCGGTTCCGATGCCGCGCTCTGCGAGCCGGCAGAGTTCGACGCCGTCACGACGACGCGGAGCGTGAAGCCCACGTCGGAGTCGGAGATCGCGTAGGTCGAGCCGGTCGCGCCGTCGACCGGCAGGCACCGCTCGCCGTCGCGGTTGCAGCGCTCCCACCGGTACGCGTACGTGACGTCAGGGACGCCGTTCCACGACCCTGGCGAGGCGCTCAGGAGACGCTTGCCGTTCTGCATCGAGAGCGTGATCCCGGGCGGCGAGACGAGCGTCGGGGCGACCGGCGTCGGGGTCACCGTCGGCGGCGTCGGAACGGTGACCGTCGTCGTGGCGGCCGTCGTCGTTCCGCCGGTGGTCGACGTCGAGCTGGACGTCGTCCCACCCGGGACGACAGACGTCTTCGGCGAGTAGGCCGTCCGCGTCACCCAGCGGCAGTCCTGGTTGAGGGCATTGCAGTCGTACTTCGTGGCGGTGACGGCGACACGCAGGCTGGAGCCGCGGTCGGCCTCGGTCACGGTGTACGTCTGGGCAGCGGCGCCGGAGATGTCGACGAAGAAGTACCCGTCGGCTGACCGCTGCCACTGGAACGAGTAGGTGCACTCGGACTGGCAGGCGCTGCCGTCGGTGTAGAGCCACGATCCGTTCCCACCGGTCAGCGTCTGGCCGACGTCCGCCGTGCCGCTGATGGACGGCTGCTGGCTGTTGTACGGCATCTCGGCCGCCGCGACCGTGGCGAAGCCGGCAGCCGCGAGGAAGAGGGCCGCGCCGATCCCGAGCAGACGACGTTGAGAGAGCATGCGTAGACGCATCCCAGCGATCCCCTCTGTGGTCGGCACTGGGGGCCGCAGCCTTTAGCTTCTCGCCGTGCGCCTCACCGACGGGAAGATCGCCTCGTTCCGGCTCCGGCGCGGATCCGTCCAGCCTCGCGGGCCCCGCGGATCGCTGGTCGAGGCCGCGAGACGCGCCGGGGGTCTCCAGGCGCAGGTGGTCTCGTTGGCCGATCTGGCGGGCTGGGCGAGGGTTCGCGGACACCGTCAGGGCGACCTCTCGCGCGCGCTCTGGGAGGAGCGCTCGCTCGCGAAGTCGTGGCTGATGCGCGGCACGTTGCATCTCGTCCCGGCGGAAGACCTGCCGGTGTACACCTCGGCGCTCGACGCGCGCGGGTCGTACCCACCGAGCTGGATGCGCTACTGGGGCACGACGCCGACCGGGATGGAGCGGCTAATCGAGGCGATCGCCGAAGCGCTGGACGGCGCCGCCCTCGACAGGCGTGAGCTCGAGGAGGCGATCAGGCCGCGCGTCGGGAAGCGACTGAGCAAGCACATCGGCGAGAGCTGGGGCGGGATCCTGAAGCCCGCGGCCCGCCGCGGCGTCCTCTGCGCCGGGCCGAGTCGCGGCCAGAACGCCACGTTCGTCCGGCCCGACCAGTGGCTCGGCACGTGGCGCGAGGTGCCGTTGGAAGAGGCAGGCCCCGAGCTCCTGCGCCGCTACCTCTCCTCGTACGGCCCGGCTTCACGTGCCGACTTCGCGCGTTGGATCGGTCACCAGTACGAGCCGAACCTCCGCTTCGCGTGGGAGCACGTCGACGTCGTCGAGGCCGAGCCGAAGCGCTTCCTCCTCGCGCAGGACGTCGAGGCCCTCGCGGCCGAGCGGACCTCGAGCGCGGTGAGGCTGCTTCCCGGATTCGACCCGTTCTTGCTCTCGCACCAGGACCGCGAGCATCTCGTCGACGCGTCGATCAAGGACCGCGTCTACCGCACGGCCGGTTGGGTTTCACCGGTCGTCCTGCGACACGGACGGGTCGCCGGCGTCTGGTCGCACGAGCTCCGCCCCGGTCGCGTGCGCGTGACGGTCGAGCCGTTCGAGCTCCTCGATGCGGCCGCCCGCACCGCAGTCGAACGCGAGGCCGCCTCGCTCGCCCGGTTCTTCGGTGGCGAGCTCGACTTGGCCTACGTGGAGTGAGATCAGTTCAGGCGGTTCGGCCGGTCATTTCAGACGGACGCGCGGGCAGCCCGCACGTCCTGAGGTCGGCGCCGCACGCGTCGCCTTAGGACTCCTAATAGATTTGATCTTGCAAGACCGGCGCGCTACGCCGCTGTGGGTGGTCCGAACCACGTGGTTAGCGCGTCAGTGAGTCCGAGTTGGGTTCGGTCTCCGACCCAGGCGACGTATCCGTCGGGCCGAATCAACACGGCAGTGGGCGCGGTGACCGCGCCAAGTGCCGGAAGCTCCCACAGACCTACGTATTGGGCGTCGACCAGCTGGACCCTATCCGCCCACGGAGTGATGTCGAAGCCGCCGGGCTCGCCGAGGTTGAGGAGCACCGGCCGGGCATCGTGCAGCAGGGTGAATACCCGCAGCGGGCCGTTGGCGATGACCAGGTCGAGATCGGGCATGCGGCGGCCGAGCAGCGGGTGTCCCTCACCGAGGTCGTAGTGGATGTCGAGGCCGGACATCATCCCGGCGAGCCGCTTGCGTGGCTCTTCCATGGTCAGCAGCTCGGACAGGATGTCGCGCAAGGCGTCGATACGCGCATCGGAGCGGGTGAGCGCAGTCGCCGCCATCGTGTTCTGCAACACGCGGGCAGCGACCGGGTGCCGCTCGAGATGGTAGGTATCCAGCAGGCTTTCCGGCGATGTCCCGTGAACCACCTGGGCCAGCTTCCAGCCCAGGTTCACCGCATCCTGCACACCGATGTTGAGGCCCTGCCCACCCACCGGGTAATGCACGTGCGCGGCGTCGCCCGCAAGCAGCACACGTCCCTCCCTGTAGGACGCCGCCTGCCGGGTCATGTCCGTGAACCGGGAGATCCAGGTTGGGCTGTGCACCCCGTAGTCCGTTCCCCAGACGGCGACGAGTGCCTGGCTGAGATCACGCAGGGTCGGCTCACCGGCTTGCCCAGCGTGCTGTTCGCTGACCACGACCCGGAGCCGCTCCCCCTCCTCCGTCCTGCCGATCGCCTGGGTGCCGTTCGCATTGCGGCGGATTCCCAACTCCGGCTCCTGGCGCATCTCGACCTCGGCAACCAGCGAGCTGACTGTCGGATCCCAGCCGGGGAACTCGATGCCCGCGG
>JBKOXJ010000092.1:0-9060 GCA_046724905.1 Actinomycetota bacterium | reverse complement strand
GAATAAATGAGCCGTGCTGAGCAACACGTAACCCGTGGATCAAGGTTTGCGACCCCCACAGGCTCCGGCCCGGCGCTGATCTTGCTTCACACCGTCCGCACCCAGCTCGATCACTTCCAGCTCGTGATCCCGCGAATCCTGCATGCGTTCACCGTCTACGCGATCGACATGCCCGGGATGGGCTGGTCCGACATCAAGCCCGCCGCGAGTTACACCGAGCCGGCGCTCCGGCGGGCGGTCGTCGAAGTTGTCAGGACGCTGGACCTCACCGGCGTGACGCTGGCCGGCGAGTCGATGGGCGCGACTGTGTCGCTGACGGCCTCTGCGGAGCTCGGTGATCGCGTCCGCCGCGTGGTCGCGATCAATACATACGACTATTCGAAGGGAGTCGGTCGAGCGAACAGCGTCGCCTCCGTCTATGTCGGCGGCGCCCGCCTGGCGGGCATCGGTGCGGCCGTGACGAGACTGGAGAACAAGCCGGTGCTCGGCATCGTGCTGCGGGGTGGTCTCGTCGACGGCAGCAGGCTCCCCGGTCATTACCTCGCCGAGTTGCGTCGGGTTGGCCGTCGGCGCGGCTACGCACGCGTCGCGCGCGAAGTCTTCCGCAACGTGAACAGCATGATTGCGGCACGGGCGCTCTACGGTCGCGTCACCGCCCCGGTGACCCTGGTCTATGGCGACCACGACTGGTCGCGCATTCCGGAGCGAGAGACCAACCTGGCCCTGCTCCCTGGCGCCCGATCGATCTCGCTTCCCGACACCGGTCACTTCGCCGCTCTGGAACAGCCGGCCCGCGTGGCTGAGATCCTCCTCTCGTGGACGGATTGAGCCTCCGGGGGCGCTCAGCGGTCGCCGCTTGGGTACTGATTGCCGCGCTCGCCGGCTGGGTCGTGGCGGTGCAGCGGATGCGCGGGATGGACAACGGCCCTGGGACCGACCTCGGGGGATTCGGCTCGTTCATCGGGATCTGGGTCACGATGACGGCGGCGATGATGCTGCCGTCGGCGGCGCCGACCGTGCTGCTGTTCTCGAGCGTCCAGCGCCGCGCCGGGGCGGGGCTGTTCGTGACGGGCTATCTGCTGGCGTGGACAGGCTACGGAGTTATCGCCTACGCGATCTACCGCGGGATCCAGGCGTCCGCGCCTTCGTTCCTGGCCTGGGACGCCGGCGGGCCGTGGGTGGCCGGCGGTGCGCTCGCGGTTGCCGGCGCCTACCAGCTCACGCCGCTCAAGCATGCCTGCCTGCGCCACTGCCGCTCGCCGCTGCACTTCCTGGTTCGCGGCCGGCCCGGCCGGCTCGGCGCGGTTCGGACGGGACTCGAGCACGGCGGCTACTGCGTCGGCTGTTGCGTGGGCCTGATGCTCGCGCTGTTCGCGCTCGGCGTGATGAGCCTCTTCTGGATGGCCGTCGTCGCCGCTGCGATCCTGGTCGAGAAGGTCATGCCGGGCGGCCAGGCGTTTGCGCGCGTGCTCGCGGTCGGCCTCGTCGCGCTGGCGATCCTGGTCGCCACCTCACCCGCGAGCGTGCCCGGGCTGAAACAGCCGGCCCAGATGCAGATGCACCGATGAGCTGGCGGATCCGCGGCAGCTACTTCGAGTCGTGCAACTGCGACCCGATCTGCCCCTGCCGCCGCATCAACGGCGTCGCCGGCGGGCGCTCGACGCATGGGGTCTGCCTGGGCGTACTCTCGTGGCTGATCGAGGAGGGAGCCGCGGACGGCACCGACCTCTCCGGGCTTCCCGTCGCCCTCGCCTTGCGCTACAGCGACGACGAGCCGCGGTCGCCGTGGACGTGGGTGCTCTACCTCGACGCCCGCGCCACCGACGAGCAGCATCACGCGCTCGAAGAAATCTTCACCGGCCGCGTCGGCGGCGACGTGACGTCGCATTTTCCCTGGGTCTGGAAGGCGAGCCACCTCGTCGCCGTCCGACCCGTCGAGATCGAGGTCGACCACACACGACGCCGCCAGCGGCTGCGGATCCGCGACAGCGTCAGCGTCCGGATCCGCGACCGCTACACCGGCCCCGAGACCGTCACCTGCGTGATCCCCGGCCACGAGCGGACAGGAGAAGAGCTTGTCGCCGACGAGCTCCTCGTCGAGGACGGGCCGCTCGCGTTCAGCTACCGTGGCGTCTGCGGCTACGCCTCGACGTTCGACTACGCCGGCTAGATCGTCCCCCACGGCTACGAACAGATGGCTAGGTGAGTGCCGGGGCGGGATCGGCGATCGCGCTGTGAGGTCGGCGCAGCATCGAGACGCTCACGGCGACGATCCAGACGATGAGGCCGAGGTAGCCGAGGAGCAGCGGCAGGCCGAGGACGCCGCCGTCGACTTCGTCGCCCGTGACGCTGCCCGCTCCGGCGACCAACAGCACGCTCACCGCGATACCCAGCCAGGCAAGCCAACGCGGAAGGCTGCGGGTGGCGCGCGCGCCGATGCTCGCGCCGAGCAGGAAGACGGCGAGCGGGATTGCGGTGAGAACGCCGAGCCAGTGGTCGGCGCCGTAGCCGATCCAGAGCGCCGAGCCGGTTACCCCGTGGCCGACTGCGCGGACGAACACGAGCGTCAGCGCGTTGCCGACGATGCCGATCGACGTTCCCGCGATACCGACCAGGGCCACGAGCCACCAGCCGCCTTCGGAGCCTTCAGCACGGCGAAGCCGCGCGGCGAGGGAGGCCCCAAAGAGGAGCAGCGCGCCGCTCATGAGCGCGCCGACATAGGCGGCTAGGAGCAGGCCGTCAGTGTTGTCCTTGGCCTTCCCGGCGATCTCGGCGATCCCGTCGTCGGGGGCAGGGAGCGCGGGGAAGACATTGAAGAGCGCGACGAGCAGGAGCACGCCGGCGATGCCGGCAGCGGCGCCGACGCGGTCGAGCAGCTGATGTGAGCGGTGGTTCATGTGCCTCCTTTCGGTTCTCGCCTCGACCGTACGAGCCGGGACTCTCGATGTCGTCTGCCGCGCGGCAGAACTTGCTCTCTGCCGGACGGACGATCTTCGAGCCGCTCCGGCTCTGTCGTCCGGGCGATGACGGATCGCCGCCGGAGCGCTAGGTTCGGGAGCGATGCGCTGGTTTGAAGCCGCCCGCAGGCTGGTCGCGCGCCATCCGTTCGCGACCGACGCGCTCGTCGCAAGCGCGCTGGCCGCGTTCGTGCTGCAGGACATCTTCGGCTCGGGCGACTACTTCACGGCCTCGAAGGCCATCTACGTGCCCGCCGCGCTGCTGATGACGCTGCCCCTCGCGTTCCGTCGCCGTGCTCCGCTTGCGGTCGTCGTTGTCGTGATGGGGGCGCTCGTGGTCGAGGTGTTGGCCGTCGGCTCCGCGCCCACGCCTGATTCGCAGCTCGTCGGGTGGCTGCTCGCGATCTACAGCGTCGCCGCCGGCCTCGTCTGGATCGGCCTCGACGATTTCTTTTTCCCCCTCGTCGTCTTCGGCGGCGCGTGGGTCGCGGGCCGGCTCGTGCGTCAGCGCCAGCTCTACGCCGAGGCTGTTGAGGAGCGTGCTGCCGCGCTCGAGCGCGCGCGTGACGCGGATTCGCGCGTGGCTGCGGCCGAGGAGCGGGCGCGGATCGCGCGCGAGCTCCACGACCTGCTGTCGCACAGCGTCAGCGTGATGGTCGTGCAGGCAGCGGCTGAACGGAGTGCGCTCGGGACCGACCGAGCAGCGCCGGGGCAGGCACTGGCATCGATCGAGCGGACCGGCCGGCAGGCGCTGACCGAGATGCGCCGGCTGTTCACGCTCCTGCGCTCCGGCGCGCCTGCCGATCTCGCGCCGCAGCCGACCCTGGCGGAGCTCGACGTCCTCGTCGCGCAGGTGCGCGAGGCCGGGTTACCCGTCGAGCTGCGGATCCAAGGCGAGCCGGACGCCGTTCCGCCGGGAGTCGCCCTCTGCGCGTACCGGATCGTCCAGGAAGCGCTGACGAACGTGATCAAGCACGCCGGACCGGCGCGAGCGTCGGTCGTGATCCGGTACGCCGGCGATTCAGTCGAGCTCGAGGTGGCGGACGACGGCCGCGGTGCGCCGACCCGCTCCGATCGCGGCCACGGGCTGACGGGGATGCGCGAGCGTGTCGCCCTTTACGGAGGAGAGTTCGACGCCGGTTCGCGGAACGGCGGCGGGTTCGTCGTGCGCGCGCGCCTGCCGCTCGCGACGGCGGCCCCATGAGCGTCCGGGTCGTCGTCGCCGACGATCAGGCGCTCGTCCGGGCCGGCTTCCGCAAGATCCTCGAGGGAGACGCCGAGATCGACGTCGTCGGCGAGGCGTCGGACGGCGAGGAGGCGATCGAGCTTGCCCGCGCCTTGGATCCCGACGTGGTCCTGATGGACATCCGCATGCCGAGGCTCGACGGCATCGCGGCCACACGCACCCTCGCCGGGGCGAGCGCCGAGCGGCCGCGCGTCCTCGTGCTTACGACGTTTGCGCTCGAGGAGTACGTCTACGACGCGCTCCGAGCGGGCGCGAGCGGGTTCCTCGTCAAGGACTCGCCGCCGGAGCAGCTGCTCGGAGCGGTGCATCTTGTGAGCCGCGGTGACGCGCTGCTCGATCCGACGATCACGCGCACCGTGATCGAGGAGTTCGCGCGCAGGCCGAGCGTCCGGCCCGAGCTGGCCGCGAGGCTCGAGGAGCTGACGGAGCGCGAGCGAGAAGTCTTCGCCCTGATCGCGCGCGGCCTCTCGAATGCCGAGATCGCGGGTGAGCTCGTCGTCAGCGAGGGAACGGTAAAGACGCACGTCGCGCACGTGTTGCTCAAGCTCGAGCTCCGCGACCGCGTGCAGGCCGTCATCTACGCCTACGAGTCCGGCGAGGTGCAGCCGGGGTCCGCCGAAACCGACTAGGGTCGCCGGAAGAGCCGGCCGAGCAACCGCGGTCTGGCCGCAGGGGAGGGCGTCTTCTGCTTTGCGGGATCGGGGCTGAGCAGGTTCCGGGGCTGGCGGCCGCGACGCGGAGATAGCGCTGCGCGGAGCTCCTTCTTCAGGCTCTCCTCGGGCATGCGCGGACAGTTAGACGCCGCACGCGGGACTCCTCGCCCGTGAGCGCCGTGCCGTGTGCCGCCCGTCACGCGCGAAAGACGGCGGTTTCGGTGAGCGCCAGCCGTTCGTCGAGATCCGGGCTTCGATACAGCTCGAGCACGATCCGGTAGCGCTTCCGTGGATCGTCGATAGGCACGAAGAGATCCTTCCCGCCGCCCTCGGAGCAGGAGTCCGGCGTGACGGTCATCGCCAGCGCTCGGTCCTGCCCGCGCACGACGGCTCCGAGCGTTCCATCCGGCTCGATCGTGACGAGCGACCACGTGAGCGGCAGTTGCGCTCCGCGGAAGCCATTCGTCCGATAGCTGAAGCGGACCTCGGCGCCGAGGATGTTGGGCTCCTTCGCCGCCTGCTCGCGCGCTACACCTTGGCGCACGAGGTGGTCGCGGAAGCGCACGTGTGGGAAGACCGGCGCACCGGTGAAGGCGGCGTCCGAGCTTCCGAGGCACGGCCGCAGGCTGGGACGGAGCGTGAAGAGCAGGCCTGCCACGCCGCCGACAACGGTCACGAGCAACCCCGCCGCCGTCAGCAGCCGCATAGGCCGGCCGTTTGCAGCCATCAGCTCATCGGCGAAAAAGAGCGAGGACCGTCTTCGCCGCGCTCACGACGAGATCGCAGCGCGTCGCCTTGCCGGTGCAGAACCCCCGCCAGCCCGCAAAGCGGCTTCGTCGCGCGGGAACGGCCTGCAGCACGAGTGTCGTTCCCCTCGTGTACAGGCTCTCGCAGTCGAGCAGCGTGCCGGTTGTCGCTCCGCACCGGATCCCGCGCCCTAGCACGAGGCCCGGGCCGGAGACGGAGACGTTCACGCCGATCTCGGGCGGGGCCGGTTCGGCGGGGAGATCGCGTCGACCGTGATGGGTGCATCGACGACGAGCTCGCACGTCTCTCCAACGCCGACGCAGCCCTTCTGCCAATAGAAGAACCGGAATGCCTGGAGCCTGACGAGCGTGCCCGCCGCGAAGGAAGCCTCACAGGTCCGGGGACAGTCGATCCCCGCCGGGTCGCTTCGCACCGGGCCGTTGCCTCGCAGCGTCACGGTCAACGTGTTCGCCCCTGACACCGGCGCCGTCCGGCGGAATGCCGCGGAGACCACGATGTCAGTCGTCACGAACAGCTCGCAACGGTCAACCGTGGCCGTGCGGCATGAGCCGCCCCAGGCTGCCATCGCCCCGCCCGGAGCGGGTACGGGAGTAAGTCTGAGGGTCTTCCCCTGCTCGACGTCGACGTCGCAATCGCTGCCCGCGCTGCCGCAGACCACGGCCTGCGCGTTGCTGACGATCGTTCCGGGCCCCGCCGTCGTCATCCTCAGCCGTGCGGTCTTGCGGATGAAGAGTGCGTGGACGGCTGTCTTCCGGTCGAGCGCGACGAGGCATGCCGGGGCACTGCCGACGCACGCGCCCTTCCACCGCCCGAACTTGAAGTAGCGACCGGGTGATGCCTTGAGCTCGACGACGGCGCCCCGCCGGTAGGCGGCCGAGCACCGCCGACGGCAGCGGATCCGTCCGTCCGCGCTCGCAACCAATCCGGCTCCCGCGGTTGTGACGCGAAGCACCCGCTTCTTCGCCGTCTCGGCGGACGCGCCTGAAACGAGGATGAGCGCGGACGACGCGGCGACCGCGAGGCCGAAGTGCCGCAGGCGAGGCAGCTGCCGCATCGTCCCTCCTTGCGCTTCGGACGTGAGTTTCCCGCGCGCGAATTCGGTCGTCAACTCTCGGGCCCACCACGAGCGGGATGAGCGTGCGCTCGACGCAGGCCGAGCCTCCGGAAAGAGACCTTCACGCCGGTGCTACCCTCGTCGGGCGATGAGCGATCGTCTCTGCGCCTGGCGCGCCACCATCTCGAACAAGCACGGCTAGGCCGCCGCTTCCGACTCCAGCGTCCGGGGAAGCGGCGGGAGACGGACGCGCGCCGCGCGTCGCGCCTTCCAGCACGAGCGAAGGAAGGTGATCGCGATGCCGATGCCGCATCGCACACAGATGCAGGTGATCAAGCGCCGGCTCGTCGGCAAGGAAGGCAACGAGCGGATCCGAGAGCTCCGCGCGATCCTCGCTGAGCTACCCGGCTACAAGAGTGGGCCCTACGCGGACATCCGCAAGTGGGTGAACGCGCAGATCGAGGAGTCGCGCGTGCGCAAGAAGGTCGTCCACCGCGATTCGATCGCCGTGCGCCGCGAGGGCGCCGCGCAGATCGCGCTGGTGGGGCCGCCAAACGCGGGCAAGTCGTCGCTCCTGCAGGCCCTTTCGAGCATCCAGATCAAGACCGGCGACTACGCCTTCACGACGTCACGGCCGGTGCCGTCGACGACCCGCATCAACGGCGTGCTCGTCCAGCTGGTCGAGATTCCAGGGCTGATCGCGGGCGCGAGCGAGGACCGCGGCGGCGGCCGGGCGCTGCTCGGCGTGCTGCGCGGAGCCGACGCGATGGTGCTCTGCCACGAGGCGACGGCGCCGCTCGACGCGCTCGAGACGATCAGGGCCGAGCTGGTGACGGCCGGAATCGCGCATCCGACGATCGTGGCTGTCACGAAGCTCGACGAGTCGGAGCCGGTCACGGTCGACCGCGTCGCACACGAGACCGGGCTGCCGGCGCTCGGCGTCTCGGTGCTCGACGACGAGAGCCTCGACCGGTTCCGCGAGGAGCTCTGGCGGCTGACGGGCCTGATCCGCGTTTTCCTGCGCCGTCCTGGGGACAGCGAGGCCGAGCCCGTTGCGCTCCGTCCGGGCGCGACCGTCGTCGACGCCGCCGGCACAATCCACCACGAGGTCGCCGACAGCTGCACGGGCGCCCGCGTCTGGGGACCGTCCGCCAAGTTCGAGGGCCAGCGCGTCGGCCGGACGCACGCGCTCGCCGACGGCGATCTCGTCGAAGTGGTCGCTGGATAGAGTCGGCGCGTGGCCAAGATCTCGGCGCAGGAGGTCGCCGAGCTCGTCCCATGCCCGCTCGAGTACGTGCGTCGGCTGGAGGATCTCGGACTCGTCGAGCCTGACGAGGGCGGCGCCTTCCCGTCGTTCGACGTGCACGTCGTGCGGCTCATGGCCGCGTTCGAAGCGGCGGGCGTGTCGCTCGAGGACGTGGCCCGCGGTGTCGCGGGCGGAGAGCTCTCGTTCCCCATGGGGATGTTTATGCCGGAGCCGGCCGGAATGTCCGTGACCTACGCCGAGCTCGCCGCACAACTAGGTCGCCCCCCGGAGCTCTTGCGTCGCCTCAGCGTCGACGTCGGCCTGCCGCCGCCCCCGGACGACCGAGTCCGTCCAGAGGACGCGGAGATCCTTTCCCTGATCGTGACGAAGCTCGACCTGGCGGACGACGACGAGCTCTCGCGCTTCGCCAGGCTCTACAGCGGCAGCGTTCAGCGGCTCGTCACCGCGGGGCTCCAATTCTTCGACCAGGCCGTGCGCCAGCGCGTCTTCACCTCCTTCGACGTTTCGGACGAAGAGAAGGACGCTCTGGTCTACGCGCGAGCGGCTGGATACACCGAGCTCGTCAGCAGGATCGTCCCTTGGCTCCAGGGACGCCACCGCGAGCACGCCGTTCTCGAGTACCTCGTCGACTTGACCGAGGGCTTCATGGAGGACCGCGGCATCAGCCCTAGGCAGCCGAAGCAGCCGCCGGCGATCGCCTTCCTCGATCTCACCGGTTACACGAGACTTGCTGAGGAGCAGGGTGACCAGGCCGCGGCCGAACTCGCCGCGAACCTCGCGAGTGTCGTGCAGGAGGCGGCGCAGAGCCACGGCGGCCGGCCGGTCAAGTGGCTCGGCGACGGCGTCATGTTCCACTTTACGGACCCGGGCAAGGCGATCCTGAGCGGGCTCGAGCTGGTCGAGAAGACCGAGAGGGCGGTCGCCGTCCCGGCCCGGATCGGCATCAACGCCGGCGCCGTGATCGCCCAGGAAGGCGACTACTTCGGGCGCACGGTCAACATCGCGGCCCGGATTGCCGACTACGCCCAGCCGCGCGAGGTGCTCGTGAGCGACGACGCGAAGCGCGCTGCGAACGCCGACGTCCAGTTCGAGCTCGTCGGCGACGTCCCGCTGAA
>JBKOXJ010000172.1:0-7495 GCA_046724905.1 Actinomycetota bacterium | reverse complement strand
CGCGCGTCCGTCTGAAATGACCGGTCGGCACGCCGCGATTCAGCCGCTCCGCCCGAAGGCGACGCTTGCGGCGCCGACCTCAGGCCGCGCGGTTCATCCGCACGTCCGTCTGAAATGACCGGTCGACACGCCGCGATTCAGAGGCTCCGCCCGAAGGCGACGCTTGCGGCGCCGACCTCAGGCCGCGCGGTTCATCCGCGCGTCCTTCTGAACCGACCGGTCGAAGCGGTCGAGGTTCTCCACGGCCGCGCTAGAGCTCCCCCGGCGTCCGGATGATCTTCCAGAGCATGTAGAGGCCGAGCAGGCTCGCGAACACGAAGCCGGCCAGTGCAACGGCGTGGCTCACGCGCGCCATCAGGGCCGAGGCCACGAGCAGCCCCACGATGATCATCGCGGCCCCGCGCGGTTCGCCACCGACCCGAGGACGTTCTTGAGATTGCCGCGATCCGTCGGGACGACGCCGACCTTTAGCGTCCCGGTCTCGAGGCGGTTGACGAGGTGGCCCACGCACCGCGGCATCCGCGCGATCGGGTCGAGCTGTGGGAAGAGCCAGAAGAAGAACTGGTTCGACTCGAGGCGCCCTTCCGTCTCGGCGACCATCACCTCGACCGCGTTCTCCCCGAGCAGGGCGATCCTCCTCCGTCACCTTCTTTCCGTCGATCCTCTCGAGGACGAGCACGCTTTCCGTCGCGTACGGCCGGATCACGCGGGGCACGACGAGGCACTCGTATCCCTCGACGAGCTTGGCGATCAGCTTGGCGTTGTGGGCCTCCTCGCGAAAGTCGAGCTCTGCGCGCAGATGCATCTCGAGCTCCTCGGTCAGGGCGCGGAGCTGGAGCAGCTGCGCCGTCTCCGAGTGTCCCTTCAGCAGCCGCGCGGTCGAGCGCAGGACGTCGAGGTCGAGGTCGACCTGCTCCTTCACGCCCGGCCTGCGCACCTTCACGACGACGGCTCGGCCGTCTTGGAGCAGCGCGCCGTGGATCTGGGCGATCGACGCGGCCGCCAATGGACGCTCGTCGATCGAGGCGAAGACGTCCGTGCCGAGCTCCGCCTCGATCACCGGCCGCAGCGCTGCGAAGGGCACGGGCGGCACCTCGTCCACGAGCCGGCCGAGCTCCTCGATGTACACGTCCGGCAGCAGATCCGGGCGAGACGAGAGGAGCTGACCGAGCTTGATGTAGGTCGTACCGAGCTGCTCGAGCGCGAGCCGGAACTCCCGAGCTCCCTCCGGAGTCGCCGCCCGGTCGCCGACGACTCCGATCTCCGAGAGGACGCGCACGATGCCGCTCCGGCGCGCGACACGCGTGACCTCGAGCGCGCGCTTCGCGCGCTGGATGCGTGCTCCGATGCAGGCCGCTCATTCCCGGGGACGGGAAGCCTAAATCGCCGCCGTGGACGCGGAATCGATATCCAGGACTGGGCCTGCGAGCCGCTAGGACCGCCGCAGCCTGTTACGGAAGAGGGCTACGAGAGCGGATGCGCAGCAGAAGGGCGCGGAGATCGCCGCTCTACCTCGGGTCGCCGTCGGCGAAGCTGTACGGACCGATCACGAGCGCCAGGTAATACGCGAGGAGGCAGGCGAGGACCGCAACATAGATCAGCCGGGCTTTGTTCACAGATTCACCCCCTTCCCTACCAGTGGACGTCTTGGAGCGCCTCGGCCGCGAGGCGGTAGAGACGAGCCGCAGAGCGGTCGTCGCCACGCTTGGCAGCCACGTCTCCCTGTGCCACCCACGCAGCAGCACGATGGCTCTTGGAGGACAGCTGCTCGAAGCTGTCCTGCGCTGCCGCGAACATCTCGTCGGCTTCGTCGAGCCGCTCCTGCTCGAGGAGCGAGCGCCCGAGCACGAGCCGAGCGTCGCCGATCTCCTCGAGGAAGTCGACTCGGTCGCCGAGCAACTTCAGCCCGTGGCGCGCCTGCTCCTCGGCGATCTTGGCCTCGCCGATGCCAAGGTGCACCTGGGCGAGCGAGACCACCGCCTGTGCGGCTTCGGCTTCGTGGCCGACGTCGAGCGCGACACGAAACGCGTCCTTGAGGAATTCGATCGCCTCCGACGGCTTCCCGAGCAGGAAGTTGAGACCGCCGAGGTTGTTGAGGAGCCGGCCGACCGCGGCGCGGTCGGCGACCACCTCGTAGATCGCCTTGGCGCGCTCGGCGTACGTTCGAGCGAGGACGAGGTGGCCCTGCCGCTCGGCGACGAGCGAGGCCTGGAGGCAAACCTTGGCGGCGGTACGCCGGTCGTTGAGGCCCTCGGCGAGCTCCAGCGCATGCTCCACGTCCTCGCGCGCAGCTTCAAGGTCGCGCTGTCGCCTGTAACAGCGGGAGCGCCAGCTGAGGATGTTCGATCGGAGCAGGTCGCACGGGAGCCCTGAGCGCTCGGCCATCGTCAGGGCCTCATTGAGCAGCGCCAGGGCAGTGGCGTTGCTCGAGAGCTCGTAGCGGCAGACGCCGAGGCGGTAGAGGACCTCCGCTCGTTCGACGTCGGAGAACTGCGGCCCTTCGGCAAGAGCGCGGGCGCGATTGAGCAGCTCGAGCGCGTCTCGCACCTGGCCGCGGAGCCTGCGCGCCCAGGCCTCACCCGAGAGCGCCCGGACCTCGAGCTCGGCGGACCCGGTCGAGGCCACTGCCGGCCGGAGGCGCTCGTACTCCGAGACCGCCTCGTCGGGCTGCTCGGTCTCGATCAGCGTCTCCGCGCGGGCAAGGCCGGTCTCGACACGGTTCCGCTCGTCGGCCGAGACGCCGTTGGCGAGGAAGCCCGCATCGACTCCGAGCCGCTCGGCGAGCCACTCGATCGTCTCGCGCGTGGGCCTCGTCTTGCCACGCTCGATCTGGCTGACGTACTCCTTCGAGAATCGCTCCCCGGCGAGCTCCGATTGCGTCATGCCGGCGGACATCCGCAGTTGGCGCAGGCGCTCGCCAAGTCCGAGGGGTGTCGGACGCGCTGCGCGCGTCTTTTCCAGGTTTGCGGCGCGGCTCATGGGCGGCGGGGGACGCGGCTAGTACACGTCATGCTTCACACAAGTGCAAGAGGTGGTGTTGGGGCATCCCCAAGAAGGGGCATGTGATCTCGAAAAGCGCAGTCAAGTAGGGGCCGACAATATCACTTGACCGAGTTACTTGACTAGCAGGGCCAGTGCTCCTATAGTGAGGCCACCTTGCACGGGACCGGACGCCAGGTCGCTGCAAGGGGCGCGCCAAATCAGGCGACGAAGGCCCGGAGGCGTGGCTGGGCCGCAGAGCCAAGGCCTCCGGGTCGTCGCCTCAAAAATTGGCAAGCGCCACAAGGGACGAAACCCCCGGGGCCGCAGCCGGGGGTTTTCCCGTTCTAGGACTCAGAACGGTTTCGACCACTCGAGACGGGTCGACCGGTCAGCTGGTCGAGAGCCCGCGGGCCCGCGCCTCGGCGACCGCGGCGAACTCCTCCGGCCCAAGTAGGCCGCCGAGCCGGTCGGAGACGGCGCGGAGGAGCCCGATGCCGAGGGAGATCCAAGCCTCGGCGTCCACGTCGCGATCGGCCGGGACTCCTCCGGCCGCCCGGGCCTCGTCGATGATTCCGCGGATGAACGCATGGACCTCCCGGACGTGCCGGCGGAGGAACCGCCGGATCTGAGGGTCGTCGGCGCCTTCGGTGAGCGCCTGGATCCAGAGCACCGTCGGCCCGTGTCGGCGTTCGTGGTACGCGCGTGCAGCCCGCGCGATCGCAAGCGTGTAGTCCGCGGGGTCCTCCGTCTCGGCGATCGCCCGCTGGACCTCCCGGCGGAAGGCGTGCCACGCCGCTTCCACGCATGCGAGGTAGAGCTCCCGCTTCGAGCGGAAGTGGCGGTAGAGGATCGGCTCGGAGACGCCGGCCTCGCGCGCGATCTCGGCGGTGGTGGCTCCGGCGTAGCCGCGGGCCGAGAACACGCGGACCGCAGCCTCCACCAGCGCCTGCCGGCGTTCGGCCGCCGGCAGGCGCTGAGCGGTACTCACGGCCGCACCTCTGAAGTTCGAGCGGGTCGACCGGTCGTTTCAGACGGCCGCGCGGGCCAAGCCCGCACGGCCTGAAGGCGACACCGCAAGCGGCGTCGCATCAAGCTGCGACCTCCTGGACGGCCGCGCGCTCCGGCCGTGCGTGCGGCCGGACGAGCGTGATCGCGACGATCGCGCCCAGAATCGCGATCCCCGCCGCCACGACGAGGGCATGCTGGAAGCCGTCGACGAACTGCGGCAGCGCCTGCGCCGTCCCAGGCTGGGCGCTGACGTAGGACGCGACGATCGCGCCGATCACCGCGATCCCGAGCGAGCCGCCGACCTGGCGCATGCTGTTGAGGACGGCCGAGCCCACCCCGGCCTTGTCGGTCGAAACTGCCCGCATGACCGCGGCCGCCGTCGGCGTCATCGAGAGCGCCATCCCGAAGCCGCCGACGATGAGCGCCGGGAGGAGGTCCCAGAAGCTCGAGCTCGTGTCGAGCCGCGAGAAGATCAGCAGCGAGATCGACAGAAGCGTCAGCCCCGCGCCCATCAGCCACCGCGAGCCGAAGCGATCGGAAAGCTTCCCGGCGAGCGGCGCGACGAGCACGACGAGGATCGTCATCGGCAGGAAGCTCGCGCCCGCCTCGACGGCCGAGTAGCCGAGCACGTTCTGCATGTAGAGCGAGACGAAGAAGAAGACGCCGAACATCGCGAGCGCCACGAGCAGCATCACGATGTTCGCCCCCGTGAACGTCCCGTTCTGGAACAGCGTGAGATCGAGCATCGGCACCCGCTGGCGCAGCTCGAGCACGACGAAGATGCTCATGGCGACCACCGCGATCACGAAGCTGGCGAGGATGCGTCCCGACGTCCAGCCGTACGTATTCGCCTCAATCAAGGCGTACGTGAGTGCAAAGAGCCCGAGCCCGGAGCTCAGCAGGCCGGGCAGGTCGAGCCGCTGCTCCGCGGAGGTGTCCCTCGACTCGTCGATCAGCAGGAAGCTCGCCGCGATCCCGAGGATCCCGACCGGCACGTTCACGAAGAAGATCCAGCTCCAACCGATGTGCTCGGTGAGCAGGCCGCCGACGAGCGGCCCGATCGCGAGCGCCAGCGCCGAGACGCCGGCCCAGATCCCGATCGCCGTCCCGCGCTGGTGCGGTGGGAAGGTCGCCGAGATGATCGACAGCGTCGCAGGGTTCATCAGCGCAGCACCCACGCCCTGGACGATGCGCGCGCCGATCAAGACGCTGCCGGTGTCCGCAAGGCCGCAGGCAAGGGACGAGGCGGTGAAGATCGCGAGCCCGACGACGAAGATCAGCCGGCGCCCGAGCAGGTCGGCGAGCTTCCCGCCGGTGAGCATCAACGCCGCGAACGTCAGGGCGTAGCCGGTGACGATCCACTCGAGCTCGGAGAGGCCAATCCCGAGGTCGCGCTGGATCGCCGGGAGCGCGACGTTCACGACGGTGTTGTCGAGCATGATCATGAAGAGGCCGAAAGCGACGGCGCCGAGCGTCCACCACTTCCGGTTCTCGCTGGTGAGTAGACGTTGTCTCATCCTTCTCCTTGGAGTTAGCGCGTACTAGGTTAGTAGACACTAGCCTGTGATGGCAAATCTGTCGGTCTACCCTTCCAACGTGAGCGAGTTCGTCTGGATTCCGAGTCCGGAGCGGATCGACGAGGCGAATGTCACGCGGCTGATCCGCGCTCTCGAGTGCGCCGACTACCACGAGCTGCACCGCCTCTCCGTGGAGGAGCCCGAGCGCTTCTGGCCCGCGCTGATCGCCGACCTCGGGCTCGAGTTCTCGCGCCCGTGGGAACGTGTCCTGGACACGTCGGACGGGGTCGAGTGGGCGCGCTGGTTCGTGGGCGGCAGGCTCAATCTGGCGCGGAGCTGCGTTCACAAGTGGCGCGAGCTTCCGGGCGAGGCGGCGGTCTTCCGTGGAGAGGACGGGAGCCGCTCGGCGTTGACGTGGCCTGAGCTGTCGCGCCAGGTGATCCAGCTCGCGGAGGCGTTGCGCGAGCTCGGCGTCGAGGCGGGAGACCGGGTTGCGATCTTCATGCCCATGTCGCCGGCGGTTGCGGTCGCTTCCCACGCCTGCGCGCATATCGGGGCGGTGCAGGTCCCGATTTTCTCCGGCTTCGCGGCGCCCGCGATCGCGGCGCGGCTCGAGGACTCGCAGGCGAAGGTGGTCGTGACGGCGGACTGGTCGCTGCGGCGCGGGAAGCGCGTCGGGATGCTCGAAGTGCTGCGCGAGGCGAATACGCGCGGTGCGCGCGAGCTCGTCTGGAGCCGCGAGGACGGCTGGCCGGACGAGGTGACGCGTCAGCCGGGGTCGCTCGCCCCCCTCGAGCTCGACAGCGAGCACCCTTACCTCCTCGCCTACACGTCCGGGACGACGGGGCGGCCGAAGGGGGCGCTGCACGTCCACGGCGGCTTCCTCGTCTCGATCGGGCGCGAGACCGCGTACCAAACGGACGTCCGGCGCGGCGAGCGCGTCTTCTTCGCGACGGACATGGGCTGGATCATGGGGCCGTGGACCGTCGTCGGCGCAGGCGCGGTGGGTGCGACGGTGATCTACATGGAAGGCGCGCCGGACTGGCCGGACGACCGCCTCTGGCAGATCGTCGAGGAGGAACGCGTCACGATGCTGGGCGTCTCGCCGACACTGATCCGGGCGCTGATCCCGAAGGGCGACCCGCGCGGCGACCTCACGTCTCTGCGGGCAATCGCCACGACCGGCGAGCCGTGGAATCCCGCGCCGTACATGTGGCTGCACGAGCGCGTCGGCGGCGGCCGCACCCCGATCATCAACCTCTCGGGCGGGACCGAGGTGGGCGCGTGCTTCCTCTCGGTGACGCCGGTCGCGCCGATCAAGCCGTGCGCGCTGGGCTTCCCGGCGCTCGGCGAGGACGTCGACGTGTTCGACGCGGACGGCCGGCCGGTGCGAGGCGAGGTCGGGGAGCTCGTCTGCAAGCGGCCCTGGCCGGGGATGACGCGCGGGATCTGGGGCGACCCCGAGCGCTACCTCGAGACGTACTGGCGGCGGTTCCCGGACGTCTGGACGCACGGCGACTGGGCCTCCATCGACCCAGACGGATACTGGTTCCTGCACGGCCGCTCGGACGACACGCTCAACATCGCGGGCAAGCGGATCGGCCCCGCCGAGCTCGAGTCCGCCGCCGTCTCTCATCCGGACGTCTCGGAGGCGGCCGCGATCGGCGTGCCGCACGAGGTGAAGGGCGAGGTCGCATGGCTCTTCTGCGTGCTCGCGCCCGGCGCCGAGGACGGGGAGATGCTCGCCCGGGAGGTCGCGGACGCGGTGGCCGCCGAGCTCGGGAAGGCTTTCAAGCCGGAGCGGGTCGTCTTCGTGAGCGCGCTGCCGAAGACGCGGAGCGCGAAGATCGTCAGGCGCGCCGTCCGCGCCAAGGTGCTCGGGCGGGACCCGGGCGATCTCTCGTCGCTGGAGAACCCGGACGCGCTGGAAGAGATCGCCCGTGCCATCTGAGCTCGAAGGCCAGGTCGCGCTCGTCACGGGCGGGGGA
>JBKOXJ010000021.1:0-8051 GCA_046724905.1 Actinomycetota bacterium | reverse complement strand
TCGACCCCCGAAGCGCCGCTGCCGGCTGGCGTACTCGTCGAGCGCGTCGCGCAGGTCGTCGGCGCCGAAGTCGGGCCAGAAGCGATCGACGAAGACCAGCTCGCTGTAGGCGAGCTCCCAGAGCAGGAAGTTGGAGATCCGCAGCTCGCCCGAGGTCCGGATCAACAGGTCCGGATCCGGCATCTCCGGCGCGTACAGGTTCTGCGCGACGAGCTCCTCGTCCACGTCCTCCGGCCGGACGTTGGAGGCCACGATCCGCCGCACGGCTTCGACCAGCTCGGCCCGCCCGCCGTAGTCGAAGCAGATCCAGAGCAACAGGTTGTCCTTGTCGCGCGTCTCCTCCTCGAGCTTCGCCATCCGCTCCTGGAGCTCGGCCGGCGCCCGGTCGCGGCGACCGACGAACCGCGTCCGCACCCCCTGGGCCGCCAGATCGGGCAGCTCGCGTTCGATCGTCTCGCCGAAGATCTCCATTAGATCCCCGACCTCGCCCGGCGGCCGCGCCCAGTTCTCGGTCGAGAACGCATAGACGGCGAGCGACCGAACACCGAGGTCGATCGAAGCCTCGACGGTTCGTCGCAGCGCGCGCGTGCCCTCCCGGTGCCCCTCGGCCACGGGAAGGCTGCGCTGCTCGGCCCAGCGCGAGTTGCCGTCCATGACGATCGCGACGGCCGGGGCGACGTCCGTCGCAGCCACCGAGCGCCTAGACCTCGAGGATCTCGGCTTCTTTGTGCTTCAGGAGCTCGTCGATCGCGTGCGTGTGCTCGTCGGTGAGCTTCTGGACGCGGTCCTCGGCGCGGCGCTCCTCGTCGTCGCCGATCTCGCCGTCGTGGACCGCGTCCTTCAGGTGGTGCATCACGTCGCGGCGGACGTTGCGGACGGCGACCCGGCCTTCCTCGGCCAGCTCGCGGACGACCTTGACGAGCTCCTTGCGCCGCTCCTCGGTCAGCTGCGGGATCGGCAGGCGGATGATCTTGCCGTCGTTCGACGGCGTGAGCCCGAGGTCGGACTCCTGAATCGACTTTTCGATCTGCTTCAGCGAGTTCGGGTCGAACGGCTGGATCGTCAGCAGCCGCGGCTCCGGAACGTTGATCGTCGCGAGCTGCTTCAGCGGCGTCTTCTGCCCGTAGTAGTCGATCTGGATCCGGTCGAGCAACGCGGCCGAGGCCCGTCCGGTGCGGACGGTGTTGAACTTCTCGCGGGTCGACTCGACCGACCGGTCCATCCGCCGCTGCGCGTCGGAGATCAGGTCGTCCACCATCAGCGTCCCTCCTTCGGCGTCGAGATGATCGTCCCGACGCGCTCGCCGTGCACGACCCGCCGCAAATTCCCGTCGGCGCTCGCGAAGACGTAGATCGGGAGGTTGTTGTCCATGCAGAGCGAGAGCGCCGTCGTATCCATCACGCGCAGTCCGCGCTCGATGGCCTCGAGGTGCGTCAGCTCGGGCAGGAACTCGGCGTCGGGATCGTCGCGTGGATCGCCGTCGAACACGCCTTCGACCGCGTGCTTCGCCATCAGGATCGCCTCGGCGTTGATCTCGAGCGCTCGCAAGGCGGCAGCCGTATCCGTCGTGAAGAACGGGTTTCCGGTTCCCGCAGCGAAGATCACGATCCGTCCCTTCTCGAGGTGGCGGATCGCCCGCCGGCGGATGTACGGCTCGGCGATCTCCTGGACCTCGAGCGCGGAGAGGACGCGCGTCTGCGCTCCGTGCCGCTCGAGTGCATCCTGGAACGTGATCGAGTTGAGCACGGTCGCGAGCATTCCTGCGTAGTCCGCGGTCGCCCGGTCCATGCCCTCGGCGGCCGCGGCCATCCCGCGGTAGATGTTCCCGGCGCCGATCACGACCGCGAGCTGAACGCCGGCCCCGTGCACCTCGACGACCTCGCCCGCGATGCCGTCGATCGTCGCGCGGTCCATCCCGTAGTCGCGCGGGCCCATCAGCGCCTCGCCCGAGAGCTTAAGCAGGACACGGTTGAAGACGGGAACGCCGGCAGCCTGGGCCGCGACGCTCTCCTCGGGCCGGATACTCATCGGTGCCCCTTCCAGTGATGCTGCCGCCCTTCTGGGTCGCGAGCACCAAGCCAGAGTGCGCACTCCGACGAACCAAGGCTGGATCGCCTTGGTGAGGAGGAGGGCGTGCTCTGGCGCCGCGTGATCGCGGGCCAGAAGCCGGCATGTATTGCTGGAAGGGGCACCATCAGCCCGCGAGCGCGAACCGCTCGAACTCGAGCACCTCCGCGCCGTCGAGCGCCTCGGCGACCGTCTTGCTCGAGTCGTGGATCCACTCCTGCTCGAGCAGGACGTTCCGGCCGAAGAAGCGTTTGTTCAGCATGCCCTCGACGATCTTCTCACGCGCCTGCTCCGGCTTCGACTGGACCTCGTCGGAGTTCGCGTAGATCTCGCGCTCCGCGGCCACCACGTCCTCCGGAACATCGTCGCGAGCGATCCACTGCGGCGCCTGAGCCGCGATCTGGAGCGCGAGCTTGTGCGCGAGCTCCTCGGAGCCGCCGCGTAGCTGGACGAGCGTCCCGAGCTTGTTCGCAGGCGGGTGTGCGTAGGCGTCGATCAACGCGCCGTCAACCGCCTCGAAGCGCGTGGCGCCGACGACGGCGATGTTCTCGCCGAGCTTGGCCGCGAGCTCGAGCCGCTCGTCCTCCAGCTCCTGTTCCGCGCCCGGCCCCTCGGCGTCTACCGCGTCGAGCACCTTCTTTGCAAAGGCGAGGAATTCGTCGTTGTTCGACACGGGCTCCGTCTCGCAGCCGACCGCGACCATCGTGCCCTTCTTCCGGTCGTCCGCGACGCGGTACCCGACCTTGCCCTCCGTCGTGGCGCGCCCTGCGCGCTTCTCGGCGCTTGCGATGCCGCGCTCGCGCAACAGCTTGCGGGCAGCCTCGAGGTCGCCGCCGGTCTCCTGGAGCGCGCGCTTGCAGTCCATCATCCCGGCGCCGGTCTGGTCGCGGAGCTCCTTGACGAGCGCGGCAGAGATCGCGGTCACTCGGACGGCACCTCCTCGGCCGGCGGGGAGACGGGCTCCTCGCCCGGCGCGACCTGCTCGTAGTCCCCCTCGGGGACGGTCGGCTCCTCCTCGGTCGGCTGGCCGTTGGCCTCCGCCTTCGCGAACTCCTCCGGACGCACGCGCGACTTCCCGGCCTCGATCCCGTTCGCGATCACACGCGTGACGAGGTCGCAGGCGCGGATGGCGTCGTCGTTGCCCGGGATCACGTATTCCGCCTCATCCGGGTCGCAGTTCGTGTCGACGAGGGCGACAACCGGAAGGCCGAGCCGGCGCGCCTCGCGCACCGCGAGCTGCTCCTTGCGGAGGTCGATCACGAACACCGCGTCGGGCTGGCGCTTCATGTCGGCGACGCCGCCGAGGTTAGCCTCGAGCTTCTCGAGCTCGCCGAGCATCGCGATCCGCTCCTTGGGCGGAAGCAGGTCGAGCTGTCCTTCCTCGTTCAGCCGGCGCAGCTCGTGTAGGCGCTCGATCCGGCTCGAGATCGTCCGCCAGTTCGTGAGCAAGCCGCCGAGCCAGCGGTGGTTCACGTACGGCATGCCGACGCGTTTCGCCTGCTGCTCCACCGCGTCCTGCGCCTGCTTCTTGGTGCCGACGAAGAGGATCGTCCCGTTCCGGTCGGCCACGCTGCGGGCGAAGTCGTGCGCGCCTTCGAGCAGCTCCTGGGTCTGCTGGAGGTCGATGATGTAGATCCCGCCGCGCTCGGTGAAGATGAACCGCTTCATCTTCGGATTCCAGCGGCGGGTTTGATGGCCGAAGTGGACTCCGGCCTCGAGTAGCTCTCGCATAGAGACGACGGCCATGGCTGTTCAGGCCCCTTTCTACGGTTGTGGTTGTGCTGCCGGTGGGCCCGCGTGGAACCGGCGACCGTCGACCGCCGGCACCGCCACCCGGGTGCCCCACCGGGTTGGGTGCGAAAAATCGCTGGATTCTAGCCAAAGGCGACGCTTGCGGCGCCGACCGTCAGGATGCGCGGTTCATCCCCGCCTGATGCACGCCGGGCCGCCTCCTATCCTGCGCTCATGGGTGTTTCAGCCGCTCCGCAGCCGGAGCTTGCGGCGCTCGGCGAGGAGCTGAGAGAGTCGTCGTGGGAGCTCGCGCTCGAGCTCGTCGACGAGGGCGTCCGAGACGGGACGATGCCGTCGCTCGCGCGGCTCGGCCGGATCGGCCAGCTCGGCGACATGCCGACGTTCATCAACGAGCTCGGCCGCGAGCTGGTCGAGTCCGCCGACGACCACACGCGCCGCGGGCTCGCGCTGGCCGCGCTCGTTCGCGACCACGCCCGCGAGCGGGAGGCGCTCGGCTTCGAGCCGCGCGAGATCGTGACGGAGTTCCTGCTCCTGCGCCGCGTGCTCTGGCGGTTCGTCTCCGACCGCGCCGCGGGTCTCGAGGCTGAGGACGTCCTCGCGCTCGAGCGGCGGCTGAACGACACGATCGACCGGCTCGTGACCGAGTGCGTCGTCGCGTACTTCGACCGCGCGACCTCCGAGCTCGCGGAGCAGGCCCGCCACGACGCCCTGACCGGGCTGCTGAACCATCAGGCGTTCGGCGCCGCGCTCGAGAAGGAGCTGACGCGGGCAGCGCGCTACCGGCACGGCCTCACCCTCGCGTTCGTCGACGCCGACGCGTTCAAGGCGATCAACGACACGCACGGCCATCTCGAGGGCGACCGCGTGCTTCGGGCGCTCGCCGGGCTGCTTCGCGAGTCGCTTCGTCAGACGGATCTCGCGGGCCGCCTCGGCGGGGACGAGTTCGCAGTGCTCCTGCTCGAGAGCGAGGCCGATACCGGCGGCTCCCTGCTCGCCCGGCTGCACGACCGGATCGACGAGGAGTGCGGCGCCGGCCGCCTGCCGGACGGGTTCTCGGTCAGCGCCGGGCTTGCGCACTTCCCGACGGAAGCCACCACGGCAGACGCGCTCCTGCGCCTCGCCGACGCGCGGCTGTACGAGGCGAAGCGCGCCTAGCGCGTCCGCTCGAGCGCCTCGGCCAAATCGCTCGGGAGCGGCGAAGTCACCTCGACCGGCTCGCCCGTGAACGGATGCGGGAACGCGAGGCGGGCGGCGTGCAGGAACTGGCGCTCGAGGCCGAGGTCGCCGCCGACGCCGTAGACCGGATCGCCGGAGACCGGCAGGCCGATCGCAGCCAGGTGGACTCGAATCTGATGCGTGCGGCCGGTTTCGAGCCGCACACGGAGCAGCGCGTGCTCCGGGAGCAGTTCCTCGACCGCGAAATGCGTGACCGCAGCTCGCGGGTGGTCGGTGTCGAGCGAGTGGCGCGTCGGGTCGCGGCGGTCCCGTCCGATCGGCGCCTCGATCCGCCCCGTCCGCGAGCGCGGCCGTCCGCGGACGAGTGCCAGGTACTCCCGCTCCACCGCCCGCCGGCGCACCAGGCTCTGGAGCCGCCGGTGCGCCTCCCCAGAGCGCGCCACCACCATCAGCCCCGATGTGTCGCGGTCGAGACGATGGACGATTCCAGGCCGCTCCGGCTCCCCGCCTGCGGCTTCGTGCGCGAGCAGGCCGTGGACGAGCGTGCCCGTGGCGTGGCCGGGTGCCGGATGGACGACCAGCCCGGGCGGCTTGTCGACGACGAGCAGGTGCTCGTCCTCGTACGCGATCCGGAGCTCCATCGGCTCCGGCTCGAGCGTCGACACCGGCGCCGCGGGCGGCTCGAGCTCGACCTCCTCCCCGCCAGCGAGCCGATGGCTCTTCGGACGCGGCGCGCCGTCGACAAGAACGCCGCCCTGAGCTAGGACGCGCTCCGCGGCCGCGCGCGAGCCGACTTCCGGCAGACCCGCCAGGAACCTGTCGAGCCGCGCCCCGCGTGCGGTCTCCGGAACGCGAACGCGCAGCGCTAACGCCGGTCGGCGAGCACGATCGCTCCCAGCAGGATGCCGACGCCGACGACGATGAACGTGTCGGCGAGGTTGAAGGCCGGCCAGTAGCGGAAGTCGAGGAAGTCGGTGACGTGGCCGAGGCGCACCCGGTCGAACAGGTTCGAGAGGCTGCCGCCGATCACGAGCCCGAGCGCGACCGGCAGGACCGGATGGCGGGCGCCGGACCGGGCGAAGAACAGGAGCATCCACGCGACGGCGAGCGCCGTCAGCACGATCACGATCGACGTTGCGCTCGCGAACAGGCCGAACGCGATCCCCGAGTTCTGGACGTGGTGGATCGAGAACGGGCCGATCCCACCGGTGGCCTCTCCCAGCGCGAGCTGGCTGCTCACGATCCGCTTCGTCAGCTGGTCCGCGCCCAGCGCAGCGAGCGCGACGGCGCCGAGTCCGAGCCAGTGCCACGGGCTGGCGGCCAGCGACCGCGAGGCTGCCGACACTGGTGTGAGGGCGTCAGTCGACGAGCCGACTCGGACGTCGACGACGCGCTGGGCCTGCTCGCTCACCTGCCCTCGCCGCGCCGACGGCAGTCGATGCACTGGTCGGCCCAGGGACGCGCCTCGAGCCGCTCCTCGCCGATTGGACGACCGCACGTCACGCAGATCCCGTACGTGCCCTCGTCGATCCGCTCGAGCGCGGCGTCAATCGCCTTGAGGACGTGCTCGGAGTTCTCCTCGAGCGTGTAGTCGATCTCGCGGTCGAGCGTGACGGTGGCGAGGTCGCCGAGGTGGTTGTCGACGCCTGCCTCGTCGCCGATCTCCTCCGCCAGCGTGCCTGGATTCTCTGAGTGCAGGTACTCGATCGCGTCCTCGATGCGCTTGCGCTCCTCGAGGAGGGTCTGGCGGAACCGGTCGGTCTCGATCGAGCTCATCACACGTCCTTTCTCGCGCTGGACGCGAGTCGGGCCTCGGCCTCCGCGGGCGCGAGACCGTCCAGCTCCACAATCTTGACACGCGCGGCGTGCCCGGAAACGAGACGAACGTCACGCCGTGGGACCGAGAGGCTCTCGGCTAGGAGCTCGACCACGGCGTCGTTGGCCGCGCCGCGCTCGGGAGCCGCCCGGACGCGAACCTTCCACGCCTCTCCGTGCCGTCCGACGATCTCGGCGCGCGGAGCGCTCGGCTGGACGCGCAGTTTGACGCGGGCGCTCACGCAGCGAGTCTAGCCCGCTACGCGGCAGCCGCCGGGCGCTCCTCATCGTCTTCGCCTTCGTCCAGGGTCGCCAGCGCGGCGGCCAGCAACGCGCGGACTCGGCGCGCTTCGGCGTGGAGGCGCTCGCGCTCGGCGCTCGCCTCGCGCAGGATCGATCGCGCCTCGGCGTGGGCCTCGGAGACGATCACGTCAGCTTGCCGTGTGGCCTGCTCGCGCAGCTCCTGCGCCGCGCGCTCAGCCGAGACGAGCGTCGTCCGCAGCAGCGTCTCGAGCTCGCGGTAGCGCACGAGGTCGTCTTCGAGCCGCTCGACCTTGTCGGCGAGGTCCGCGCGTCCGCGCCAGACGTCCTCGAAGCTCGCGACGATCTCGTCGAGCAGCCGGTCGACCGCGACGATGCGGTAGCCGACCGGGCCGCGCGGGAGCCGGACATGGCGGATCTCAACGGGCGTCAGAGCCATGGTTCACCTCCTCCATCACTTCAGTAGGCCGTCGAGAACCTGTTGGAGGATCACGAGCACGATCACGGCCACCAGCGGCGAGAGGTCGAGCGGCCCGAGCGGCGGCAGGATACGGCGGAAGAGCCGCAGGTAGGGCTCGCAGACGTCGTAGAGGAACCGCTGGATCCGGTTCAGCCAGGGCGAGTAGGGCAGCCGGATCCAGGAGGTGATGATGTAGACGAAGATGATGAGGATGTAGACGCCGATGAACACGTCGACGAAGCTCCGGATGGAGTCGACGGTGTCGGCGAGCACGACGGCAATGGCCGCGCTTGGGGCCTTGGTGCGGGATTCGTTTCAGCGTCGTGAAGTCCTTGGCTCGGAAAGCCCCCCAAAAGGCGTCCGGGCCTCGGCCCGGGCCGAAGGCCCGCGCCGAGGGTCTGCGCGGGTTCGAGGGGCACGCCTCCTAAGGCGACGCTTGCGGCGCCGACCATAGGACGCGTGGTTCATCCGCGCGTCCGTCTGAACCGACCGGTCGACGCGCTTGAGTTCAGTTCGAAAC
>JBKOXJ010000134.1:0-5605 GCA_046724905.1 Actinomycetota bacterium | reverse complement strand
CTTCGCGACCGTGCTCGTGGCGTGGGCGCTGTGGGGCTTCGGCTGGACGTTCATGAGCGGCGCCTACCAGGCCTGGATCACGGACGAGGTCGGCGCGGAGCGCGTCGGCCGCGTGTTCGCACGCGGAAGCCAGCTCGGCTATCTCGGCAGCCTGATCGGCCTTCTCGGCAGCGTCGGGCTCGCGACCGTGAACCTGCGGCTTCCGATCGTCCTCGTGGGCGGGGTCATCGTCGCTCTCGGTGTCGCGACGGTGATGTTGATGCCGGAGACGGGCTTCCGGCGCGCGTCCGAGGCCGAGAGGGAGAACCCCGTCGCCGAGCTCCGCGGAGCTGTGAGCAACGGCGTCCGTTATGTCCGGATCCAGCCGCTGCTGCTCGCGATCGTCGCGATCGACTTCTTCGCCGGGATGTCGACCGAGGCCATGGACCGCCTCCGTGAGGCGCACTTCATCCGCGACGTCGGGCTCCCCCAGGTGGGATCGCTCGACCCGGTCGTCTGGTTCGGGCTCTTCGGCGCCGGCAGCCTCGCGATCGGCTTTGTCGCGTCGCAGTACCTCGTCAGGCGCTTCGAGCGCGAGGAGCCGCCGTCACTCGCACGTTGGCTCGCGGCGCTCACGACCGTTCAGGGTGCCGCGCTCGCGTTCTTCGCGCTCTCCGGCAGGCTCGGTCTCGCTCTCGCGGCGCTGTGGCTCTACGGCCTCACGCGCGCGCTCGACTCTCCGCTCTACATGACGTGGCTGAACCAGAACATCCGCGACTCGAGCGTCCGCGCGACCGTGATCTCGATCGCCGGGCAGTCGAACGCGATCGGGCAGGCCGGCGGCGGCCCGCTGCTCGGGGCGGTCGGGAACCTGTTCGGGATCCGGGCTGCGCTGCTCGCCGGCGCCGCGGTGATCACGCCGGCAGTGGGTCTCTACGCGCGCGCCCTTCGCCACGGCGGCCGCGAGCCCGAGCTCGAGCAGCTGCCGCAGCCCTCGGAGGCGGTATAGACTCCGTTGGTCGTACGAGGCGACGAGGCCTCGGGCGCGTCGCGCCTGAGGCTTTCGTGTTTTCGGAGGAGGGATTCATGGCGCAGGTCGAGACGAGAAACCGGGCGACGAGCGACCCGGAGGCGCGCAAGGCGGTGCTGCGGAAGATCGAGGAGGAGGGCGTCGAGTTCCTGCTGCTCTGGTTCACGGACATCGAGGGGCACCTCAAGAGCTTTGCGATCACGCCGAGCGAGATCGAGGACGCGCTCGACGACGGCATGGGCTTCGACGGCTCGTCGATCACGGGCTTCAACGCGATCGAAGAGTCGGACATGGTCGCGATTCCGGATCCCGACACCTTTCAGTTGATGCCGTGGAAGGAGGGCGAGACGAGGGTCGGTCGGATGATCTGCGACATCGTCACGCCCGACGGCAATCCGTACGAGGGCGATCCTCGGTACGTGCTCCGGCGCGCGCTCGAGCGGATGAAGTCGATGGGCTTCGAAACATTCAACGTCGGCCCCGAGCTCGAGTACTTCATCTTCAAGGACGACAAGGGCACCGAGACGCTCGACGAAGGCGGGTACTTCGCGCAGACGACGCTCGACGCCGCCACTGAGCTCCGGCAGGAGACGGTGCACGCGCTCCACGGGATGGGAATCCCGGTCGAGTACGTCCACCACGAGGTCGGGCCGTCGCAGCACGAGATCGACATGCGCTTCGCTCCGGCGCTCGAGATGGCCGACGGCACGGTCACCTACCGGCTGATCGTCAAGGAGATCGCCAAGAAGGCGGGCTTCCACGCGACGTTCATGCCCAAGCCGATCTTCGGCGAGAACGGCTCCGGGATGCACACGCACCAGTCGCTGTTTACCGACGGCCGGAACGCGTTCTTCGACGCCGACGACGAGTACCACCTGTCCGACGCCGGCAAGGGCTTCATCGCCGGGCAGCTCAGGCACGCCCGCGAGATCGCGGCCGTCTTCGCGCAGTGGGTCAACTCGTACAAGCGGCTCGTGCCGGGCTACGAGGCGCCGGTGTATGCCGCGTGGTCACGGCGCAACCGCTCGGCGCTGATCCGGATCCCGGTCTACAAGCCGGGCGCCGAACAGGCGACGCGGGCGGAGATCCGCTGTCCCGATCCGGCCTGTAACCCGTACCTCACGTTCGCCTGCCTGCTTCATGCAGGGCTCGAGGGGATCGAGAAGGGCTACGAGCTGGCCGAGCCGATGGAGACCAACCTCTACCACCTGACCGCCGAGCAGCGCGAGGAGCGCGGAATCGTGTCGCTGCCGGAGACGCTGGGCGAGGCGATCGACGAGCTCGCGCACTCGGAGGTGGCGCGGAAGGCGCTCGGCCCGCACATCTTCGACCGCTACGTCGAGCTCAAGCGCAAGGAGTGGGACGAGTACCGCGTGCAGCTCTCGGAGTGGGAGCTCGAGCGATACCTGCCCGTCTTGTGACAGCGGTTTCGGAAGTGGTTCAAGCGGGTCGACCGGCTGGGAGGGACATGGCAGGGGTCAGACCCCTGCCATGTCCCTTTCGGTCAGGGCTTGCCGCGCGCGCCGCGAAGCGTGAGAATCCGCATCACGGTCCCGCATTGCTCTGCGGCGCGCGGGATCGAATCTGACGGCCGATCGCGGGGTGCTTGCTATAGGCACCCCGTGGTCGTAGTTCGGCGAAGTGCTGGCCCACGTTCGCCGACAGAACTCGCGACGCAGCCGCGGACACGAAGAAAGTGGCCCGAAGGGTTCGAAGGTTAAGACGATCGGCGTCGTCAGGCGTCGGTCACGCCGAGCCCAGCAGGCCGCAAGTCCGCCAGGACTTCCGGCTTACAAGAAGCGCTGGATGGTGTCGCGCTCGACCCGAAGGCCGATCACGCCGCTCGTGCCGTCGATCGCCTCGATCGCCTCGGCCGGGACGAGCCGGCGGCGGCGCGTGAAGAAACCGGTGCGGACGGAGAGCGCGTCGGGCTCATCGGGGCGGGTCCCGTACATGGGGCACTCGACCTTGCCGACGACGCGGCCGCGCGAGTCGGCGACGATGTACCCGGTCGTGCGGCGGAGGTCGTACGCGAACGCGCTCATCAACGCCAAGCTATTCCGTGTCTGCAAGGAAAATCCCGCAGGCGGCGTAAAGCTTTTGTTAAACCGGCTTCGTGGTCATCGCCCACACGGCGACGACGTACGCGAGCAGGAGCAGCACCGCGACGACGCCGACGATTCGGCCGAAGACGATGCCCTTCCCTGCGCGTAGGCGCCACAGGCCGATGCCCGACAGGATCAGGCAGATCAGGATCAGGAGCGCGCCGGCGTCGGCGGTGAGATAGCCGATGCCGAGCCAGGCCGAGTCCGTCACTTCCTTCGGCAGGTTCTCCCGCGACTCCGTCCACTGCGCGCCGACTCTCATCAGGACGTAGGCCGGAAACACGCCGAGCAGGAGGGTCTTGAGGCCGACCCGCGTCAGCGCGAGGGACTGGAGCGCATCGGCCCGCCTCCAGCCGACGATCACGGCTGCAGCGACCACGAGGAGCATCCCGACGAGCAGCATCGCGCCGAGCACGTGCAGGAAGAGCGGGAAGTTGACCGAGTCGGCCCGGATCGCCGCGAGCGTCGTCACGCGCCCGGCTTCCAGATCATCAGGATCAGGATCAGGAACGCCGCCGCGCTCGCGACCGAGTGGAACACGATGCCGCGGCGACGCGTCTCCGGCGACGGAAAGACGTCACCGACCGGAGTCAGGAGCTTTCCCGAGCGCTGGCCCGTGCCGGTTCCGATCGCCCAGAGGACAAGCGAGGCGATGATCCAGCCGTCCCACGGGTGGTAGTCGTCCAGGTAGATCGCGAGCCAGAGCCCGAAGATCAGCGTGCCGGCGACTCCGACCGAGACTGCGATCGCGGCCGGGCGGGCCATCGCCAGCGAGGACGAGCCGGTCAACTGCGTGCGCCCGGGTCGCGTGGCCAGGACGAGCGTCCAGAAGAAGGCGAGCGCGCCGACGAGTAGGAAGGCGCTCAAGACGTGGAGGAACAGCAGCCAGTCGTACACGGATGCGCGAACCTAACCGATCAGGCGGACGCCTACAATCGGTTGGTGGACGAGAGCGCCCGTCATCTCCGGCTGCTCACCGAGACGATCGCCGCCGTCAACTCGTCGCTCGACCTCGAGGAGGTGCTCGGGCTCGTCGCGCGGAAGGTCGCCCACGCGCTCGGCGCCGACGCGTGCTTCGTCTACCTGTACGACGAGCGCTCCGACGAGCTCGTCCTGCGAGCGACGCACGGCACGCACGTCCACGAGCTGACGCGGACGCCGCGAATGCGGCCCGGTGAGGGCATCACGGGGAGCGCCGCCGCCGAGCGGGCGCCGATCATGATCCCGGAGAAGGCACACCTCGACGAGCGGTTCAAGTCGTTCCCGAATCTCCCGGAGGACGACTACGAGTCGATCCTGGCGGTGCCGATCCTCGCCCGCGAGAAACTGGCGGGCGCGCTCAACGTGCGTACGTTGGAGCCACGCGTCTTCAGTGACGCGGAGATCGATCTCCTGCTCGCGATCGCGGCCCAGGTCGCGCAGACGATCGAGCACGCGAAGCTCTACGCCGACGCGCAGCGGCGCGTGCACGAGCTCGAGTCTCTGGCGCGGATCTCCGAGGCCGTGTCCGAGTCGCTCGCGCTCGAGGAGTCGCTCGAGGCGATCGTGAAGACGACGATGACGGCCGTCGACGCGACCGGGGCGGCGCTCGTGCTCGAGGACGGGAAGATCGCCTGGCCCGAGGGCCGCGCGGGTGCGCACGCGGTGCGGATCCCCCTGCGGTGGAAGCGGAGGCGGATCGGGGAGCTCGTTTGCGACCGCGACACGCCGTTCAACAAGGACGAGCGGGCGCTACTCGCCTCGATCGCGCATCACGCTGCGGTCGCGCTCGAGCACGGACGCGCGGTGATGCGCGGCGTCGTCGCTCAGGAGATCCACCACCGGGTGAAGAACAACCTCCAGACGGTCGCGTCGCTGCTACGCCTGCAGGCGCGCGCGGGCCAGGTCGAGCCGCAGAAGGCGCTCGACGACTCGGTCAATCGCATCCTGGCGATCGCGGCGGTGCATGAGCTGCTGATGGAGCGGCGCGAGGAGGAGGTCGAGCTGGCCGACTTGCTCGACCGCTTGCGCTCGATGCTGGTGCAGGGCCTTGCGGCCGGGAAGGACGTGCAGGCGGCCTTCGAGCCCGTCTCGCTCGCAGGAGACCGAGCGACGGCGCTCGCGCTCGTGTTCTCTGAGTTGTTCCAGAACGCGCTCGAGCACGGCGGCGGCTCGGTCGTGGTCGAGCTCGAGCGGCGTGACGGCAACGTCGTGCTGGCGATCAGCGACGACGGCGCAGGCTTGACGGGCGAGACCGACTCGGGTACCGGCCTTTCGATTGTGCAAACGCTCGTCCGCAACGAGCTGCAGGGATCGCTGTCGCTCGACTCGAACGGCGGCTTCCGGGCCGAAGTCGTCTTCCCCGCCTAGGTGTAGTTCCTAACGAGGTTGTTCAGTCTCGAGGCCGGCGGCTGGTGGCCGAGGCTGCCGTGTGGTCGCCGGTAGTTGTAGCGGTCGAGGTAGTTGGCGAGGGCGGCCGTTCGTTCGGTTGAGCTGCCGTAGATGCGGGCGT
>JBKOXJ010000119.1:0-5678 GCA_046724905.1 Actinomycetota bacterium | reverse complement strand
GTCTGGTTCCGAGATGCTGGGTTAGACGGCCACGCCGGCGAAGCCGGCATGGCCTCTCTGGTCGGCGCCGCCGCAGTCGGCGCCTTAGAGGCTCTCTCTCGGTCGGAGGGCCCGTTCTGTCTGGTCCCGAGATGGTGGGTTAGACGGCCACGCCGGCGAAGCCGGCATGGCCTCTCTGGTCGGCGCCGCCGCAGTCGGCGCCTTAGAGGCTCTCTCAGGCTCTCTCGGTCGGAGACGCGCTCAAACCCGTTGCTACACTCAGGCCGCTCGGCGGCGTAGCTCAGTTGGTTAGAGCAGCGGAATCATAATCCGCGTGTCGGAGGTTCGAGTCCTCCCGCCGCTATGAGGCGACGCTTGCGGCGCCGACAATCAGGACGCGCGGTTCATCCGCGCGTCCGTCTGAAATGACCGGTCGACACGCTCAAGCTCAACGTCCTCAACACCAGTTCTCGGATACCGGCTGGTTGCTCTGGGCTTCGCTACAATCGCGGCCTGCGCCCTCAGGGCGCTCGTTTTTCATTCCTCGAGGAAGCAGTTCATGGCCACCGGAGTAAGAGTCGCAGTCACGCTCGCGTGCACCGAGTGCAAGCGGCGCAACTATCAGACGACGAAGTCGAAGCGGAACACGCCCGACCGCGTGGAGTTCCGCAAGTACTGCCGCTGGTGCGGCCGCCACACTCCTCACCGGGAGACCCGCTAGTGGCGAGCCGTGCCCAGCGCCGCGCTGCCCGCCGCGCACAACAGCAGCAGGGCCAGAGCCAGGGCTCGATGTCGCAGCGCGCCCGCGCGCGGCAGGCGCAGGTCCGCCCGGCCGCGCAGCAGGCGAAGGCGCAGACCGGTCGCCGCGAGGCGGCTCAGCGTGGGCGGTTCATCCGCGAGTCGTGGGCCGAGCTGAAGAAGGTCGAGTGGCCGAACCAGGCGCAGGTCGTGACCGGCACCGCCGTTGTCCTGATCGCGTGCGCGATCGTCGGCGGCTATCTCTGGGTCAACGACCTGATCTGGCAGCGCGTCGTCCAGTGGATCCTGGGCCAGTAGCGATGTTCCGCTGGTACGTCATCAACACCTACTCCGGGCATGAGAACAAGGTGAAGGCCAATCTCGAGCACCGGATCCTGTCGATGAACCAGGCGCCGCGTTTCCGCCGCGTCGTCGTCCCGACCGAGCAGGTGATCGAGACGAAGGACGGCCAGAAAGTGCAAGCGGAGAAGCGCGTCCTGCCGGGCTACGTGCTCGTGAACATGGACTTGAACGACGACGCATGGGCGGTCGTCAAGAACACGCCCGGCGTCACCGGGTTCGTCGGCGCCGGCTCGAAGCCCGTGCCGCTCGCGCAGGCGGAGGTCGACAGGATCCTCCACACCGGCGCGGCCACTGCCGAGCGTCCGCGCGCGCAGGTCGAGTTTCAGCTTGGCGAGTCCGTCAAGGTCACGTCCGGGCCGCTGTCGGATTTCGACGGCGAGATCGTGGACGTCAACCCCGACCAGCAGAAGCTGAAGGTCCTCGTCGACATCTTCGAGCGACAGGTGCCCGTCGAGCTCGGCTTCGACCAGGTCAAGAAGTTGGACTAGTGGGAACTGTCGTTACTTCAAATGGCCTTTCCATCTAACTAGGACCGCATAGCGTGGCCAAGAAAATTCTCACCCTGATCAAGCTCCAGATCCCCGGCGGGCAGGCGAACCCGGCGCCGCCGGTCGGTCCCGCGCTCGGCCAGCACGGGGTCAACATCATGGAGTTCTGCAAAGCCTTCAACGCCGAGACGGCCCAGCAGAACGGCCGAATCATCCCCGTCGAGATCACGGTCTACGAAGACCGCTCCTTCGACTTCATCACGAAGACGCCCCCCGCCGCCGTGCTGATCAAGGAAGCGCTGAACATCGAGCAGGGCTCGGGGGAGCCGAACCGCGAGAAGGTCGGCCGGCTCACGCGCCACCAGCTTCAGCAGATCGCCGAGACGAAGATGCCCGACCTGAATGCGCGCGACGTCGAGGAGGCGATGAAGGTCGTCGCCGGGACGGCGCGGAGCATGGGCGTGGAGACGGACCTCTGATGGCCCGCCACGGCAAGGCCTACCGCCAGGCCCGGGCGGAGATCGACCGCGAGCGCCTGTACAGCCCGGCCGAAGCGATTCGGCTGCTGAAGAGCTTTCCGGACAAGAAGTTCGACGAGACCGTCGAGGCGCACTTCCGGCTCGGCCTCAACGTCCGCCACGCCGACCAGCAGCTGCGTGGGACGCTGATGCTTCCCCACGGCACGGGGCGTGATGTTCGGGTTGCCGTCTTCGCCGACGGCGAGAAGGCGAAGGAGGCGCAGGAGGCCGGCGTCGACGTCGTCGGCACGGCCGACCTCGCCAAGCGGATCGAAGAGGGCTTCGACGACTTCGACGTCGCGATCGCGACGCCGGACCAGATGGGCGTCGTCGGCAAGCTTGGACGCATCCTCGGGCCGCGCGGGAAGATGCCGAACCCCAAGACCGGCACGGTCACGTTCGACGTGGGCAAGGCCGTGCGCGAGGCGAAGGCGGGACGGGTCGAGTACCGAACCGATCGCGGCGCGAACGTCCACGTCCCGATCGGGAAGAACAGCTTCGACGAGCGGACCGTGCTCGAGAATTACGCCGCGGTCCTCGACGAGATCCTCCGTGCCAAACCGGCGGCGGCGAAGGGCCGTTACATCAGGGGGATCACGCTGACGACTACGATGGGCCCCGGAATCCACGTCGATCCCGCCAAGACGCGGGGGATCGTCGAAGAGCTGGAGGAGCAACAGGCAGAAGCAGCCGCATAGAGCCCGACGCCGAAGACAGTTGGCGGCCCTCAGGGGCAGAAGTCCAGCCGAGGCGGACCGGAAGGATCACTCCTCCGTGCCCGCCGTCGTGCGGGCTCGCTTTTTGAAGGAGTGATTCGATGCAGAAAGCCGACAAGGAACGCGCGGTCGCAGAGCTCGTCGAGCGGCTGCGGACGACGAACACGCTGATCGTCGCGGATTACCGCGGGCTCACGATGAGCCAGATCGACAAGCTGCGCACCGAGCTGCTCGAGCACGGCGCGCGCTTCACGGTGGTGAAGAACACGCTTACTCGGCGTGCGGCCGAGGCTGCCGAGGCCGACCAGCTGCTCGCGCTGCTCGAGGGGCCGACGGCGATCGCGTTTCTCGAGTCGGACGGCGATCCCGTCGCCGTCGCCAAGGCGCTCGCCGCGGCGGCGCGCGAGACGCGCGTGCTCGAGGTGCGCGGAGGGATCCTCGAGGGCAGGCCGATCACCGGCGCGGACGTCGCCGAGCTCGCCAGGCTGCCCGCCGGCGACGTGCTTCGCGGCCAGGTCCTCGGCGCGATCACGGCTCCGCTCTACTCGATCGTGGGCCTGTTCACCGCGCCGCTGAACGACCTCGTCGGCCTGCTCGACGCCCGCATCGCGCAGCTAGGAGAGCAGGACGAGCCGCACGCTGCCGAGCCCGAGGAGACTCCGGCCCGAAGCCGAAGCCCCGAGGCCGTCGAAGCGACCGTGACTGAAGAGACCCAGACCGAAAGCGACCAGGAACCGCAAGAGGAGGAGCAGTAGATGGCGGCAAGCGCAGTCGACAAGGTGTTCGACGAGCTCGGGAAGATGTCCGTGCTCGACCTCGTGGAGCTCAAGAAGAAGATCGAGGAGGAGTGGGGGATCACGGCCGCAGCGCCGGTCGCGGTCGCCGCTCCGGGCGCAGCCCCCGCCGCGGGCGGAGACGGCGCCGCCGCGGAGGAGCAGACCGCGTTCGATGTCGTGCTCGAGAACCCGGGCGGTCAGAAGATCCAGGTGATCAAGGTCGTCCGCGCGATCACGGGGCTCGGCCTCAAGGAGGCCAAGGACCTCGTCGACTCGGCCCCGAAGCCGATCAAGGAGGGCGTCGCCCGCGAGGAGGCCGATCAGATCAAGGCGCAGCTCGAGGAGGCCGGCGCGACCGTCGAGGTCAAGTAGCCTCTCGCCCGGGTTGACAGCCGGACAGCTGTGAGAGCCGCCGACAGGGCGGCTCTCACTCGTTCAAGGGGTTTTCGAGGGGTTCAGCACAGGTTCAGGCCGACGTCCACATCGAATCGTTGGCACCCCGACGAAAGGCCCAACCACGATGAAGCTAAAAGCAGTTCTCCTCGCTCTCTCGCTCGCTGCGGGCGTGGCGTCCGCGGCGGCGCTCGCCCAGGGGCCCCCACCCGGCAAGGGCAAGGATCCCTCCACCTCGTCCTCGACCGGCACAACCCAGACGAATCCGGGCAAGGGCAAGAAAACATCCGCCTGCAAGCGGTCGATCGTCCTCAAGGGCTCGTTCGGTTCTGCTGCGTCGGACTCGTTCACGATGCACGTGAAGAAGTCGAACGCGCACGGCCGGAAGTACGCCGACAAGGACGTGACGCTCATGGTCGACAGCAAGACGAAGTTCCGGCGCCGAGGGCCCGCGGAGCTCGGAGACTTCGAGGAAGGCGACTGGCTCAACGTCCAAGCCCGCCGCGCCTGCGAGACCGAAACAAGCAGCTCGAGTTCCGGCACCGCCGAAGAGAAGCTCCTCGCCCGGCGAGTCGTCGGCAAGCCCTCCGAGGACGGCCCGAGCAGCGAGACGGACGACTAGTCCGACCGCCAAGTGCGCCAAGAGAGGCACCCGCGAGGGTGCCTCTCGCGTTCTCGCGCGTAACAGAACTCGGCTTCGCCAGACTGTCCATCTGAGCTACAAAGGAGAGGAATGCCGAAGGTCCAGAAGTCCGAGCAGGAGTGGCGCGCCGAGCTGACGCCGGAGCAGTACCAGGTGCTGCGCGAGAAAGGCACCGAGCGTCCGTTCAGCGGCGAGTACGACCACGTCTTCGAGCCGGGCACCTACATCTGTGCCGGCTGCGGGGCGGAGCTGTTTGCGTCGGAAACGAAGTACGACTCGGGCTGCGGCTGGCCCGCGTTCTACGCGCCGGCGAGCGCCGAGGCGATCGACGAGGAGACCGACACGACGTTCGGCATGATCCGCACCGAGGTCATGTGCGCGAACTGCGGCGGCCACCTTGGCCACGTCTTCCCGGACGGGCCGCACCCGACCGGCCTTCGGTACTGCATCAACTCGGCAGCCCTGAAACTGGAGGAGGAGGAGTAGTGGAGAGCAAGGCAACGTTCGGCGCCGGCTGCTTCTGGGGCGTCGAGGCGGCGTTCCGCCAGGTCGAGGGCGTCACCGGCACGCGCGTCGGCTACTCGGGCGGCGCGCTCGAGAACCCCACGTACGAGGACGTCTGCTCGCACACGACCGGGCACGCCGAGGTGGTCGAGGTGAGCTACGACCCCGAGCGGGTCTCCTACGACGAGCTGCTCGACGTCTTCTGGGCGAAGCACGACCCGACGCAGCTGAACCGGCAGGGCTGGGACATCGGCGACCAATACCGCTCGGTCGTCTTCTTCCACGACGAGGACCAGCGCGAGGCCGCCCTCGCATCGAAGGAGCGCGAGCAGCCGCGGCACCGGCGGTCGGTCGTGACCCAGATCGAGCCGGCGCAGACGTTCTACGAGGCCGAGGACTACCACCAGCAGTACCTCGAGAAGCGCGGCCGGGCGACCTGCACGGCGTCGCTGGCCCGCGCCGCGAGCTAGCCGTCACTCGTTCGAGGGTTTCTCCGTGGGGTCGCCGCAGGTTCGCCTGCGGGGGCGCATCGACTTGTCCGTACGAGTCGCCACACACGC
>JBKOXJ010000097.1:0-5294 GCA_046724905.1 Actinomycetota bacterium | reverse complement strand
CTCACGTCCAGCGTTTCGACATCCTCGTCGTGCTCGCCGCGGCGGCGGATCGTGAACGAGTCGCTCTTGACGATCACGGTCGTCAGCGCGCCTGTGCGTTGCGCCTGCGTCAGCTGGCCTTTGAGCGAACGCCGCGCGTAGTCGGTGTCGACGGCCCTGCCGTCCCGCCGCAGTGCCGCGACGAGCGGCATGAGCTCGGCCCGCCGACCAGCGTCCTCGAAGACGATGAAGACGTCGAGTGGTCGCTGCTCGGCGGCGATCCCCTCCTCCTCCAGCTGGATCCGGAGCCGCTCGATCCCGGCCCCGAACCCGATGCCGGGCGTCGGCGCGCCGCCGATCTCCTCGATCAGGTAGTCGTACCGCCCGCCGCCGACGAGCGAGCTCTGGGCCCCGAGCGCCTCACCCATGAACTCGAACGTCGTGCGCGTGTAGTAGTCGAGGCCGCGGACGAGCGTCGGCACGAGCTTGTAGGTGACCCCGTACGCGTCCAGGTAGCTGCGAACCTCGGCGAAGTGCTCCCGGCACGCCTCGCATAGGGACTCGCCGATCTTCGGGGCGCCGGCGAGTGCCGCCTGGACGCGCTCGTTCTTGACGTCGAAGACGCGTAGCGGGCTGGTCGCGCGCTTCTGGCGCGCATCGTCGTCGAGCGCGTCGGGGTTGGCGTGGAGCCATGCTTCGAGCCGCTCGACATAGGCCGGCCGGCACTCGCGGTCGCCGATCGAGTTCAACTCGATCGAGTAGCCCCCGACACCGAGCCGGTGCAAGAACTCGACGTAGAGCTGGATGATCTCCGCGTCGACGGCGGGGTCGTCGGAGCCGACCGCCTCGACGCTCCACTGGTAGTGCTCCCGGTAGCGGCCCTTCTGCGGGGTGGCGTACCGGTACATCGGCGCGATCATGTACGTCTTCACGGGCTGCGGCGCGCGGTGGAGGCCGTGCTCGATGTACGCGCGCGCGTTCGAGGCGGTGCCTTCCGGCCGGAGCGTCAGGGAGCGGCCGCCGCGGTCCTCGAATGTGTACATCTCCTTCTGGACGATGTCCGAGCCGGCGCCCGACGTGCGCTCGAAGAGCTCGGTGTCTTCGAAGCCGGGCGTCTGGATCCGCCCGTAGCCGTAGGCCGCGCAGACGTCCTCGGCCGTCTGCACGATGCGCTGCCACAGCGGCTGCTCGTCCGGGAGGACGTCGAAGGTACCGCGCGGTGCCTTGATCATGCGCGGAGCTCGGCGAGGAACGGGTTGCGCTGGAGCTCCGCTCCGAGCGTCGTCGGCGGGCCGTGCCCGGAGTAGACGACGGTCTCCGGCGGGAAGCGATCCGTGAGGGTTCGGATCGACTCGAGCAGCGTGTCCCAGTCGGCGAACGGCAGGTCCGTACGACCGACCGAGCCGGCGAAGAGCACGTCACCCGAGAACAGGCAGCCCTCGGCGTGGTAGGCGAGATGGCCGGGCGAGTGGCCTGGCACCCGCAGGACCTCGAAGGCGATGCCGGCGACCTCGATCGTCTCGTCACCTTGAAGGCGTACGTCGGGCGTATACGCGCGCAGCGGGACGTCCGGGTAGAAGTCGCGCGGTCGCTCCAGCACCTGGGCTTCCTCCTCGGAGACGTAGACGGGCGCCCCGGCTCCCTCTGCGAGGTCGGCGACCGCGCCGATGTGGTCCCAGTGGGTGTGCGTGATCAGGATCGCCGCGCAGCGGGCGCCGGCGCGCGCAAGCTCCAGCCGGAGCGTCGTCGCGTCGCCCCCGGGGTCGACGACCACCGCTTCGGCGGCTCCGCGGTCGGCGCGGACGACGTAGCCGTTCGTCCCGATCTGGCCGAGTTCGTACCTTTCGACGACAAGCGTCACGGGGCGTTTGAGTCTACTCGCGCGCGTTAGGATCGCCCGACGTGCGGAGCTGGAACCTGCTCGAGATCGCGACCCCCGGCGGGAGCCGCTCGCCGGTCGTGCTGATGTCGCACGACGAGGCGCGGGCGGTCTTGATCGGGCTCGAGCCCGGCCAGCAGCTCGGCGACCATCAGGTGCACGAAGCGGCGTTCGTGGCCGTCGTCGACGGGACCGTGCGAGTCGAAGCCGGCGGGGACAGCCTGGAGGCAGGCCCCGGCACGTTGCTCGCCTTCGAGCCGCGGGAACGCCGTTCGATCTCGACGCAGGACGGGGCTCGGCTGTTGATCCTGTTCGCGCCGTGGCCCGGCGCCGGGCATTACCGCGCCGAGGAGAGCGCCCGCACTTCTGCCTAGCGCGGGCTCTGGCCGGTTCTCCGCAGGTAGCGGCGGTACGCCATCGAGTCCAGGACGTAGCTGAACGGCAGGAAGATCGCGAGCAGCAGGGTCGTCTGGACGATCTGCTGGGCGAGCGTGAGCTGCCCGCCGATCAGCATCACGGTCACGAACATAATCGGGGCGAAGATCAGGCCGCGTCTGCCCACGCGGTTCCACGAGGGCGGCTGCACGGCGGCCCCGCGGCGGGCCAGGCCCGTCTTCCGGGGTGCCCCCGTGTCCCGCTTGCCGTTCCGCGCCGCCGCGAGTTCGCCCTCCGAGGGCTCGACCTCATTGCCTTCGTCGTCGACGTAGACGTACTCGTACTCGTGACGGCGCTCCTTGGCGCGGCGGCGGCGCTGCTTCCGGCTCGGCATCGGTCCTAGCGTAGCTTCCTGGTCGCTTTGCTCACGCGCGCGCCGCGTCGGACAGCTACTCTCGCGGGGTGTGGCGAGCGCCGTCGCCCGCGCCGGCCGCATTTGACTTCGCGCCGCTCCCTCCCTCTGGCGCGGATAGCTTCCAGCGCGGGCGGCGCCCGCCGCACACCTACGTCGAGTACCGTCGCAACCAAGCCACCTGACCGCCTCTGATCACCGTCGCGACGACGTCGCCGGCGAGGTGGTAGGCCAGGTAGCGCCAGTCCGGGACGTCGAGGAGGACGCAGTCGGCGTCGTAGCCCGGAGCCAAGCGGCCGATCTGGTTCCCCCGGCCGAGGACGCGCGCCGCGTTGACCGTACAGGCGGCCAGCGCCTCGCCCGGCGCGAGGTGGAGCTGCGTGCACGCGAGCGAGCAGACGAGCGGCAGGCTCTCGCAGAAGGCGCTGCCCGGGTTGAAGTCCGTGGCCAGCGCGACGGCGGCACCTTCATCTACGAGCGCGCGCGCCGGAGGCATCGGCCGGTCGAGGAACAGCGCGCTCGCGGGAAGCAGGACGGCCGTGAGGTCGCTCCTCGCGAGCGCCCGGACGCCGTCGGGCCCCGTTGCCTCGAGATGGTCGATCGAGCGCGCGCCGAGCTCGACTGCGAGCGGAACTGCGCCGGCCTCGCTGAACTGGTCGCCGTGCAGCCTGAGCGCGAGACCTGCCTCCCGGCAGGCCTCGAGGTAGCGCCGGGCCTGCGTTGCGTCGAACGCTCCGCGCTCGAGGAACACGTCTGCGGCCTCGGCGAGTCGCGCTGCCTCCGGCAGCACTTCGGCGAGCGCGTAGTCGAGATATGCGTCGGCGTCCTCAAACTCGGGAGGTACGGCATGCGCGCCGAGCCAGGTCGGGATGCCGCCGGCCGCCCGGATCGCGCGCAGCGACGCAAGCTCCGTTTCGCGGTCGAGCCCGTAGCCGGACTTGCACTCGAACGTCGTCGTGCCCGCCCGCAGCATCCAGCCACGGTGTCGATCGACCGCCGCGCGGAGCCCCGCCTCGCCCGCGGCGCGGGTAGCGCGAACGGTCGCGAGGATCCCGCCCCCGGCCGCGTGCAGCTCCTCGTAGCCTGCGCCTGCGGCGCGGAGCGAGAACTCCTCGACGCGGTCGCCGGCGAAGCACGCGTGCGTGTGGCAGTCGACAAGGCCGGGAACGGCGCACTGCCCGCGGCCGTCAAGCTCCTCGACCGGGTCGTCCAGCGGATCCAGGTCGCGCATCCGTCCCACGGCCGCGATCCGGGCCTCGTCGCAGAGGAGGTACGCGTCGTCGAGCACCTCGACGTCGCCGAGCGCGCGACCACGAAGCGGCGCATGGGTCCCACGAGGTGTCACGAGCTGCGCCAGGTCGCGGACGAGCAGGCGCGGCCGCGCCTCGGCGCCGCTCACCCGCGCGCGTGTGGACCCGGCGGAAGCTCGAGCCCGTGCTGCCTGGCGGCCTCGAGCGCCTCGGTGTAGCCGGCGTCCAGGTGTCGCATGACGCCCGTGCCGGGATCGGTCGTGAGGACGCGCTCGAGCCGCTCGGCCATCTCGTCGGTGCCGTCGGCCACGACCACCATGCCGGCGTGGATCGAGTTGCCGATCCCAACGCCGCCGCCGTGGTGCACGCTGACCCACGTCGCTCCGGCGGCGACGTTCAGGAGCGCGTTCAGAATCGGCCAGTCTGCAATCGCGTCGGAGCCGTCGCGCATGCTCTCGGTCTCGCGGTACGGGGACGCAACCGAGCCCGAGTCGAGATGGTCGCGACCGATGACGACCGGGGCCTGAACTCGTCCGGACCGGACGAGCTCGTTGATCGCAAGCCCCGCCTTCGCGCGGTCGCCCAAACCGAGCCAGCAGATGCGCGCCGGGAGGCCCTGGAACGCGACGCGCGCCGGTGCGAGCTCGAGCCAGCGCTGCAGGAGCTCGTCGTCCGGGAACAGCTCCCGCAACGTCTCGTCGACGACTGCGATGTCGGCCGGATCGCCCGAGAGGGCGGCCCAGCGGAACGGCCCGACGCCACGGCAGAAGAGCGGGCGAATATAGGCCGGGACGAAGCCCGGGTATGTGAAGGCATCGGTTACGCCGGCCTCATATGCCTCCCCTCTGAGGTTGTTGCCATAATCGAAAACATAGCTCCCGCGGCGGACGTACTCGAGCAGCCCGTCCACGTGACGCGCGATCGACTCGCGCGCCCGGCGCATGTACTCGTCCGGATCGGACGCGCGGAGCCGCGCCGCGGCTTCGACGCCGAGGCCCGAGGGGACGTAACCGGTCAAGGGGTCGTGCGCCGCCGTCTGGTCGGTGACGAGATCGAAGTGCTCCCCGCGCCGTGCAAGCTCGGGGACGACGTCTGCCGCATTGGCGAGCAGCCCAACCGAGAGCGCGCGGTTCTCGGCCGCCGCCTCGCGCACGCGCGCGAGCGCGTCGTCGAGCGACTCGGTGGAGTCGTCGAGGTACCGCGTCTCCAGACGACGCGCGATCCGAGCCGGATCGACCTCGATGCAGAGGATCGCTGCGCCGGCCAGCGTCGCCGCGAGCGGCTGCGCACCGCCCATCCCGCCGAGCCCTGCGGTGAGGATCGTCCGGCCGGCGAGATTCGAGGAGCCGAAGTGGGTCATCCCGGCCGCGGCGAAGGTCTGGTACGTGCCCTGCAGGAT
>JBKOXJ010000063.1:0-6752 GCA_046724905.1 Actinomycetota bacterium | reverse complement strand
GGCCTTTGCTTTCGCCTTCTTCCCCGAGGGGAGGATGCCCTCCTGCGCTGCGCCTGCGATTGCCTGCTTCGCCTTCTTCGTGTTCAGGACGGCCGCGCGAGTCGGCGCCGGGCCCGCCACGAGCTTCTTGTTGTTGAACAGGTACCACTGCTCGGCTTTGCCGCCGTTCGTCTCGGACTGGACGCGCGAAAGCAGGCTGTAGAGGCTGTCCGAGGCCACCGGCTGGCCCTGCGAGATCGACGGCGGCACGAGGTCGACCTCGAGGTCGTAGAACTCGAGCTGCGCAGTCTTGCCGATCAACTCCGTTGCGCGCCGGATGTCGCGGACGCCGGCGAGCTGGATCGAGATCTGGTCTGACCCCTGCTTCGCGACGACCGGCTCGGCCACGCCCAGCTTGTCGATGCGGTTCCGGATGATCGTGACGGAGCGGTCGAGATCGCTGCTCGTCAGCTTCCGGCCCTTCGGCGGCACGGCCTTCAGCACGACCTCGAGCCCGCCCTGCAGGTCGAGGCCGAGCGTCGGCTTCTTGTGCATGGGCGAGCCGGGAACGGCGAGCAGGAGCACGCCGACGAGGGCGGCCCCGATCAGACCCATCAGGATCAGATGCGAACGGCGGGATGACATGCTGTGAAGCCCCAGATTAGCCAGGGTTCTGGGGATCGGCAGCGGCCGACGGCTCGAGCTCGGCGGGACGCGCGGCGATTGCGCGCCGATCGACCTTGACCAGCGTTCCCGGCGCGATCTCGAGCATCGCGTCCTCGTCCGAGAGCTCTCGGATCGTCCCGTAGACGCCGCCGACGGTCAGGACCTCGTCGCCGACCTCGAGCGTGTCCTGGAGCGCGTGCTGGGCGGCCGCGCGGCGGCGCTGCGGGCGGATCAGCAGCAGCCAGAAGAGGCCGACGAGCAGGAGCAAGGGAATGAAGTCGACGATCACAGGGCCTCCGCTGTCGCCGTCGCGAGCCGGTCGAGCGCCGCAGCCTTGAAGGCGTCGAGCCTGCCCTGCTCGATCGCGGTGCGCGCGCCGGCGACGAGGTCGAGGACGAAGCGAAGATTATGCAGCGAGAGCAGGCGCAAGCCCAACAGCTCCTCCTGGTTGACGAGGTGGCGCAGGTACGCGCGCGTGAAGCGCGAGCAGGCCGGACAGGTGCAATCCTCGTCGAGCGGACGCTGATCGCGCGCGAAGCAGGCGTTGCGGAGGTTGAGGCGGCCCTCCCATGTGAGCGCACTGCCGGTGCGGGCCGTCCGCGTCGGCAACACGCAGTCGAAGATGTCGATGCCGCGCGCGATCACTTCGAGGACTCCCTCGGGGTCTCCGATGCCCATGAAGTAGCGGGCTTTGTCGCGCGGCAGCAGGTCGGCAGCCCAAGCCGTCGTCTCGAACATCAGCTCGCGTTCCTCGCCGATCGCGAGGCCGCCCAGGGCGTAGCCGTCGAGGTCGAGCTCCGTGAGCTCGGCGACCGAGCGGCGGCGGAGCTCGGGGTCGCTGGCCCCCTGCGCGATGCCGAACAGGAGCTGTCCGGGCGGACGCGGCGCCTCGCGCTGCCGGCGCGCCCACGCCGACGTGAGGCGTACCGCCCGCTCGAGCTCTTTCCGACCGACGTCGTACGGCGGCACGGCATCGAGGCACATGGCGATGTCGGAGCCGAGCTTGGCCTGGATGTCGGCTGCCAGCTCGGAGGTGAAGCGGGCGGCCGCGCCGTCGTAGACCGACCGGAACGTGACGCCGTGGTCGTCGAGACCGAGGATCGTGTCGCGCAGCGAGAAGACCTGGAAGCCGCCGGAATCGGTCAGGATCGGCCCGTCCCAGGCCATGAAGCGGTGGAGGCCGCCGAGTTCCGCGATCACGTCGGCTCCGGGACGGAAGTGCAAGTGGTAGGTGTTGCCGAGGACGATCGTCGCGCCGAGCGCCATGAGCTCGTCCGGGTCGACGCTCTTGACGGTCGCCTTGGTCCCGACCGGCATGAAGGCCGGCGTCGGCACGTCGCCGTGGGCCGTCCGTAACACACCGGCCCGAGCAGCCCCGTCCACCGCGCGCAGGTCAAACGAGGTCATGTCCCCAAACACCCCCACCCGGGTGGGGTGAGCGGGCCACCCTCGCTCCCGCTGCGAGCGTACCGGCGCGCGACGCTCCTGTCCGTGCCCGACGAGTGTCGAGAGCGTGACTCTTCGTCCCCGGCGGGAACGTCGGCACCGCTGGCCGGACTCGCACCTCGTTGCGTCACAGCACCAGCATCGCGTCGCCGAACGAGTAGAACCGGTACCGCTCCGCGATCGCGGTCCGGTAGAGCGCGCGGGTCTCCTCGACGCCCGCGAACGCCATCACCAGCGCGAGCAGCGTCGAGCGGGGCAGGTGGAAGTTCGTCAGCAGTGCGTCCGTGCGCAGGAACTCGAAGCCGGGGGTCACGAACAGGTCGGTGCGGCCCACGAGCGGCCCTCCCCGCGCCAGCGTCTCGAGCACTCGCACGGTCGTCGTGCCGACGGCGAGGATGCGCTCCGCCGACCGGATCCGCTCCCACGCCTCCGGCTGTACCTCGTAGCGCTCGCCGTGCAGGCGGTGCTCCGCGAGGTCCTCCACCGCAACCGGCCGGAACGTGTCGAGCCCCACGTGCAGCGTCACGCGCTCGACGTCGAGCCGCCCCACCAGCTCGGGCGTGAAGTGCAGTCCCGCTGTCGGTGCCGCGGCCGACCCCGCCTCGCGCGCATACACCGTCTGATAGCGCTCCGGATCCTCGAGCGGCTCGGTGATGTACGGCGGTAGCGGCGTCTCCCCTGCCGGCTCGCCCTCGAGCCGCAGCCGCCAGCGCCCCTCCCCGAGGTGCTCCAGCAGCTCGACCGGCCCGTAACGACGGCCGGGCCTCAGCCGCCGCGTAGGACGCGCGAGCCCCTCCCAGAGGCCGTTCTCGCCCAGCCGCTCGAGCAGCAGCACCTCGCCGCGCGGGCTCTCGATCGGGATCCGCGCGGGCACGACGCGCGTGTCGTTGACCACGACCAGCGTGCCCTCGGGTACATCGTCCGGGAACTCGTCGAAGCGCCTGTGCCGCACCGCGCCGCTCGAACGCTCGTAGACGAGCAGGCGCGACGCGTCCCGCCGGTCGGCCGGATGCTGCGCGATCAGCTCCTGCGGCAGCTCGTAGTCGAGCTCGCGGGTGTTCATCCGACGGGCACGTTACCCTTGCTGATCGTGGACGACGGCGCCGTCGAGCGGGCCAAGGAACGGCTCTCGGAGGCCCGCCAGGGCCGCCCCGAGCCGGCCGATCTCGAGGCCGCGCTGCAACGCGCGCGCGAGGCGATCGAAGGGCTCGCGCAGTCGACGGCCGAGCTCGAGACCGGGCTTCCGGCGCGCGTCGAAGAGGCCGTCCAGCAGGGCATCCGCGCCGAGGCGCTCCCGGTCGCGCGGCAGCTGGCCGAAGTACGCGGCCTGATGGGCCAGGCGATCCGTCGGCTGGAGCGGCTCGAGGGTGAGTTGTTGGCCGAGCGGTTCGCGCGCGTCGACGACCTGGCGCTGCTCGTCGACCTCGTCAGCTCCGGCTGGAAGGGCGTCGACGAGCGGCTCGGCCGGCTCGAGCAGAGCCTCTCCAGCTCGAGCGACGCCGTCGTCTACCGCATCGAAGAGCGCCGCAACAACGGCTAGCTGACAGCCAAGATCACGGCTGACACGAGGGCCCAGCCCACCACCGTCAGGATGATCGGGCGGTCCGTGAGCAGCACGCGCTCAGGCTCCTCGCCGAGATCGTGCCTGTGCACGAGGAGTAGGTAGCGGAAGACCCCGAAGAGCACGAACGGGATCGTCGCCATCATCGCGTCGCCTCCGGGCGACTCCAGCGTGTACAGCGCGTACGCGATTAGCGTCGACGCCGCGACGACCGAGACGAGCTGGTCGACGAGCTCGAGCGAGTAGCCCTCGAGCACCGGCCGGCCGGGGACGGCCGCCGCGCCGACGAGGACGAGCTCCCCCCGACGCTTGGCCAGTGCGAGGAACAGCGCGAGCAGCGCGGTGCAGATGAGGAGCCACGGCGAGATGCGCACGTCGACGGCCTCGGCACCGGCCGCGGCGCGGATCACGAACAGCGCGCCGATCGCCATCACGTCAACCAGCACGACGTGCTTTAGGCCGAGCGTGTATGCCGCCTGGATCATGAGAAAGCCGACGAGGAAGAGCACCGACGCCGGGCCCAACGCGGCCGCGACGGCCACCGCGGCCGCCGTCAGCACGCCGGCGAGCGCGAGTGCCACCCGTGCAGGCAGCTCGCCGCGCGCAACGGGCCGGTCGCGCTTGACGGGGTGCTTGCGGTCTTCGTCGGCGTCGCGCACGTCGTTGGCGAGGTAGGCCGCGCTCGAGGCGGCGCAGTAGGCGAAAAAGGCGGCCACAGCCTCGAGCCACCGCACAGGGTCGCCGATCTTCGCCCCGAAGATGATCCCGGCGAAGACCAGTAGGTTCTTCGACCACTGACGCGGCCGAAGCGCCGCGACTGCGGCCCTGCCGACCGACCGCCGAGCGGCCGGCAGCCGGACGATCTCGGAACTCTGCGCCGTCGCCATGACGCTAGGCCGGCTCCGCCGGGAGCACGAGCTGGAACCGGCTGCCCTCGCCCGGCTCGCTCTCGACATCGATGCGGCCGCCGAGGGCGTTCGCGAGCTCGCGTGCGATCGTCAGCCCGAGCCCGGTCCCGCCGCCGTCCTGCGAGAAGAACGGCCGGAAGATCCGATCGCGCTCGTCGGGCTCGATCCCGGGCCCGGAGTCCTCGACGTCGACGTGGACCGTGCCGTTCGCAGTCCCGAGCGTGAGCTCGATCCGCCCTCCGTTCGGCGTCCAGCGGAAGGCATTCGAGAGCAGGTTCGAGATGATCTGGAGCACGCGGTCGCCGTCCGACACGATTACAGGCCGAGCCCGCATTTCCTGGTGGTAGTCGATGCCGCGCCGGCGCGCCTCCTCGCCGAAGGCCGTGTACGCCTGCTCGCAGAGGCGACCCATGTCCACCTCCTCGTGGAGGAGCGTGAACCGGCGCGTGTCGAGCTTCGCCAGGTCGAGGACGTCGTTGACGAGCCGAGCCAGACGATCGGTCTCGGCGGCGATCACGTTCAGCGACTCGGCCTGCGCAGCCGGGTCCTGCAGCACGCCCTCGCGCAGGGCGTCCACATGCCCGCGAATCGCGGTCAGCGGCGTCCGCAGCTCGTGCGACACCGACATCAGGAAGTTCCGCTCGAGCTCGTCGACCTCGGCGAGGCGGGTCGCCATCTGGCGGAAGCGCTCCGAGAGATGCGCGACCTCGTCGCCGCCGGCGACGCGCGGGACCGCGACGGCGTAGTGGCCCTCTGCGACCTCGTCGGCCGCCCGCGAGAGCGCGAGCAGCGGCCCGGTCACGCGGCGCGAGACGTACCAGCCGAGCGCGCCGGCGACGAGGAGCCCGCCGATGAACGCGAGCGCGAGCCGCTCGACGAGCGTCACCGACCTGCTGCGCAGCGCCGCCTTCGGCGTCGCGACGACGAGCGCCCCGAACGACTGGCCTCCGCGCTCCAGCCTGAGCGGGTGGGCGACCGCGAGGAACGTCCGGTCCCTGCCCGGCGGGACGAGCTCGAATGTGATCACACGGCCCGCCCGCCAGTTGACCGTCTTGTCCGGCAGGCGGGTCAGCCCTTTGTTCAGCCCGAGAAAAATGTCGCCGCCGACGTAGTAGACGTAGTCGCCGGTCACGGCCTCGAGCTTCGACGGAGGGGTCGGCGACGGCTCGTTGCGGTTGTCCATGCGCGCGAGGGCCTGCTGTGCGTACAGCGCCGCCAGCCCTCTGGCCTCACGCCTCAGCTCTGCGACCTTCTGGTCGTGCGCGTAGTCTTGGAACAGCTCGATCGCGATCACGGTCGCGACCAATCCGGCGAGCACGATCCCCGCCAGGAACAGGGCCGTTATGCGGAAACGAAGCGACCGGAACATCGTCCGGCCCTAAAGGTTACGGGCGTCCCCGGTCACGTCCATCGGGTCGACCGGTCATTTCAGACGGACGCGCGGGCAGAGCCCGCACGTCCTGATGGTCGGCGCCGCAAGCGTCGCCTCAGGCCGCGTCCCCGGTCACGTCCATCGGGTCGACCGGTCATTGCAGACGGACGCGCGGGCACAGCCCGCACGTCCTGATGGTCGGCGCCGCAAGCGTCGCCTCAGGCCGCGTCGCGGGTGGGAGCGACCTTGTAGCCGACACCCCAGACCGTGACGATCGGCGAGGCCTCGCCGAGCTTCCGGCGGAGCTGGCGGACGTGGACGTCGACGGTCCGCGTGTCCCCGGCGAACGTGTAGCCCCAGACGCGCTCGAGCAGCTGGTCGCGCGTGAGCACGAGCCCGCGGTGGTCGAGCAGCTCCCAGAGCAGGTCGAACTCCTTGGGCGCGAGCTGGATCTCCTCCTCGCCGACCCGCACCTCGCGCCGGCCTGCGTCCACAATGAGGTCGCCGTGCCGGATCTGCGCGCTCTCGACCTGGCGCCGCTCCGGCGTCGCGCGCCGCAGGATCGACTTGACCCGGGCCACCAGCTCGCGCGGGTTGAACGGCTTCGTCAGGTAGTCGTCGGCGCCGACCTCGAGCCCGATGATCTTGTCGACGTCCTCGTCGCGTGCGGTCAGCATCAGGATCGGGACGTCCGAGCTCTTGCGGATCCGGCGGCAGACCTCGATCCCGTCGATGTCCGGGAGCATGAGGTCGAGGATGATCAGCGACACGTCGCCCTTGCCGGTCTCGGTGAGTGCGGCGGCGCCGGTCGCAGCGGTGC
>JBKOXJ010000150.1:0-14828 GCA_046724905.1 Actinomycetota bacterium | reverse complement strand
CGTCGCAGGTGACCAGGTCGGGCGCGAACGGGAGCTCACGGAGCTCGCGGGCGTTCGTGCGTTCGAGCACGGTGACGCGAGGGTCGTCGCGGACGCGCGGGTGCAGCTGGCCGTAGCCGACGTCGAGTGCGATCACCCGGGCCGCGCCGCGCTGGAGCAGGACGTCGGTGAAGCCGCCGGTCGACGCGCCGACGTCGATCGCATCGCGGCCGGCGGGGTCGACGTGGAACGCGTCCAGGGCGTGGGCGAGCTTCTCGCCGCCGCGCGAGACGTACTGCGGCGGCCGCTCGACCTCGAGCTCCGCGTCCTCCTCGACCTGCGAGCCTGGTTTCGAGTGGCCGCGGACGCGCCCGGCGAGGACGAGGGCCTGCGCCTGGGCGCGGCTCTCGGCCAGCCCGCGCTCGACCAGCACGACGTCGAGCCGCTTCTTCACGGGCGAAAGGGTAGTGTCGCGCCCGCTCGGCGCCAGTTGTTCGGCCCTGCCTAGTCCAGTGCGGCCAGGAAGCGCTCGCCCAGCGGCGAGAGCCGCCAGCGCGCCTGTCCCATCGCCTCGCGCACGACGAGCCAGCCCTCGTGGGCGCGCAGCCAGCGGCGGACGGCGTGCGCTTCGCTGCGAAGGCGATCGGAGAGCTCTTCGACGGTCGAGTGCGGGTGCAGGTCGAGCTCGAGCAGGACGGCCTGATCGATCGTCGCCATGCGACGAGGATGCCGTCCGCCCCGGACGGACACTGGTTCAGGCGGCGCGGAGTCGCTCGAGCTCGGTCGCGATTCGATCGGCCAGCGCGCGGAATGCCTGGGCTTGCGGGCCGTCGGGGTCGGAGACGACAGCAGGCAGGCCGCCGTCGCCGGCGCGAGCGATCACTGGATCCAACGGAATCGAGCCCAGCTTGGTAACGCCCTCGGCCCAGATCGAGCGTTCGTCCCGAACCTGCGGGAAGATCGCGATCGGCTCGCCGCAGTGGGGACACGAAAGCTCGGTCATGTTTTCGATCCCGCCGAGCACCGGGACGCCGCGGTCACGGAACATCGCGAGAACCTTGCGCGCGTCCAGGTGGGCCACGTCCTGCGGCCCGACGACGACGACCGCGGCGGAGAGGTCGAGCAGCTGCACCAGCTCTTGCTGGAGGTCGGCCGTGCCGGGCGGCAGGTCGACGACGAGGTAGTCGAGCGCGCCCCACCGAACGTCCACCGCAAGCTGGCGCAACGCCGCCTGCAACAGCATGGCTCCCATCGGCAACGCCTGCCGCTCGGCGAGGAGGAAGCCGACGGACATGATCTCGATGCCGTGCCGCCGCACCGGCTCGAGCTCGACCGGCCCCCGGGCGCGGCCGAGGAGCCACCGGTCGAGCGGCTCCTCGCGCTTCAGGTTCACCATCAACGGGATGTCGGGGCCGTAGACGTCGGCGTCGAGTAGGCCGACCGCACTGCCGCGCGCGGCGAGCGCGAGCGCCACGTTCAGGCTGATCGTCGACTTGCCGACGCCGCCTTTCCCGCTGGCCACGGCGAGGATTGAGGGCGCCGGGCGGCTCAAGCTCTGGCGACGGTCCCGTCGACGAGCTCGCCCAGGACGCTCGTGTCGGCGTCGATCGAGTCCAACAGCTCGTGGGCGCGGGCTGCCGCCGCATCCGCGAGCGCGCGTGCGCCCTCAGTCCCGTGCTCGGCCGCGTAGCCGTCGCCGTCGAGGACGTCGTCGACGATCTGGAACAGCAAGCCGAGCTCGCGCGCGAACGCGAGCCAGGGGGCGTGCGTGCTCTCGGGAATCTGCGCGGCGGCGAGAGCACATCCAGCAGCCGCCTCGAACAGCTGCGCCGTCTTGAGCCGGTGCAGCTCGGCGAGGTCCCGCTCGCCGGAGAGGTCGAGGAACTGCCCGCCGATCATCCCGAGCGTCGCCTGCGCGAGCTCGCGCGCGACGGCAGGGCTCGGGTACGACAGCGCGAGCCGGAAGGCCTCGGTCAGCAGTGCGTCGCCCGCGAGCACGGCGAGCCCTTCGCCGAACTGCGCGTGCGTGCTCGGCCGTCCGCGGCGGATCGCGTCGTCGTCGAGCGACGGAAGGTCGTCGTGGACGAGCGAGAACGTGTGCACGAGCTCGACGGCCGCGGCCGCGGGAAGCAGGCGCTCGGGCTCGGCGCCGGCGGCCTCGCCGATTGCGAGGCAGAGCACGGGCCGGAGCCGCTTGCCGCCTCCGTCGAGCGAGTACCGCATCGCCTCCTGGAGGCCGCCGAGCTCCGGCGTGAGCGCGAGCTCCGCCAGGAACGACTCGACCAGCTCGCGCAGCTCCTCAGGCTTCCGCATCGCCCTCGACCTCGGCCTCGGCCTCTCTCTTCGCGCGTGTGATCTCCGCCTCGATCTCCTTCGCCAGCTCCGCCAGCTCAGTCAGCACCTCGATCGCCGTCTCCGGGTCGTCGGTCTGCTCCAGCCGCGCCCGGGACGCCTCGAGCTTCGCGAGTAGCTCCTCAGCGCGCTCAAGCCTCTCCTCGGCGCTCATAGCCGAATCTTCCTGATTCCAGCGGGTCGACCGGTCGATTCAGACGGCCGCGCGGGCAAAGCCCACACGGCCTGACGACGCCGTCGCAAGCGCCGGCTCAGGCGGGTTCCTTTTCCCTCGCGATCCGTGCGAGCACGCCGTTGACGAACCGCCCCGCATCCTCGCTCGCGTAGCGCTTCGCCAGCGCAACGGCCTCGGCGATCGCGACCTCGTCGGGGATCTCCTCCGCGTCCAGCTCGTGGACGGCGATCCGGAGCACGTTCCGCTCGACGGCGCCCAGGCGCTCCGCCGGCCAGTCGCCCTCCGCGGCCGCGCTGATCCGCCGGTCGAGCTCCTCGGCTCGCGCGGCAACCGCCTCCGCCGTCTCGCGTGCGTACGGATCCACGTCGCCCTCGTACAGCGATGCGAGCGGCCGTCCCGTCACGTCCCACTGGTACAGGACGAAGAGCGCGGTCCGGCGGGCGGCGCGGCGGCCTGCCATCAGTCGAGCTCCTCGACGGACACGTCGATGCGCTCCACATCGACGCCGCACATCGCCCGGAGCGCCTCCGCGACGCTTTCCTGGACGCCTCGCGCGAGCTCCGGCAGGACGACCCCGTACCGCGCGGCGAGCTCCAGCTGAACGCGGGCCCGACCGTCCGCGACCGTCACGTCGAGGCCCCTGCGCCGCCGCCGGACCCGGGCGCCCGCGACTGACTCCGCTGCCCCGACGACGATCTGGGTGAGCGCGCCCGGCGTCACTGTGACGCTGCCGCCCTCGCCCGGGACCACGAGCTCGCTCGTCATGACTCCGCCAACGCGGCGAGGCCCGCACCGGCCTCGGCGAGAAAGCTCGTCGAGTAGCGCCCGCTCTGGAACTGCTCGCTGCGAAGGATGTCGATCGCCGCCTCGCGCGTCGTCGGGATCCCGCGCACCTCGAGCTCGCCGAGCGCACGAAGCGCGCGGGCGATCGCGGCCGGGCGGTCCGCGTCCACGACGATCACCTTGCCCAGCAGCGAGTCGTAATACGGCGGCACGACCGCCCCGTCGTGGACGTGCGTGTCGACGCGGACACCGGGGCCGAGCGGCGGCCGAAAGCGTTCGACGGTTCCGGGCGCCGGAGCGAAGTCACGCGAGGGGTCCTCGGCGTTGATGCGCACCTCCAACGCGTGACCGGACCGCGGGGCCCGCCCGGTTGCCACGAGCCGCTCGCCCGACGCAACGCGCAGCTGCTCGCGCACGATGTCGATGCCGGTCACCAGCTCGCTGACGGGGTGCTCCACCTGCAGCCGGCAGTTGAGCTCGATGAACGAGAAGCTGCCGTCGGGCCCGAGCAAGAACTCGAAGGTGCCCGCGTTGCGGTAGCCGATCGCAACGGCGGCGCGCTCGGCCGCCGCCTCCATCGCCTCGCGCTTGACGTCGTCGAGAGCGGGCGACGGCGACTCCTCGATTAGCTTCTGGTGGCGGCGCTGGATCGAGCATTCCCGCTCGCCCATCGTCAGAACGCCGCCGGCGCCGTCGGCGAGCACTTGCACCTCGACGTGACGGGCGGGATCGACGGCCTTCTCGATGTAGATGCTCCCGTCCGCGAAGGCCGCGTCCGCCTCGGCCGAGGCGCTCAGGAACGCGTCCTCGAGGTCCTCCGGCGCGCGGACGAGCCGCATTCCCTTCCCGCCGCCGCCGGCACACGCCTTCAGCAGCACCGGATAGCCCAGCTCGGACGCCACGGCGCGCGCCTCCTCCAGCGTCGTCGGATCCTCGGTGCCCGGGACGAGCGGCACTCCGGCCTCGCGCAGCTCGGTCTTCGCGCGGGTCTTGTCGCCCATGCGCGCCATCACGTCCGCGGTCGGCCCGATGAAGACGAGCTCCTGCTCCTCGCACGCGTGCGCGAAGGCCGAGTTCTCGGCGAGGAAGCCCCAACCCGGATGGACGGCTTCGCAGCCGGTCGTCTCGGCGGCGGCGATGACCGACGGAATCTTCAGGTAGCTCTCGGCCGCCGGCGGCGGCCCGATGCAGACCGCGCGGTCGGCCAGGCGCACGTGCAGCGCGTCCGAGTCGGCGGTCGAGTAGACCGCGACGGCCTCGACGCCGAGCTCGTGCAGCGCGCGGATCACCCGGACCGCGACCTCGCCGCGGTTCGCGATCAGGACGCGGGAAAACATCGGCCACTAAACCGCGTCGAACGGGCGGTCGAGCAACGGCTCGAGCTCGAACAGGAGCTGGCCGTACTCGACGGGCTGGGCGTTCTCGACGTGGATGCGGCGGACGGTGCCCTCGACCTCGGCCTTGATCTCGTTCATCAGCTTCATCGCTTCCAGGATGCACAGCGTCTGCCCCGGCGCGACGACGTCGCCTTCCTCCACGAAGGGGGGCGCGCCCGGCTGGGGCGCACGGTAGAAGGTGCCGACCATCGGCGCCTCGACGCGGACCGTCCCGTCCGGCGACGGCGGGGGCCCGCCCTCGGTCGCATCGAGGGGTGCCTCGGGGCCAGGCGGCAATGTGCCTTCGAAGCGCTCGGGGGTGCGCTTGACGGATACGCGCATCCCGGCCTCCTCGATCGTGATCTCGCCGACACCCGTCTCCTGGACGACTCGGACGACCTCGCGAATCCGTTCCGCCCGGCCCTGCTCGACGCCTGCGGTCGGCGAGTCGTCGCGCCCGCGTCCGCGGATGGACTCTAGGAGCGGCTCGGCCTCCTCGCCGAACAGCCCCAGCAGGAGCAGCTCTTCCTCGCTCGCGGCGAGACCCTTCGCCTCCTCGCGCACCTCCTGCAGCGGCGGCGCCTGGAGCTCGCTCGGACCTCCGTCCGACGTGAGGTCGGCCGCGCGCCGGATCGCCGGATCGATCGGCCCGGGCGGGCTCCCCCACTCACCCTGGACGAGCGCCCTCAACTCGTCGATGAAGGTCTGGTAGCGGCTCGCCGAGAGGACGTTCACGAGCGCCTGCGAGCCGAGGATCTGGCCGATCGGGGCCGCGAGCGGCGGCGCTCCGACTTCGGCGCGGATCCGGCCCAGCTCGTCGAGCACCTCGTCGAGGCGGTCGCCGGCGCCCTGTGCGCGCAGGCTCGCGTCGAGCGCCGCGATCAGACCCGCGGGAAGGTCGTGCTCCGCGGCGCGAACCGCGATCCGCGGCGCGAGGGGCGTGACGGGGTCGTCGCCGATCAGCTCGTCGACTTCATCGGAGACCTGCCAGAGCCTCTGGACGTCGACGCCGGAGTCGAAGCCGAGCCCGGCCAGCGCCTCGGCCAGCGACTCGCCGGAGACCCGGTGTAGCACGAGCGCGACCGGGTAGACCGCGCACGCGACGAGGTCGGCTCCCGCGCGCACGGCCTCGATTGCGGCCGCGAGAGCATTCCCCCCGGCGCCCTGGCAGTAGAGACCGACCGGCAGCCCGCTCGCCTCCGCCACGCGCTCGACGAGCTCGTGCACCCGATGCGGCTGGAGCGACCCGGTCGGGTCGTTCAAGACGACGCGCGCCGCCTGGAGCTCCGGCAGCTTCCGCGCTTGCTCGACGATCGCGTTGGTCTCGCCGGTGCGGCCGGGGCTGTAGATGAGGCCGGCCTCGAGCTCGCCGCCGGCGGTCTGGATCGCCTCGGCCGCCTCCCGCAGGTTCGAGACGTCGTTGAGCGGGTCGTGCAGGCGGAAGACGTGGATCCCGTTCTCGGCCGCGGACGCGACGAAGCGCCGGGCGAACTCGCCGTCGACCGGGCGCGAGCCGACCAGGAACCGGCCGCGCAGCGCGAGCCCGAGGGGGGTCTTGACCCGGGCCTTGATCGCGCGGATCCGCTCCCACGGGCTCTCGACGCCGCGGCGGACGGCGCTGTCGAAGACGCCGCCTCCCGAGACCTCCAGATACGCGAATCCGGCCCCATCGAGCAGCTCCGCGAGCCCCAGCAGCTCGGCGGTCGGCACGCGGCCGGCCAGGGGGTCTTGCGCGAGCAGGCGAACGGTCGTGTCGGCCAGGGCCGGCATCGGCAGGGAGCCTAGCGCGGCAGCCTCCCGCACGAACCCGCCGCGCGAGCGCTTCCTGCTGGCAGCAGACGGTGCTTAGCTACGCGGAGGTGTCGGTCCGGGTTGCCGTCACGGACTCGTTCGCCGCGCTGCGCGAGCGGGACTTTCGGCTGCTCTTCACCGCCCAGACAATCTCCGTGATCGGCGACGGACTCGTTCCGGTCGCGATCGCCTTCGCCGTGCTCGAACTCGGGGGCTCGCCGACGGAGCTCGGGGTCGTGCTGATGGCCCGGATCCTGCCGATGGTCGTGTTCGTGCTGGCCGGCGGCGTCTGGGCCGACCGCGTCCCACGCGAGCGTCTGATGGTGCTCTCGCACGTCGTCCGCTTCGGGAGCCAGACCGTCCTTGGTCTCCTGCTGATAACCGACACGGCCGGAATCTGGCAGATCGTCGTCCTGCAGATCGTCCACGGGACCGCGACCGCGTTCTTCCGCCCCGCGACGGTGGGCCTGATTCCGCAGATCGTGTCGCCCGAGCGGCTACAGCAGGCCAACGCGCTCAACTTCCTCACGCTCTCGATCGGGCAGATCCTCGGGCCTGCGATCGCCGGCGCTGTCGTCGTGACCGTCGGCTCGGGGTGGGCCATCCTCGGCGACGCGCTCACCTTCCTCGTCGGCGCGGCACTGATCGCGCGCATGCGGCCGATGGGTTACGCGCCTGCCGAGCGGACAAGCTTCTTCCGCGAGCTCGCCGAAGGCTGGCGGGAGGTGCGCTCTCGCGACTGGCTCTGGATCTCGATCGTCGACTTCGCGATCTTCCAGCTCGTCTCGCTCGCGACGTTCAGCGTGCTCGGGCCGGTGGTCGCGAGGGAGTCGCTCGGCGGGGCCGGTTCCTGGGCCTTGATCGTAAGCTCGTTCGGGGTCGGAACAGTGATCGGAAACCTCATCGCGCTCCGGGTCCGGCCGCAGCGGCCGCTGGTCGCCGCCTTCACGCTCGTGCTCGGCACGACGCCCAGCCTGTTCCTGCTGGCCGCGGCCGCGCCTGCGCCGCTAATCGCGGCCACGGAGGTCCTCTCCGGGATCGCGATCGCGTTCGCCGACGCCCTGTGGGCGACGACGATGCAGCAGCACGTGCCCCGCCACGCACTGTCGCGGGTCGCTGCGTACGACTGGATGGGATCGTCTGTGCTCCGCCCCCTCGGCCTCGTCCTGGTCGGCCCGATCGCGCAGGCGGTGGGCGTCGAGACGACCCTCGTCGTCGCCGGTCTGATCGTGATCCTGACGAATCTCGGCGCGCTCTGGGTCCGGCAGATCCGGACGCTGCAGGGCGGCGCCCCGGCCGAGGCCGAGGCCTAGGATCGCGGGCGTGCTCTACCGGCCGGAGGCGTTCGAGCCGCTCACGGACAAGGCGTGGGACGACGCGCACGTACGTAACGCGATCCGCGAGATCGTCGCGGACGCTGACCAGGCCTTCGACCCCGAGGGCCTGTGGCCGGCCGACGAGTGGGACGCGTGGACGTGTCCGCTGCCGCTCAAGAACCTCTACGTCGGCGCGGCGGGAGTCGTCTGGGCGCTCGACGCTCTGCGGCGACGCGGCTACGCGGAGAGCCGGCTCGATCTCGCGTCCGCCGCGCTGCGCACGCTGGAGCTGTGGCGTGGCGAGCCCGACTTCGCACGGGGGATCGAGCTCCCGGCGCATGCTCCGGCGGCGCTCCTGACCGGGGAGAGCGGCATCATCGTGGTCGCATACGCGCTCGCGCCGAGCGACGACCTCGCGGACGCCCTTCTCGCCCGCGTCCGGGAGAACGTCGAGACCGAGCCGGACGAGCTCATGTGGGGCACGCCGGGCACGATGCTCGCCGCGCGCGCGATGCTCGACTGGACCGGCGAGGAACGCTGGGCCGACGCGTGGCGCGAGAGCGCCGAGGCGCTCTGGCGGCGACGGACCGACCGGCTCTGGACGCAGCGGCTGTACGGCGATTCCTATCGCGGCCTCGCTCCGCCGCACGGCGTCGTCGGGAACGTCCTCGAGCTGCTCCAGGGCGGCGAACTGCTCGGGACGAGTCGGCGCGAGGCTTTGGTGCGTGAGACGGGCGAGGTGCTCACGGGGACCGCGGTCGTCGAGGGCGATCGTGCGAACTGGCCGATGGCAGAAGGCGAAGAACTCGTCGCGAGCGACGGCCAGATCCGGGTCCAGTGGGACTGCGGGGCGCCCGGCATCGTCGCCTCGGCGGCGTCATACCTCGACGAGGAGCTGCTGCTCGCGGGCGCCGAGCTCGCCTGGGACGCCGGACCGGCCGGGATGGAGAAGGGCCCCTGCATCTGCCACGGCACCGCCGGGAACGGCTACGCGTTCCTCAAGGTCTTCGAGCGGACGGGCGACGAGCGCTGGCTCGAGCGGGCGCGAGGCTTCGCCGTCCACGCGCTCGGCCAGGTCGACCGTGCGCGGGAGCAGCGCGGGCGCGGCCGCTACTCGCTCTGGACCGGCGACGTCGGAGTCGCGCTCTACGCCGCCGACTGCCTCGACGGCCGAGCCGCGTACCCGGTCGTCGAGACCTCGACCTAGGAGGGCTCAAACGACGAGCGTCAAGACGACGATCACGATCACGACGCTCTGCGCGCTGTGGACCGCGATCCCGATCCAGGCGCTCCGGTAGCGCTTCGTCGGGTAGGCGAGGACGACGGCGTCCGCGAGCGGCGACAGGAACACCCACGGCTCGTGGAGATGGTAAGCCGCGAAGAGCACCCCGTTGGCAAGCCAGTCCCAGCGTCCGAACGTCCGGTTCATGCGCGGAAGGAGGAACCCGCGGAAGAGCAGTTCCTCGCCGAGCACCGTGTTGAAGAGCGAGAGGACGACGATGACGGCGAACCAGCCCCACGCGCCGCTGAAGAAGTGCTTGCCGGCGTCGGAGTCGAGGAACTTCGCAAAATCGCGGTTCTCCGACTTCCAAGGCTCCGGAAGGAACCCCTCGAGGTAGAAGAGGACAAACAGGGGGATCAGGACGAGCCACACCCGCCCGCCGCGGCGGCCGCTGTTCGGATCGCGCGGGGAACGGAGCCATAGCGCCTCCCGCACCGCCGACCATCGGAGGGTCCCTTGCTCGCGCCGCACGAGGACGACCACGAGCACGAACTGCCAGATCAGGCCGGCGGTCAGCAAGAGAAGCAGCGCCTTCACCAGGGGCACGTTCGCCTCCCCGGTGAAGTGGTCCTCGAGGACCGGAGCGACGAGCTAGGCCAGCACCCCCATCGGGAGGGCGGCGGCGGCCCAGACGGCCAGGTTCTGCAGGAGTGAGTACTGCGGAATCTCGACGGAGGCAGCAGTTTCGCGTTCCGAGGTTGTCTCTCCGGGCATCACGGGACGCGCAACGTCTGGCGCGAATCCTCCCACGTTTTTGTGAGGCTGTGCGCCGGGACCAGCGCTACGCCCGCGAGATGTAGCGGCGCTCGCGCGGGTCGACCTTGATCCGGTCGCCCACGTTCACGAACAGCGGCACCTGGACGGTCGCGCCGGTCTCCAGGGTCGCGGGCTTCGTCACGTTCGAGATCGTGTCGCCCTTGACGCCGGGCTGGGTCTCCGTCACCTGGAGCTCGACCGACGCCGGCAGCTGGACTCCGGCAGGGCGGCCGTCCACCGTCAGCATCTGCACCATGCTCGACGGCTGGAGGAAGTCGAGCGCCTCCACGACGGTCGAGCGCGGCAGGCTCGTCTGCTCGTACGTCTCGCCGTCCATGAACACGACGTCGTCGCCCGCGTCGTAGAGGTACTGGACGTTCTTGACCTCTGTGTGGACGCGCGTGAACCGCTCGCCCGCGCGAAACGTTCGGTCGACGACGGCGCCCGAGTCCAGGCTCTTCAGCTTCGTCCGGACGAACGCGCCACCCTTGCCCGGCTTGACGTGCTGGAACTCGACGATCCGCCACGTCTCGCCGTCGAGCGAGATGTGCATGCCGTTCCGAAACTGGTTCGTGGAGACGGTCTCAGCCACGCGCGCCAGCGTAGCTCAGGAAACGGCGACCAGCTCCTTCGTGAACGGCGTGAGCACCTCGGCGCCGTCCTCGCGGACGACGACGAGGTCCTCGATCCGGATCCCGCCGCGGCCGCTCAAGTAGATGCCCGGCTCGACCGTGACGACGTTGCCGGGCTCGAGCACGTCCTCCGACTCCGGGCGCAGCGTCGGCGCCTCGTGCACGAGCATCCCGACCCCGTGGCCGAGGCCGTGGCCGAACGCCTTGCCGAAGCCCGCTGCCGCGATCCGGTCGCGTGCCGCAGCGTCGGCCTCCTGGCCCGACACGCCCGCACGCACCGCCGCAAGCCCGGCTCCCTGCGCCTCGAGGCAGACGTCGTAGGCCTGCTTCAGCTCGTCCGGCAGCTCGCCCGTGGCGAACGTGCGCGTGCAGTCCGCGGCATAGCCGTCGACGGCCGCGGCCGCATCGATGACGACTGTCTGGCCCGGCTCGAGCTCGCGGTCCCCGGCATGCGCGTGGGGGGTCGCGCCGTTCGCGCCGGCCGCCACGATGGTCGGGAACGCCGGCTCGTCGGCGCCGAGCTCGTGCAGGAGCTCGTTCATCCGCCAGGCGAGGTCGCGCTCGGTCCGGCCCGTGAAGCGCTCATCGGCGAGCCGCTCGAACGCGGCGCTCGTGATCTCCCCGGCCCGTCTGATCAGCGCCAGCTCGCCGTCGTCCTTGACGCGGCGCAGCTGCTCGACGAGACCGGACCGCGGGAGGAGGTCCAGCCCGCCCGCCTTCAGCGCCTCGTAGCCCGAGTAGGTAACTGCATCCGCCTCGAACCCGATCCGGCCCTGGAGCCGCTCGGCGAGCCCGCGGAGGAGGTTGCGCGGCACCTCCTCGAACTCGACACCCTCCACGCGGCGACCCGCCTCCGCGTAGCGGAAGTCCGCGAAGAGCCGGAGGCGCTCCGGGTCGACGAGCAGGGCGGCGTTCGAGCTCTCGAAGCCGGTCAGGTACCGGACATTCGTCCCGTTCGTGACCAGCAGCGGCTCCTCCAGCAGCGCCCGCAGCCGCTCGATTCGCTCGCTCACTGCGCCTCCGCCAGGAACGCGAGCGCCTCGCGGTAGCCGTCGGGCCCCTTGCCGATGATCCGCTTCGCCGCCAGCTCAGCGATCACGGAGCTGCGCCGCCACTCCTCGCGCTCGTCGATGTTCGACAGGTGCACCTCGACGAGCGGGCATGGGAGCAGCTCGAGCGCGTCCCTGATCGCGTAGCTGTAGTGCGTCCACGAGCCGGGGTTCACGATCACGCCGTCGGCCCAGTCGAGCGCGTCGTGACACCACTCGACGTACTGGCCCTCGCTGTTCGTCTGCTGGCAGCGCGCCGTGCAGCCGAGCTCGCGCGCCCACTGGTAGATCCGGGTCTCGAGCTCGTGGAGGCTGATGCCGCCGTACAGCTTCCGGTCGCGCCGCTCGAGGACGTCCAGGTTGACGCCGTTCAGCACCGCGACCTGCACGGCGCGACTCTATCCCGCGATCAGCTCGTCCAGCGCCGCTCGCACCTCGCGGTCGGGGAGCGTGACGCCCGTGCGGGGACGGCCGGGCGCCTCGAGCAGGACGAGGCGGAGCTCGCCGTCGGCCCGCTTCTTGTCGCGCTGAAGAGCCGCCCACGCCCGCTCGCGATCGACGCGCACGGGCGTCGGGTCCAGCACGTCCTCGACGACGGCGGTGTCGAGACCGGAGAGCCGGAGTGCGCCGAGCAGCCCCAACGCGACGGCCCGCCCGTGGGTGACGGCGTCGTAGCCCGCCGCGGCCTCGAGCGCGTGGGCGAACGTGTGGCCGAGGTTCAGCTGCGCGCGCTCGCCGCGTTCGAACGGGTCGCGGAGGCAGACGGCGGCCTTGTAGGCGGCGCAGCCGCGGACGAGCTCCGGGTCCGGCCGCTCCCACAGCGGCTCGCCCGCGAGGAGGCCGGTCTTCACGACCTCGGCCATCCCTTCGCGGCGTTCCGCTGCGGGAAGGGTCTCGAGCAGCGCGGGATCGATCACCGTGCGCCGCGGCCAGTGGAACGCGCCGACGAGGTTCTTGCCGGCCGGAAGGTCGATCCCGGTCTTGCCGCCGATCGCGGCGTCGACCTGGCCGACGAGCGTCGTCGGAACGGCGACCCAGTCGATCCCGCGCAGGTACGTCGCCGCCGTGAACCCGGCCGCGTCCGTCACGGTGCCGCCGCCGAGCGCGACGATCACGCCGTCGCGATCGAGCTCGAGCTCGCGCCAGAGCCGCTCGACGGCGGCCACGCTCTTCGCCTGCTCGCCCGTCGGCAGCTCGTGCGCCGAGGCGAGCCGCCCACCGAGGGCGAGCTGCGCGGCGGCCCCGTGGATTCCCGCCACGTGCGGCTCCGTGACAAGAGCTGCGGGGCCGGGCACCGCGTCGCCGAGCGACTCGAGCGCACCGATCTCGATAACGCCCGCGGCCAGCACCGCCCCGTCTACGTCGGTCGCCCGAGCGTCGGCGCTTTCCGCGTAGAGCGGGGCACGCTTCGTGTAGAGGGTTCGGAACCGCAGCTCGTCCTGCGCCAGCGGCCGGTCGCCGCCGCGGACGCGCTCCCACGCCTCGTCGACTCCGACCTCGACGTGGATCGTGACCGCCTGCTCGCGCAGCGCGGCGCGGACGTCGACTGAGGTGACCGCGCCACCGCCGAGGGAGATCACCGCCGGCGGTCCCGCGCGCAGCGCCGAAAGCACGCGGTGAGTCTCGACCGCCCGGAACGCCGCCTCGCCCCGCTGCTCGAACAGCTGCGGGATAGAGACCCCGGTCTCCTGCTCGATCTCCCGGTCGACCTCGACGAACCGGCGGCCGAGGCGCCGGGCCAGCTCGGCGCCGATCGTCGACTTGCCGGCTCCCATGAAGCCGATCAGGGCGACGTGTCTGTCTAGCGCGGGGCCTGCCAGGGAATCCGCTCCACGTACGCCCGCCAGGCCGCGACGAAGTCCCCGAGCGCGTCACCGCCGAACTTCTCGCGCGCCGCGCGGGCGAGCTCGAACGTGACCGCCGCCTCCGCCACCACCGCCAGCGCCTCCACCGCAGCGACATCGCTCCGCTCCACGAGCGCCTCGCCCGCCTCGCCGGTCTCGAGATCGACCGAGCGGAGCGGCCGCATCAGCGTCGGCAGCGGCTTCATCGCGGCGCGCACGACGATCTCCTCGCCGTTCGAGACGCCGCCCTCGATCCCGCCCGCCCGGTTCGTCTCGCGGACGAAGCCGGGGAGGATCTCGTCGTGCGCCTCCGAGCCTCGGAGGCCCGCGAGCGCGAAACCGTCGCCGATCTCGACGCCTTTCACGGCTTGGAGGCTCATTACCGCCCACGCGACCCGGGCGTCGAGTCGGTCCTCCCGGGTCGCGTACGAGCCGAGCCCGGGCGGAACGCCGCGGGCGCGCACCTCGACGACGCCGCCGACGGTGTCCCGCTCCGCGCGCGCCTCGTCGATGCGCGCGCGCAGGCCCTCCTCGTCGACGACGGCGCCCTCGACCGAGATCCCGATCTCGCCGACGAGCGCCTTCGCGACCGCTCCGGCGGCGACGAGCACCGCCGTCTGCCGCGCGCTCGCCCGCTCGAGCGCGTCGCGCACGTCTGCGAGCCCGTACTTGAGCGCGCCGGCGAGATCGGCGTGGCCGGGTCGCGGCAGCGTGACGGGCTTCGTCCCCTTTCCGGAAGCCTCGCCCTCGGGCGGCCACGGGCTCATCCCCCACTCCCAGTTCGCGTGATCGCGATTGCGGACGACGACCGCGAGCGGCGACCCGAGCGTGCGTCCGTGCCGGAGCCCGGCGAGCACCTCGACCTCGTCGGTCTCGATCCGCTGGCGCGGGCTGCGCCCGTACCCCTCCTGGCGGCGGCGGAGATCGGCATCGATCGCGGCCTTGTCGAGCGCGAGACCGGCGGGCAGCCCGCTCAGGATCCCGACGAGCGCCGGACCGTGCGACTCGCCCGCGGTCGTGAGCCTCAGCATTGCCCGCACAAGCCTACGCGGCGTCCGGAATCCACCCGACCCGCGATCGGACGATTACCCGATAGAGCTTCACCCGGCCCGGTCCTAGAGTTATCCACAGCGGCGTCCTGCGGCATCGGGACAACGCGACTGGGGAGGGTTCATGTCAAAGATTCGAATGCGCCACGCGGCGTTCGTGCTGGTGGCGATCGTCCTCGCGCTCGTCACGGCCGCGCCGGTCCTCGGCCAGGGCGTGACGCCGAGCGACGTCACGGTCGATCTGTCGCCGGGCGGCTCGACGACGATCACGAAACAGGTCGAGACGACCAAGCTCCCGCCCGCGAGCGACTTCCTGTTCCTCGCGGATACGACCGGGAGCATGGGACCCTCGATCGCAGACGTGCAGGCGAACGCGCAGTTGATCATCGACACGATCGAGGTCAGCGGGGCGGCCGACGCCCGCTACGCCGTCGCGAACTACCG
>JBKOXJ010000118.1:0-7830 GCA_046724905.1 Actinomycetota bacterium | reverse complement strand
ACGTACACATCCCATCCGATCCGAGTAATCCCTTCGCGCTTCAAATTGCAGGCGACTGGCGAGGCGCCGCAGAGCGATGGACGGCGATCGGTTGCCGGTACAACGCAGCGCTTGCGCTCGGTGAGGCCGACGACGAGCGCGAGCGACTGCGCGCCGTCGAGGAACTCACGCGCCTCGGCGCAAAGCCGGTCGCGGAGCTCGTGGCTGCGGGACGGCATTAGCCCCGCCGGGCGCCCCAGGCGCGGTGTCCTGTAGAGGGGTCCAGGGCACGCTCGGACGGGTGGCGCACTACCTCTTCAACTTCGTGAAAGGGGACGCAGCGAAAGTGCCAGCGCTGCGCGAACAAGCCGCTGAGTTCCTGCGGGTCAGGATGTGGGGCATCGACGCAGACGAGCCGCACCGCAACGCGCTTGCCCCGGCGACCTCATCCTCATCTATCTGGGCGCACCCATGCGGGAGTTCATCGGTCGCACCGAGCTTGCCTCAGCGGTCCATGATTGGACCCCGTCCGAGGCACAGGTGTATCCGGGCGATTCCCCGAGCGGGGTGTTGCTGGCTCAGGTCGAGGAATGGGACCCGCCCGTACCGATGACTACCGTGCTGTCGCAAATCGACCCGGCAGAGAAGGCCAAGGCCGACTTCCAGGCGGGCGTCGTTCGGATCACCGCGAACGAATATGAGACCGCCCTCGCCGTGGCGGCCGGACGCGCGGCCCCGACTGGCTGATGTGAGCTACCGGGATGCGTCTCGCAATCCAACAATCGCCGCCGCGACCGACATGGCGGGCGCGGCTCTGCTCCAGTCGGTCGGGAGGACTCGTCCGCACCCGCGCAATCCTTCGACGGCTCCAGTCGCGAGCGAACAACGCAGCCGCTCGAAAAGAGGGGGCTCGCGGGGGAACCAGGGGTTCCCTCGCGCAAGTGGGCCGTGCAGGACTCGAACCTGCAACCTTGGGATTAAGAGTCCCCTGCTCTACCAGTTGAGCTAACGGCCCAGCTTCGCCTATTGCAGCACACCTTCCGCCGCCACTGCCGGCTTCGCCGGCGGTGGCCGTGAACGCCACTCGGACGGGCACTTCTCCCTCACCCGAAGAAGTTGAGCGCGAAGCGCGACTTCTTCGGGCTCCCCGGCGGGTGCGTAGTGTAGCCCCGGTGCGCGTGCTTTCGGTTGTGGGCAACCGCCCGCAGTTCGTCAAGTCGGCGCCCCTGTCCGTTGCGCTTCGCGAGGCGGGGATCGACGAGGTGGTTCTGCACACGGGCCAGCACTACGACCCTGAGCTTTCCCAGGTGTTCTTCGACGAGCTTCGTCTCGGTGCGCCGCGGTACCGGCTCGATCTGCACACCGCCGATGTGGACACGATGCGGCCGGCCATAGCCGAGGCCGTCGCGGCGGAACGGCCCGACTGGGTGCTCGTCTACGGCGACACCAACTCGACGCTGGCAGGGGCGCAGGCGGCCGACGAGGTTCCTGTCGCGCACGTCGAGGCCGGAATGCGGAGCGGCGACTGGTCGATGCCAGAGGAGCGGAACCGCATCGAGGTCGACCGGATCGCGGCGCTGCTCTTCTGCCCCGACGAGCGTTCGCGCGACCAGCTCGCAGCTGAAGGCGTGGCGGGGCGAGCCGAGGTCGTCGGGGACGTGATGGCCGACGCAAGCCTGCAGTTCGCGCCGATCGCCCGCCGCCGCTCGCGCATCCTCGAGGAGCTGGTGCTCGAACCCGGCGGCTACGTCACCGCGACGATCCACCGCGAGGCCAACGTGTCCTCGCCCCGGCTCGATCGGATCGTGGAGGGGCTGAACAGGATCGACGAACCGGTGGCGTTGCCTGCCCACCCTCGAACCCGCGCCCAGATCCAGGCCAACGGCCTGGCGCTCGCAGCGCACGTGCAGCTCCTCGAGCCGCTCGGCTACCTGGACTTCGCAGCACTGGCCTCGCAGGCCAAGGCGATCGTCACCGACTCCGGCGGGCTCCAGAAGGAGGCCTACTGGTACGGCGTCCCGTGCATCACCGCCCGCCCGTCGACGGAATGGATCGACACGGTCGAGGCGGGCGCCAACGTCCTGGTCGACGACGACCCCGAGCGGCTCGCCGAGGCCGTAGCGGAGGCCCGGATGCCGGACGAACGCCCGCCGCTCTACGGCGACGGCAAGGCTGCGGCACGCATCGCCGACGTTCTGAATAGCCTTTTGCAATCTTGAACGGAGAAATCGCGATCGTCGGCGCCGGCTACGTAGGCGTCCCCCTCGCGCAGGTCTTCGGCGAGGCCGGCCGGCCCGTGGTCCTGATCGAGGTCAACGAGCAGCGGGTCGCCCAGCTCAACCGGGGGGAGAGCTACGTCGAGGACGTGCCGCCGGAAGCGCTGCGGGCGCTCATCGACGGCGAGCGCCTCCGCGCGACCAGCGACTACGACGCCCTGCGCCGGGTCGATTCGATCCTGATCGCGCTCCCTACGCCGCTCTCAGCCCAGCGCGAGCCCGACCTCTCGATCCTCGTCGGAGCGACGCGGGACATCGCACCGCGCCTCCAGCGTGGCCAGCTCGTCGTGCTCGAGTCGACCACGTATCCGGGCACCACACGCGAGCACCTCCTCCCGATCCTCGCGTCCGGCGGCCTCAGGGTCGGCGAGGACTTCCACCTCGCCTTCTCCCCCGAGCGCGTCGACCCGGGCCGCGAGGACTGGACGACGAAGAACACGCCCAAGATCGTCGGCGGCATCACGGACGCCTGCACGGAGCGGGCGGCGCAGCTCTACTCGACTGCGCTCGAGACGGTCATCGCCGTCTCCTCGCCCGAGGCCGCCGAGCTGACCAAGCTGCTCGAGAACATCTTCCGCTCGGTCAACATCGCGCTCGTCAATGAGCTCGCGCAGCTCTGCGACCGGATGGGCCTCGACGTGTGGGAGGTCGTCGACGCCGCCGCGACCAAGCCGTTCGGATTCATGAGCTTCAAGCCGGGGCCCGGCCTCGGCGGCCACTGCCTTCCGGTCGACCCGTTCTATCTGACGTGGAAGGCGCGCGAGTACGACTTCTACACCGAGTTCATCGAGCTCGCGGGCAAGGTGAACGAGAACATGCCGTACTTCTGCCGCTCGCTGATCTCTCAGGCGTTGAACCACGGCAAGGAGCGCTCGGTCAAGGGCTCGAAGATCCTCGTGCTCGGCGTCAGCTACAAGGCGGACATCGGCGACACGCGCGAGTCACCGGCGCTGAAGCTGATCGAGCTGCTGCGGATCGCCGGCGCCGAGGTCGCGTACCACGACCCGCACGTGCCCGAGCTGAGGGAGCAGGAGCTGAAGTCAGTTCCGCTCGAGTCGGGCGCCTACGACTGCGTCGCGATCGTGACAGCGCACTCGTCGATCGACTACGAAGCGCTCGTGAACCAGGCCGAGCTCGTCGTCGACTTCCGGAACGCGACCGGGCGCAACGGCTCGCAGAACGGAAAGGTGTGGAAGCTTTGATCAAGGTCGGCGTCGCCGGGCTCGGCTTCTGGGGCCCGAACCTCGCCCGCAACTTCGTCGACCTCGCGGACCTCGCGTGGCTATGCGACAGTGCTCCCGAGACGCTCGACCGGTTCGGCGTGCGCTACCCGAATGCGCGCACGACCGCGGACTTCGAGGAGATGCTCGCCGATCCCGCGCTCGAGGCAGTCGTGATCGCAACGCCGGTCGTCACCCATTACGACCTCACTCGCCGTGCGCTCGACGCCGGCAAGCACGTCCTCGTCGAGAAGCCGCCGGCGATGACCGCAGCCGAGGCAGAGGAGCTCGCCGCGCTCGCCGAGGAGCGCGGGCTCGTCCTCCTGCCGGGACACCTCCTCCTCTACCACCCGGCCGTCACGAAGCTGAAGGAGATCGTGGACTCCGGGGAGCTCGGCCGCGTCCTCTACGTCTACGGGAACCGGCAGAACCTCGGCCAGATCCGCAAGGACGAGAATGCCCTCTGGTCGCTGGGCGTACATGACCTCTCGGTCATCCTCCATCTGCTCGACGAGGAGCCGGCCGAGCTCTGGGCCCGGGGAGAGTCGTTCCTGACCGAGGGCGTCGAGGACGTCGTCTTCTGCTATCTGCGCTTCCCTTCAGGCGTCGTCGCGCACATGCACCTCTCATGGCTCGATCCGCACAAGATCAGGCGGATGACCGTCGTCGGCCGCGACAAGATGGCGGTCTTCGACGACATGGAGCTCGAGCGGAAGGTCACCGTTTACGACAAGGGCCCCGAGCAACGCGCCGAGACTGCCTACGAGTGGATGACGCGGACCGGCGACATCCACATCCCGAAGGTGGCGAACGACGAGCCGCTGCGGCTCGAGTGCCGCCACTTCCTCTCGCTCGTCGCCGGCGATGGCGACCCGCTCGTGGCGGCGCGAGAGGGCGTGGCGGTCGTGCGCGCGCTCGAGCTCCTCCAGGCCTCGCTCGAGCAGACTCCCGCGTGAACTACGAAGTCGGCGAGAACGTCGTCGTCTACCCCGGGACAGTGATCGGCGACGGCTGCCGGATCGGCGACAACGCCGTCCTCGGCAAGCAGCCCGCCCTCTCGCCGCGCTCGACCGCGAAGATCGAGGAGCTGCCGCCCCTCGAGCTCGGCCCGGGCACCGTCGTCGCCGCCGGCGCCATCGTCTTCGCCGGAACGAAGGTCGGTGCGCGCGTGGTCGTCGGCGACCAGGCGTGCGTGCGCGAGCGCTGCAGGATCGGCGACGACGTCGTGATCGGGCGCGGTTCGCTCGTCGAGAACGACACCACCGTCGGCGCGCTGACGAAGATCCAGGCGAACGCATACATCACCGCCTACTCGACGCTCGAGGACAACGTCTTCATCGCGCCGTGCGTGACGACGACGAACGACAACTTCATGGGCCGCACCGAGAAGCGGCACGCGTTGCGCAAGGGACCGACGATCCGGCGCGGGGCGCGCGTCGGCGGAGCGGCGATCCTCCTGCCGGGGGTCGAGATCGGCGAGGAGGCCTTCGTGGGAGCCGGTGCCGTCGTGAATCGCGACGTCCCGCCGCGCGCCGTCGTCGTCGGAATCCCGGCCCGCCAGATCCGGGAAGTCCCCGAGGAGGAGTTACTTCCGCCTAGCGCTTCGTGAAGGTCAGGCGGTAGGGCCCGGCGCCGGTGTCGTCGATCTTCACCTGCAGGAAGTACCACCCCTTGGTCGCGGCTCGGTGGCTGACTTTCTGGCGCCAGCCCTTGCGCGCGGACTGGGCGACTCGTCGCCTCAGCTGCGCGAGCGAGAAGCCGGTGACCTGCGTCGTCCCGGGCTTCCAGAGCGCAAGGCTCGAGTGCGACTTGTAGGGACCGTCGAGGCTCGCGCGCAGCCGCTGGCCGCGGCGCAGATAGACGCTGTAGACGTCGATCTGGTCGTCCCAGAAGTCGACGGTCGCCGTGATGTTCGTCCTCGCGCCGAAGAGGCGCGCGGCGGCCGCGCCGGCGTCGTCGTTCGGTTCGAAACGATCCGGGGCGGGCGGTGTCGCGGCGCCGGTGAGTGCGCGCGCGACGTTCAGCCGTCCCCACCCGCTGAGGGGGTCGCGCCCCGCGGCACAGCGGCGACAACCGCCGGCCGGATTGACGTCGTCGGCCGTGCGCTCAAGCAGCATCCGCACTTGGTCTGCGCGGAGCTGGGGGTAGGCGGCGAACACGAGCGCGGCGGCTGCGCTTACCTGCGGGGCGGCGAACGAGGTTCCCTCGGCGTGGCGGTAGTCCTCCGGCCCGCAGATCGAGTAGCCCTGCTCGGCGCACGTCGACCTCGGCGCCGTCAACGCGCGCGGGAGAGTGGACACGATGTCCTGCCCCGGCGCCGCCAGGTCGTTGTAGATCGCGTCGCGATCCGAGAACGTCGGCACCGAGCCGTCGCGCGCCAGGGCGCTCACTCCGACCACCTGCGGCAGCGCCGCCGGGTAGCTCGCGTAAGGCCAGGGAGCGCGCGGCGCCTGGTCCGAGTTTCCGACCGCCGCGACGACCACGGCTCCGCGCGAGACCGCATAACGGACGGCGGCGGCCTCGAGCGGCGAGTAGGTGTCCCGGTTCCGATTGCGCGGGTCACGCAGGCCTCCGAGCGAGAGGTTGAGGACGCGGGCGCCGTGGTCGACGGCCCACCGGATCGCCCTGGCCTCGGCCTCGAGCGAGACGGAGCGGTTGCCGCGAACGACCTTTGCGATCATCAGCTCGCTTGGGAAGGAGAGGCCCGCGATCCCCTGAGTGTTGTTCGTCGCCGCCGCAATCACGCCGGCGACGAAGGTGCCGTGGCCGAACTGGTCGGTGAGCGCGCTGCCACCGACGAAGCTGCGGTGAAGGGCGATGCGGCCGGCGAACTCGGGATGCGACCCGTCGATCCCGGAGTCGATCACGGCCACGCGCACCGGCCCGAGCGGGGGCAGCGCGTCCGGCCAGAAGTCGAAGCCGTGAATCAGCGGGAGGTACCACTGCCGCGCGTACAGAGGGTCGTTGGGGACGAACGCGACCCGGCGGGATCGCAGGGGCTCCACGTACGCCACTCCTGGGAGGCGCGCCAGGCCGCGTGGGCTCGAGGCTTCGACCGCGACCGCGCCAAGCGCAGCGAGCTCCTTGGACGCCTTGCTGCCGGTCAGAGCCTCGACACGTGCAGCGACGCGATCGGTCGAGCTCCCAGGCAGAACCCCGACGGCGAAGCGTGCCGCCACCGCCGGCGTCGGGACGACAAGCGCCGCGAGCGCCGCAGCGAGCGCCGCGCGCCTCACGCGGCGATGACCTTGAGCACCGGCGAGATCCCGGGCACGAAGCCTCGGCCCGGGGCGACCCGCGCGCGGTAGTTGCCCGGAACGAGCTCGAGCTGCACGGCGAACCCGCCGGCCGACGTGATCGACCCGTGGGCGACGGTCTTCCAGGCGGTGCCCGAGAGCCGCTGCACGTCGACCGCGACGCCGGGCAGCAGCGGGCGGACGGTCCCCCGCAGCTCCGTCCGCTGTTCGACGGGCGCGATCCGCACGCGCGGGGCGACCGCCACCTGCACCGGTCCGCTGGCAAGCCCTGGACCGACCGAGAGCCTGTACGCCGTCGTGACGAGCGGCTTGACGGCGGCCGTGATCGTGCCGTCGGACGCAGGCTTCAGCTTCGAGGCCGGCTCCCAGAGCCGGGACGACGCCCGCTGCTCGAGCGTGACGTTCGCAACGGCGCGGGCGCGCCCCGTGAGGCGCACGGCAGATCCGTACGTCACCGAGGCCGGCGGCGCGTCGAGCGCGAGGACGCCGACGCGGAACCACGTCGAGCGCAGGCCCAGGATCCGCCTGACGTCCGTGCCGGCCACGCTCACCTCGCCGTTCGTGCCCGTCGCGACGAGCGCCGACACGCGCCGCGAGGGGTTCACGACTGTCTGCACGTCGAGGAGCCGCCCCGGCACCTTGAATGCCTTCGCGAGCCGGCGCGCCGTGAACGCGTATGGGCCCCAGCTGTGGTGCGGCGAGATCGAGTCGTATGGATCGGGCACCGAGACGAGGTACGGCGTCGGCAGGGCGTCCGGCCAGACGTCGGTCACCGAGGCTGTCCGGCCGCCGGAGGTCGAGAAGAAGTACGTCGTCGCGAGCCTGCCTTCGAAGGTCACGATCTGGCCCGCGGTGGCCGCGACGGCGGCGTTCGTCTCGGGTTTCTCGGCTGCGATGCCGCCGTAGACCTGGCTTCGGGTGTCCGGATAGAGGTCGAAGGCGCCGGTCTTCCGGACCGCGAGCGCGTAGGAGCGCGCGACGACGGCCTGCGCCTTCAGCGCCTCGGCGTGCCAGTCGAATGGCATCTCGCGCGGCACGACGCCGTTGAGGTAGGACTCGAGCCCGACCGGATTGACGATCTGCAGCTTGGCCTTCGTG
>JBKOXJ010000138.1:0-7445 GCA_046724905.1 Actinomycetota bacterium | reverse complement strand
CCTCACCACTTGCGCGGCGGATCGCTCGCGAGCGGGGCATCGACCTCGCCCAGGTGCAGGGCACCGGGCCCGAGGGCCGAGTCGTCGCCGAGGACGTCGAGCGGGCCGCGGCGGCGCCCGCGGCACCCGCTGCGGCTCCGGCCGCGCCGCCCGGCGAGGTCGAGGTGGTCAAGCTCTCCTCGATGCGGCGCACGATCGCGCGCCGCATGACCGAGGCCTGGCAGATCCCGGTCTTCCACCTCTTCGTCAGCGTCGACATGACGCGCGCGCTCGAGATCCGCGCGGGGCTCGTCGAGCTCCACCCCGACGAGCGGCCGACGATCTCCGACCTGCTCACGAAGGTCTGCGCCGCGGCACTGATGCGCCACCGCGAGCTCAACGCGAGCTTCGCAGGCGAGTCGATCGAGCTTCATCCGAGCGCGAACATCGGGATCGCCGTCGCGGTCCCGGACGGCCTCGTCGTCCCGGTGATCCCGGAGTGCGAGCGCAAGTCGATCGCCGAGATCGCCGCCGTGCGCGCCGACCTCGTCGAGCGCTCCCGCGGCGGGAAGCTTCAGCAGGCCGACCTCGAGGGCGGGACGTTCACGATCTCGAACCTCGGCATGTTCGGGATCGAGCGCTTCACGGCCGTGCTCAATCCGCCTCAGGCAGCGATCCTCGCCGTCGGCGCCGTCGAGGAGAAGCCGGTCGTCGTCGACGGTGAGCTGACCGCGCAGCCTCGCATGGACCTGACCCTCACGTGCGACCACCGGACCGTGAACGGTGCGGTCGGCGCCGAGTTCCTCGGCACCGTGAAGCGGTTCCTCGAGAATCCTGGGCTCGCCTTGTAGCGATGCCGCCGGTCTGGTACCGCGTGAAGGATCTCGAAGCCTCGCTGGCCTTCTATCGCGAGAAGCTCGGGTTCGCGGAGAGCTACGTCGACGAGGGCGGCACCTGGGCCCGGCTCGTGCGCGGGCCGATGGAGATCGCCCTCGCCGAGGGCGAGCCCGAGACAGACGGCGCGGTCGCCTACGTCGACGTCCCGGATGTGAAGGCCGAGGCCGACCGGCTCCGTGCCGAGGGCGTGGACGTCGGCGTCGTGCTCGAGCTGCACGGCGAGATGCGCCTGGTGGACGTCTTCGATCCCGACGGGAACCGAATCCAGTTCGCGGAGGACGTCTCGGGCAAGTGATCCGAGAAGCCGGACAGCAGGACGTCCGCTTCCTCCGCGACATGCTCCGGCACGCGTACTACTGGCGCTGGGGCCCCGACGACATCGACCTGCCGGTGTCGCGCTACGTCGACCGCTGGGGCCGGCCGGGCGACCGCGCGCTGCTCGCCCTCGACGAGCGCGGGCTGCCGGTCGGCGCCGCCTGGTACCGGCTGTTCCCGCGCGAGGAACCGGGGTACGGGTTCCTCGACGAGCAGACGCCGGAGCTCTCGATCGCGGTCGTCCCGAGCCGCCGCGGCAAGGGCCTCGGCAAGGAGTTGCTGACGGCGCTGATGGACCGCGCCCGGGCCGACGGCTACAAGGCGCTGTCGCTCAGCGTCGAGAAGGACAACCCCGCGCTGCACCTGTACGAGCGCCACGGCTTCGCGAAGGTCGGCGAGGCCGGCAACGCGTACACGATGCGGGCGGCTCTCTGAAGAAGCCAACCGCGGCTAGGATCGCCGGCGAAAGCGACTCAGGGAGCGCGAGATGGAATGTGACGTTGCCGTCCTCGGCGGCGGGCCGGGCGGCTACACGGCGGCGATCCGGGCCGCCCAGCTCGGCGCGAAGACCGTGTGCATCGACAAGGAGCCGGAGCTCGGCGGAACCTGTCTTCGCGTCGGCTGCATCCCGACGAAGGCGTGGGTGCAGACCGCCTTTGCGATCAAGGAGGCCGAGGAGACGTTCGCGAAGCTCGGCGTGAAGGTGGGCAAGCCGGAGCTCGACTTTGCCACGTCGAACGAATGGAAGGACGCGGTCGTCAAGCAGATGACGCAGGGCGTCGCGAGCCTGTTCAAGGCGAACGGCGTCGAGTGGGTGAACGGCACCGGCCGGTTCAAGGACGCGAACACGGTCGCCGTCGAAGGCGGCGAGGACGTCACCTTCCGCAGCGCGATCATCGCCACAGGCTCCTCTCCGCTCCGGCCGCCGATCGAGGGCCTCGACTCGGACCGGTGTGTCGACTCGACGGGCCTGCTCGCACAGAGCGAGGTGCCCCAGCGTCTGGTCGTTCTCGGCGGCGGCATCATCGGCTGCGAGTTCGCCTCGATCTTCGATCGGTTCGGCTCCGAGGTCACGATCATCGAGATGCTCCCGACGCTGATCCCGCAGGAGGACGCCGACGCGTCGAAGGAGCTCGCGAAGCAGTTCGGGCGGCGCGGGATCACCCTTCACCTCGACAAGCAGTGCACGAAGGTCGAGGAGACCGGTGACGGCCTGACCGTCCACTTCGGCGACGGCGAGACGGTCCAGTGCGACCTCATGCTCGTCTCCGTGGGGCGCGGGCCGGTCGTGGAGAACCTCGGCCTCGAGCAGATCGGCGTCGAGTTCGACAAGCGCAAGGGCATCGCCGCGGACGAGCACCGGCGGACGACGGTCCCGCACATCTACGCCGTCGGGGACTGCGCCGGGTACTGGCAGCTGGCGCACACCGCCTTCCGCGAGGGCGAGGTCGCCGCCGAGAACGCGATGGGGCACGACGCAGTCGTCGACAACCGCGGCGTCCCGCGTCCGATCTACACCGACCCGGAGATCGCCGGCGTGGGGCTGACCGAGGCCGAGGCGCGCGAGCAGTACGGCGACGACGTCGAGACCGGCGTGTTCCCGTGGGTGGCGAACGCGCGCGCCGTGATGCAGAACGAGACGATCGGCTGGGTCAAGTCGATCCACGAGTCGCGCTACGGCGAGCTGCTCGGGATCGTGATGGTCGGGCCGCACGTGACCGATCTCGTCGAGGCCGGCGTCGTCGCGCTCGACGCGGAGTCCACCGTCGAGACAGTCGCGGACGGGATGGCCGCGCACCCCACACTGTCCGAGGCGATCAAGGAGGCCGGGCTCGTCGCGCTGGGGCGCGCGATCCACCTGCCCAACAGGAAACGGGCGAAGTCTGTCGCCTGAAGGCGACGCTTGCGGCGCCGACCATCAGGACGCGCGGTTCATCCGCGCGTCCGTCTGAACCGACCGGTCGACCCACTTCGACGTCATCTCGAAACCGCTCCTGAGCAGTAACCAAAGCTCGGCGGCGCGCGTTTCTCCACCGTGGAGGCGTCCCGCGCCCTCGACGCGGCTGTCCAGGACGAAGAGTTCGAACAGTTCTACCGGCGCTACGCGCAGAACGTCTACCGCTACACGCTTGCAGTCCTCCGCAACCCGGCGGACGCCGAGGACATCACCCAGACAACGTTTCTGAATGCCTACCGGGCGATGCGCCAGGGCGAGCGTCCGCGGAAGCCGCACAACTGGCTGATCAAGATCGCGCACAACGCGTGCCGCTCGCGGTACCTGCGCCTCGCCCGTCGGCCGAAAGAAGTGCCGCTCGACGAGACGGTGGAGCAGCTGGCGGTCCCGCCGGACGAGCGGCCCAACGTCCAGGCCCTGCTCGATGCGCTCGGGACGCTGCCGTTCAACCAGCGCGCGGCACTCGTCATGCGCGAGCTCGAGGGCCGCTCCTACGCTGAGATCGCGGGCATGCTGGACGTCTCCGTGCCGGCGGTCGAGATGCTGATCTTCCGGGCGCGGAAGGCGATGCGGAAGCGGGAAAGCTCGCTGCGCGCGCTCGGCGCCGTGCAGCTTCCGGCATCGCTCGCGACCTGGCTGGAGGGTGGTGGGGGTGTGGTCGCCGGCGGGTCGGCGGTCGTCGGGACCGGGATCGCCGTGAAGGCGGCGCTGGCGTTGACGGCGGCTGCGATCGTCGCGGGCGGTGTCAAGGTCACGGCGCTCCCGGGCGGCTCGGCTCGCGAGCCGGTGCAGGCCGCGGCGCTCTCGTCACCGGCCGTCACAGCCGGCGCACGGCAGGTGCGGGCGGTCCGCGTGATCACCCGCGGGAAGCAGGTCGTCGGTACGCGCAGAGTTCCGGGCCGCCGCGGTGCGATGCCGCTCGTGCAGCCTCGCAGTGGACCGGAGCCTTCGACGACCGCCGCGACACCGGCCTCGGCGCAGCAAACGGGGACTTCCGACTCGTCTTCGCAGGCGTCTTCACCGACGCCCGCCCAGACGGTTACGCAGGCGGTGTCTGCAGTGCCGACGCCGAGCGTCCCAGGCGTGTCCGGGCCCTCGGTCGCGCTCCCGGTGACGCTCCCGCCGGCGCCCGAGCTCCCGCCGCCACCGGCGCTGCCGCCGCCTCCAAAGCTTCCCTAAGGCGACGCTCTAGCTCAGTTCGAGACAACGCTGACGGTTCGGGGGATAGCAAGAAGCCGGAGTTTCAGGCATCTTCCGGTATATGGCGCCGCTGCTCGCGCACCGCGGTTCGCCCGATCGCGCGTTCGAACGCCTCTACCGGCGCTATGCGCCCGAGGTCTATCGGTACGCGCTCGTCGTCCTTCGCAACAACTCCGACGCCGAGGACGTCACACAGACAGCCTTCCTGAACGCATATCGGGCGTACAGCCGCGGTGAGCGTCCGCGCAACGCCAAGAACTGGCTGATCGCGATCGCACACAACGTCTGCCGGCAGCGCTTCCGCCAGGCTGCTCGGCGGCCGGACGAGGTCGAGTTCAACGACGAGGTCGGCGACGCCTCCCTCGAGGAGGAGCGCGGGCCGAGCGCCGAGGACATCCAGCGTGCGCTCAGCCACCTCGCCTTCAACCAGCGGGCGGCGCTCGTCATGCGCGAGCTCGAGGGCCGCTCCTACGCCGAGATCGCGGAGATCCTCGAGGTGTCCGTGTCCGCGGTCGAGACGCTGCTCTTCCGGGCCCGACGCTCGCTTCGCGAGCAGCTCGAGGGATCGCTGACGTGCGGCCAGGCCGAGCTGGCGATCTCGCGGGAGCTCGACGGGCGCCTGTCGCGTGCCGACCGCGGCGCGTTGCGGGCGCATCTGCGCGAGTGCCGGGAGTGCGCGCGGTTCGCCCGCAGCCAGCGCGCTCAGCGGGCCGCGTTCAAGTCGCTTGCGGCCGTGCCGCTTCCGGGCTCGCTCGCGTCGCTGTTCGGAGGCGGCGGTGCCGCGGTCGGCGGAGGGATCGCCATCAAGGCTGCCGCTCTTATCGCCACCGGCGTCGTTGCGAGCGGCGTCGGCTACGAAACCGTCCGGCACGCGCCGTTCCGCCTGACCCCGCCGGCGGCCGCGAAGGCGGCCGGGCAGGAAACGCCTGCGGACAAGTCCGGTGCGGCCGTCGTGCCGCCCCGTGTGCGAGAAGGGCTGATCCGCCGTGACGCGACCCGAACAACGACCTCAGCGCCGGCCAAGCCGAGGTCCGAGCACGGTAAAGCGGCCGCGCCGGGCCAGGCCAAGAAGGCGGCGGCCGCACGGGCCGTGGTGCACGGGAACGGCAAGAGCAACGGCCACCGCAACTCGAGCCGTGGCGGGCACCTCGCGCGCGGACACGCGAAGGCCTCCCACCAGCCGCAGCCGACGACGCGGACTCATGCGTCGACGGGTCGATCCCAGCCGAAGGTGCATGGGCCCAAGAAGAGGGCTGCACCGAAGCAGAAGGCGGCAGGGCCGTCCGCGCCGACCCTGCAGCAAAACGGCGGGAACGGCGGCAACTCCGGCGGCAAGAAGTCGAAGAGCGTCGCCCTCGATCGGCTCCTCCGCTCGCTTCCGAGCCGCCAGGCGACGCTTGCGGCGCCGCCATCAGGACGCGCGGTTCATCCGCGCGTCCGTCTGAAATGACCGGCCGACACGCCGGAACTCACTCGAGAACGCTCTGAGTAAATGCAGAACGCCGCCTGAGGGTGGCGGCGCTCCGCGAAACAGAACCCGGGGCCTGCGGGCGGCATGACCCCGGGCGGGGACGAGGGCACGTCCGTGGTCTAAGACGCCGCACCTCGGGAAAACTTGCGAACGGATACGGTCCTGCGAGGAAAGGAAGCCAGTGGGGATCATCAACAGGCGAAACGCCGTCGTCGGCTGGGCGACGATCCAGGTCGGCAAGCAGGTTGCGAAGCGGAAGGCGAAGGACGTCGTCCCGGGGATCGACCGTGAGAAGAAACGGCCGAACAAGGCGGCGATCATGTCTGCGCTCGCAGCCGTCGGCGGTGCGCTCTGGTTCTGGCGTCGGAAAGGTGGGGGCGACGACGTGACTCCGAGCTAGTGGCGGAGCCGTTCTCTCCAGGCGAGTTCGCGAACCCGTCGGTCGCGGCCCTGAAGCCGTACGAGCCGGGGAAGCCGGTTGAGGAGGTCCAGCGCGAGCTCGGGCTCGAGCGCGTCGTCAAGCTCGCATCGAACGAGGGGCCGTTCCCGCCGTTTCCGGCCGCGCTCGAGGCGCTCGCGCGCTCTGCGGTGGAGCTGAACCGGTATCCCGACGGCGGCGCCTGGCGCCTGCGCCGCGCGCTCGCCGAGCGCCACGACGTCCGCTTCGAGGAGGTCGCCGTCGGCGCGGGCGCCGACGGGGTCATCGACTGCCTCTCCCAGGCCGCGCTCAACGACGGGGACGAGATCGTCTGCGGCTGGCCGTCGTTCCCGAGCTACGCGATCGACGCGCTCAAGCTGGGCGCGAGTCCGAAGCAGGTGCCTCTGCGCGAGTATCGGTACGACCTCGACGCGATGCTCGGTCAGATCGGACCGCGCACCAAGATCGTCTACGTCTGCCATCCCAACAACCCGACAGGGACGACGAACACGCGCGCGGAGCTCTCGGCATTCGTCGAGCGCGTGCCCGAGCACGTCTTGACCGTGATCGACCAGGCGTACTTCGAGTACCTCGACGACCTCGACTATCCGGACGCGATCGAGGAGTTCTTCAAGGCGGGTCGGCGCGTGCTGGTGCTACGCACCTTCTCGAAGATCTACGGGCTCGCCGGGACGCGCGTGGGCTACGGGATCGGGCCGCCCGACGTCGTGACCGCGATCGGGAAGGTTCGCCGGGCGTTCGACATCACGATCCCCGCACAGGAAGCCGCCCTCGCGAGCCTCGACGACGCTGCGGAGATCGAGCGCCGCCGTCGCATGAACGCCGAGGGGCGCGCACAGGTCGAGCGGATCTTGCGCGAGCGCGGGTACGACCCCGTCGGTCCGGCGGTCGCGAACTTCGTGTTCGCCGAGGTCGGCGAGGACGCGCAGGGCATATTCGACGCACTCTTGCGCCAGGGAGTGATCGTCCGGCCATGCCGCGGCTTCGGCGCCGCCGGCGCGATCCGCGTGACCGTCGGGACGCCGGAGGAGAACGAGCTCTTCGGCGAGGCGCTGGCGCGGGTCACGGCAGTCGCCGGCGCCTGACCCCCGGCGCCTGACCCCCTAAGGCGGCGCTTGCGACGCCGACCATCAGGGCGCGCGGTTCATCCGCGCGTCCGTCTGAATTGACCGGTCGACCCGCTGGAACTC
>JBKOXJ010000142.1:0-14284 GCA_046724905.1 Actinomycetota bacterium | reverse complement strand
GGCTACGACCGCGATCGAGCTCACGCTGACGCCGCTCGACGAGGACACCTGCCGCGTGGAGGTCGTCCACTCTGGCTGGGAGCGGGCGCCTGATCTGCGGCCGATGCACGACCAGGGCTGGGCGCACTTCCTGAGCTGCCTCGCGGCGCTCACGGAGGGACGCTCATTCGACAAGGAGTTCCGACCACAGGAGGAGCGATGACCGATCGGATGATCGAGATCACGAAGACGATCGACGCGCCGGAGGAGCGCGTGTTCAAGGCGCTGACAGATGCCCGCGAGTTGGAGCGCTGGTTCCCATCCAGCGCCGACTCGGACCCGCGCGACGGCGGCGCGTTCGAGTACCGGTTCGAGTTTCCCCGCGACTCGGCGCGCGACCACACCTACGCGGGGGCCTACCACGAGGTCTCGAGCCACCGCGTCAGCTATCCGTGGAGCGGGAAGCTCGGCGAGACGCGCGTCGAAGTCGAATTGCGAGCACGTGGCGACGCAACCGAGGTGACGTTGAGGCACACGGGGTGGGGTGAAGGCGCCGAGTGGGACGAGTCGCTGGCGATGCACCGCGACGGCTGGGGCTTCTTCCTCGAGAACCTGAAGGCGTACCTGGAGCGCGGCGAAGACCGCCGCCCCGAAGCGCTCGGGATGCGAACGGCCGCCACCGTCTAGCCCTTCGAGGCGGGGGCTGAAACTGATGGAGGGGCGGCTCGACGCCGCCCCTCCGGATCTCGGAATGCTGAGGCTAATTCGGCCTGCCGAGGTAGGGGAATGTGTTCAGCAGGTTGTTGTCGCTCGGCACGCAGTCGGTCGTCACGAAGCCCTCGGTGATGAGGCCGAGCTCGGTGTCGATCACGTCGTCGTCGAGCTGGCGACCATTCGGAAAGCCTGCCGAGCTCGAGGTGTCGACCGTGAGGATGTCCGGCAGGAGGAAGTCGGCCAGCCCGTTGATCTTGCCGGCGTCGTCGGAGGGATCGTCCGTCCCGCCGAGCCCAGTAGCCGGGTCGTTGAGACTGAACAGGGTCTGGAGCGAGTTGACGACCTCGCCCCGGAAGTTCGCCTGGTCGTCGGCCGGGTCGCTGTGGTTGTACGTGCTCTTCTGCGACGGCCCGACGTTGTCCGGCGGGATCGGGTTGTTCGGGATGAACACCGTCGCGATCGCCGGGCGGCCCATGCGGTCGACCTGGAGCTCGGGCGTGTTCGTCGAAGCCCAGACGCCGATCGTGGAAGAGCTTCCGGTGAGAAGCTTGCTCGGGATCTCGAGTACGATCGACGAGACGTTCCGGTCGTGGAAGAAGTTCCGCTCCGGGTGAGAGGTCGGCACGCCGCCGCAGTTCGCGAGTGAGCGGCCGCTGAAGTCGAGGATGTTCAAGAAGCCAACGAGGTCGAAGAAGAACGGGTCGTCACGCCGTCCGGCGAAGGCGGTGATTCCACCGGCGCCGTGGTTGACGAGCGGTGCGGCGCCGAACGCGGTCGATTCGCCTTCGAGCTCCTTCTCGCCGTTCGAGCCGCTGAGCTTCACGCGCATGCTCTGCGAGCCGTCGGCTTTAGGACTGCCGAACGCGACCTCGACGTTGACGTCCGTGACCGCGTCGCCGTTGTTGTCGATGTGGAGGTTGTACGTCACCGGTGACGACGTCTTCACGAGCGGGATCGCCTGGGCGAAGGTGCGGTCCGGGCCCGGCGCCGGCTCGCCCGAGCTCGCGACGCCGTTCACGTTGAGTGCCAGCACGGTGTTCTTCGGATCCGTCGGCGACTTGAACGCGTAGATGTCCGTGATGTCCGTCTGCACGCTGCCGCCGGGCGGTGTGAGTCCCGGCGCGTCGAGGTGATCGGCCGCGCCGGCCGATGACGGCCCGGCGTTGTGGGCGAGGAATAGAGCCAGGATCAGTGCCCCGATCGGGACGAGGAGCGTCGCGGGCCCGAGCGTCCTCCGGCTCATCGATCTCGCGGATGTCATTGCGGTCTCCCTTCTTCCCCCTGCTTCGGTGTGGTCTGGCCGGACGTGGTTCGCGGACCGAGCCGGTTCGGTTCGGGAACGCAGAGCGACTCGTTGCCTCTTCGTGAGCGAACCGCTGGGCTGGGCAGGGCGAATTGAGAGCGTCACGCGAGGATCGGAGAACGAGCGATGAGGAGACAGAGACTTCTCGTTGGAACCACGGCCGCCGCGATCGCCGCGGCTGTGCTCTTGCTCGGTGGCGTCTTCTCCGACCCGCGCTCAGTCGATCCCTTGCGGATCGGCGCGGCACTGGCGACGCCGAGCTCGGCCGATCAGGACTCGCTTCGTCGGCTTCTCCAAGGCTTCTCCACGGGCGACACCGGCGGCTATGTGAGGAAGCTCGAGCGACGCGTCACGCTCCACGCGAGCGACGCCGACGCGCTCACACTCCTCGGGCTCGCGTATCAGCAGCGCGCGCGCGAGACCGGCGACCCCGCGTTCTACCGCCTCTCCGGTGGGGCGCTCGACAGGGCCTCGCGCGCGGGCGGGCGGCTTCCGCTGATCGTGCTAGGCAAAGCCTCGCTCGCAAACATGCGCCACCGTTTCGACGACGGCCTCAGCCTCGCGCGCCAAGCCATTCGGCTCGATCCCGAGAACGGCTCCGCCTACGGCGCCCTCGGCGACGCGCTGCTCAACCTCGGCCGGTACCCCGAGGCGTTCAAGGCTTACGATCGGATGGCGCTGCTCGCGCCGGGCATCGCCTCCTACACGCGTGTCGCGAACGCCCGCGAGCTACTCGGGCGCCACGCGGCCGCCGCCGAGGCGGACGAGCTCGCACTCGAAGCCGACTCGACCGTGCCCGAGCACGTCGCGTGGACGATGGTCCAGCTCGGCAACGTCAACTTCAATACCGGCCGCCTCGACGAAGCCGCCAAGGCCTACCGCAAGGCGCTCCGGCGGCTCCCCGGATACGTTCACGCCGAAGCGGGCCTCGCCCGCGTCGAGGCGTCGAAGGGCAGCTATCGCAGGGCGATCGCGCGCCTCCGTCACGTCGTCGCGGTGCTGCCGATCCCTGCCTACACGATCATGCTCGGCGACGTGCTCCATGCTTCGGGCCGCCCCGCCGAGGCTCGCCGGGAGTACGCACTCGTCGGCGCGATCGAGCGACTGTTCGAGGCGAACGGCGTCCGTACGGAGCTTCAGACGGCCCTCTTCGACCTCGATCACGACCGGAACGTCGCCGACGCACTCGACCGCGCCCGCACGGCCTACGCATCCGCGCCCAGCGTCTATGCGGAAGACGCGCTGGCCTGGGGTCTCTTCAGGGCGGGGCGCTGTCGGGAGGCGAGGACGCACTCTGCCCACGCACTCAGGCTCGGCACCCGCGACGCCCTCCTCGTCTTTCATCGCGCCATGATCGAACGCTGTATCCGCTCGGCGTCGGCACGCCCCTGGTTCCGGCGCGCCCTTGCCATCAACGAGCATTTCTCGTTCCTATGGGCACCGGTCGCCCGGAAGGCAGCCGCCTCCTCACGTTAACGGCCCAGATTTGGGGCCCCGCACGGTCCCGACCGGCCAGACTCAGCGCAGCAACCGCGAGAGCCGGCGGTCCTTCAGCACGCGTCCGCTGGTCTGGCACTCGGGGCAGTAGTAGATCGTGTGCTCCTCGAAGTCGACGCGCGCGAGCGGCGTCCCGCACACGTAGCAGGGCTCACCGAGCTTGTTGTGGACGCGGTAGGTCCGCTTGTCGTTGGCCCCGCGCTCCCGCAGCTCGAGACCCCGCCCGAGCTCGGCATCGATCGCGTCCGCGAGGCGCTCGACCTCTTCACCGGAGAGCTCCGTCGTGAGCGCATACGGCGAGAGCCGAGCCCGGTGCAGGATCTCGTTTGCCCAGGCACGGCCGATGCCGGCAATCAGGCGCTGGTCGCGCAGGAGCGAGTGCAGCCGCCGCGACTCGTTGGTGCAAATCTCCGCCAGCCGCTCGGCGCCGAGCCCGAGCGCCTCTGGCCCGAGATGCGCAAGCTCCGCCTCCGCGGCCTCGGGTGTGAGCAGCCAGACACCGGCACGCTTCTTGGCCCCGGCCTCGGTCAGGACGAGCTGCGACCCGCCCTCGAACACGAGCCGGAAGGCCGGCGTCTTCGGCCCCTGATCGCCCGCGAGCAGGTACTTGAGCCGCCCCGCCGTCATTAGATGGAACAGGAGGACGAGCTCGCCGTCCTCGGTCGGGAACAGCAACCGCTTCGCCCGCCGCTCAGCGCCGAGGAGCCGCCGTCCCTCGAGCGTCGACAGCGGCGGGTCGTACGTCTTCAGCGTCGCAATGTGCGCCGGCCCGGCCTTCACGATCGGGAAGGCCGACACCGGCCCGTCCAGCGCGCGCCGCCACGCCTCCATCTCGGGCAGCTCGGGCACTTACTCTCTCGGCTTCATGGCAGGACCGCCGATCAGCGTAGCCGTCCACCGGGGCACCGTCGTCGAGTCGCGCCACCTCGTCCACGCTGTCGCAGTTCAGGGCGACGAGGTCGTGGAGGAGGCCGGCGACCGGACACTCGTGACGTTCATGCGCTCCTCCGCCAAGCCGATCCAGGCGCTGCCCCTCGCGCGCGCGCGCGAGGACCTGGAGGACCGGGAGCTCGCGATCGCGTCCGCCTCGCACCTGGCCGGGCCGGACGCGCTCGCCGCCGTGCGGTCGCTGCTACACAACGCACACGCGCGCGAGGACGACCTCGAGTGCGGTCCCGCCGGCAACCCGCCCGAGCGGATCAAGCACAACTGCTCGGGCAAGCACGCCGGAATGCTTGCCCTCTGCCGGGCCCGCGGCTGGCGGAGCGAGGGCTACCGGCTCGAGGCGCACCGCGTCCAGCGCGAGCTGCTCGCCGAGGTGGCCCGCGCCGCCGAGGTCGACGAGGACGAGATTCCGACCGCGGTCGACGGCTGCGGCGTCGTCACGTTCGCGCTGCCTCTCGAGCGGATGGCACATGCGTTCGCGCAGCTGCCGGCGCTCGAAGCCGGCGCGCGGGTGGTCGCCGCGATGCGCGCCTACCCGGAGCTGATCCGCGGCCCCGGCGCCCCGGACACCGAGCTGATGCGCGCGCGCCTCGGCTGGGTCGCGAAGGGCGGAGCGGAGGGACTCCTCTGCGCCGCCAACGCGGACGGGCTCGGCGTTGCGCTCAAGGTCGTGGACGGCAACGGCCGCGCCGTCGGCCCGGCGCTCGCCGCCTTCCTCGGCCGGCTGGGTGAGTCGATCGACGCGCTCGCCACCGCTCCCGTCGAGAACTCTCGCAGCGAGGTCATCGGCGAAATCCGGGCGTCTTAACCCGGAGTTCACGTTTCCCCAATCTCCGTGTAACATGGCGAACCTCACAGGTGAGCCGGGGGGAGCATGCACCGGCTCTTTGCGTTTTCGAGGTTGGTCCGAGTCCCCGTCCCCTAGAACGCGGAGGTCAAGTGCTCACCGTCGACATCTCTCTCCCCGACATCGAGGAACTCCAGCGACTCGTCCAGGACGGACAAGAGAAGGGGTTCCTTACTTATGACGAGATCGTCGCCGGGCTCGAAGACGTCGAGCTCACGAAGGAGCAGGTCGAGGATTTCTACACCTACCTGATCGACCACGGGGTGGAGCTCGTCGAGGGCGAGCAGCACAAGCATCCGCCGCACGAGCAGCCGATCGTCACCGAGGAGGAGCAGAAGGGGCCGAAGCTCGATCTGACCGTCGAGCCGTCGCTCGACTCGCTCCGCCTCTACCTGCGCGAGATCGGCAAGGTGCCGCTGCTGACCGCCGACCAGGAGGTCTACCTGGCGAAGCGGATCGAGCGCGGCGACATGACCGCGAAGATGCAGATGATCGAGGCAAACCTGCGCCTCGTCGTCTCGATCGCGAAGTCCTACCTCGGCCGCGGGCTCTCGTTCCTCGACCTGATCCAGGAGGGCTCGCTCGGGCTGATCCGGGCGGTCGAGAAGTTCGACTACCGAAAGGGCTACAAGTTCTCGACCTACGCGACGTGGTGGATCCGTCAGGCCGTGACGCGCGCCATTGCGGACAAGGCGCGCACGATCCGGATTCCGGTGCACATGGTCGAGAAACTGAACAAGGTCGTCCACATCGAGCGCCAGCTCGTGCAGCGGCTGGGACGGGAGCCGCGGCCCGACGAGATCGCCGACGAGCTCGAGATGACGACCGAGGAGGTGCGCGAGATCCTGCGCATGGCGCAGCTGCCGGTCTCGCTGGAGAAGCCGATCGGCGAGGACGAGGAGTCGGAGCTCGGGGACTTCGTGCAGGACGAGCAGGCGGAGTCGCCGTTCGACACCGCGTCGCTCTCGCTGCGCCGCGAGGACATCGAGAACGCGCTGTCCTCGCTTCCGGAGCGGGAGCGCAAGGTGATCGAGCTCCGCTTCGGCCTCTGTGGCACGCAGCCGTGCACGCTCGAGGAGGTCGGCCGCGCGTTCGGTGTCACGCGGGAGCGGATCCGCCAGATCGAGAACAACACGCTCAAGAAGCTCGAGTCACTGCCGGAGGCCCAGGGCCTCCGGGATTGCGTCTAGACGAGATTCGAGGCGCGTAGCGCGCAGGCGGCGAGCGTCTCGCCCCTGCCCGCGTGCACAAATAGGGGCGGGCTCGAGAGCACGCTCACCGGGCGCCCGTCGGTCAGGTACGCCCCGCCTTTGACGACCCGGAAGTGCACCGTCCACGGGCCGCGGCTGGAGACGCGCACGCTGAGCAGCGCGTTCCCGTCGGGGCGCACGAGCACGTTCCGCCGGAAACCGGGGGCGCGCACTGACAGCGTTGTCGGCCGCGCGCTCGCCGGCAGCCGCAGGCGGAGCTGGAGCACGCCGCGGAGCCGTGAGCCGGTCGACGGCCAGACACGGATCCAGCCGCGGTCGGCGAGCCAGCCGTCGTAGTAGCGCCCGCCTGCGAGCAGCGACAACCGCGGCGTCCCGTCCGGCCGCCACAGGTCGAGCAGGTCGGTGCCGTCGACGCGGGTCGCGTTCACGAGGTCGGCGTCGACGGCGTAACGCGAGACGAGCAGGGGTGTCCGAAGCGGCCGGCCGTGGAGGAGCAGCGTCCCGTCGTTCCCGATCTGTAGTCGCGGCGCGCTGAAGACGTCGACGAGATCTGCGCGGCGGAGCCGGACGAGCTTCGTCACCGAGCGGTTCCAGAACAGCTGCTCCAGGGCGACCGGCCGGGGCGTTCCCGGCGTATGGACGAAGGTCGTCTCGCCGAGGCCGGCGTGGTCGACCCAGCGAGCGTCTGCCGGGAGGTACGTCTCGCGCGCTCGAGTCGCATTCCCCCGGTCGAGGGCGAACGCGCCGGCGGAGGCGAACACGAGGCAGCAGGCAGCGAGCCCGAGCGCGAGCGGCGCCCGTCGCGGCCGATACGCGAGCGCGGCAGCGACGACGGCGAGCAGCGCGGCGGCGGCGGCGACGAGTAGCGACCCGTTGTCGAACCCGAGCGAGTGCTCAAGGCGGTAGACGCCCATCAGGAACGGCGAGTCCTGGCGTCCCTCCGACGAGGTGTAGCCGGAGAGCGGAACGCGCGCGGACACGACGAGCAGTCCGAGTGCGCCCAGCGCAACCGCGTGGCGGCCGGGTGCGCCGCGGCGGCACCAGAGGCCGAAGAGCAGCGGGACGAGCGGGAGCAGCGTGAGCAGGTAGCGCTCCTGGAACCGGCCGCCGGGGCCTTCGAGCGAGTTGACGGCGTAGAGCGCGGCCTCGAGCAGGATTCCTCCCGCGAAGAAGGCGGCGAGCCCGGCGAATGCGCGCTCTGTGCGATCTCGAGGGCGCGTGAGGCCGAGCACGAGCGCCACGACCGCGGCCGGCACGATCACCCAGCCCGCGGCGTAGGCCAGCAGCATCCCGTCAGTAGCGAGCCACCGCGCGAGCGCGACGGGATCGAGCGAGAAGTCCGCGATGTCGCGGTAGTAGCCCAGCGCCCGGCTCGGGCCGAACGCGAGCGCGGCGACGACCGGAGCGGCGAACAGCCCCAGCGAGAGGCGAAAGCCGCCGACGCTCCGCCGCACGCTTCCCCGCTCGACGAAGATCGCCGCCAGCACGAACGCGACCGGCAGGACGACGAACTGGACGCGCGCGAAAGTCGCCAGCGCGCTGAAGGCCGCGAAGGCGAGCTGGTTCCGGCGCGTCGGCTGAGCGAGCGCGTACACCCCGGCGCACAGGGCCGCCAGCACGAGCGGGTACGCGATCGGCTCGCCCAGGATGAACGAGACGTAGAAGAGATCCGGCACGACGAGCGCGAACGCCGCGCACGCAATCGAGAGCCACTTGCCCAGTCGCAGGCGGCGGGCGAGCAGGTACACCGGCACCGCTGCGAGCGACATCGCGAGCGCGTTCAGCCCCTGCGTCAGGCGCAACGCGAGCGCGGGGTCTCCCGGCAGCCACGCGGGCGCCGTCAGCAGCGGCTCGAGCAGCGCCGGGAAGTTCGCCGACTCGCCGCGAATCGTCGGGCGGCCCGTGTGGGCGAGCTCGTAGGCGAGCGTCGAGTAGATGTACTCGTCCGCGAAGTAGAGCGGCGTCGAGTGCGCGAACGCAAGCAGCCAGCGGACGCCAAAGCTGAGCGCGACGATCGCGGCGAGGACGGCGTCGACGGGCAGCGTCACAAGACGCGCGAGCGCAACTGGGCGCGCGGCGGTTTCGGCACGCGAGACGGCGGCGTCGAGGGCCACGACCTCGCTATCGGCAGCCGGGCGGCTGCGCTTGATCCGAGGCTACTCTCCCGGCTCGACGGCGCGCTCGGCGGGCACGAACAGCCCGCAGTGAGGGCACTTGTAGCCCGTGTACCGCTCTGCGGAGCCGACGATCAGCTCACCCTCGAAGGTGCGGTGGCAGTGCGGGCACTCGACGTCGTACGACTCCTCGGAAGCTCGCGCCTCGGCCACGAGTCCAACGTAGCAGCGGCCCCAGGTTGTCCGAACCCGTCCGTACCCTCCCGTCGATGCCGCCCGAGGCCGGAAGCCGCGCCGTCGCGGAGTTCATCGGCACGTTCACGCTTGTCTTCATCGGCGTGGGCTCGATCCTCGTCGGAGGCCTCGGCGGGCTCACGGGCGTCGCGTTCGCGCACGGCCTCGCGATCGCCGTGATGGTGTCGGCGCTCGGCCACATTTCAGGCGGGCACTTCAACCCGGCTGTGACGCTTGGTTTTCTCGTCACCCGTCGGCTCGTCTGGCCGCTCGGGCTCGTCTACTGGGTCGTCCAGCTGCTCGGCGCCGTCGCGGCAGCCTTCCTGCTCAAGTGGATCTACCCCGACCAGGTCGTCGACAGCGCCAGGCTCGGGGTTCCACAGCTCGGTGGCGGAATCTCCAGCGGAGCCGGCGTCGCGGCCGAGATCGTGCTCACGTTCTTCCTCGTCTGGGTCGTCTTCGCGACGGCCGCGGACCCGCGTGGCACCTTCAAGTCGATCGCGGGACTGGCGATCGGGCTCACGATCACGATGGACATCCTCGCGGCCGGGCCGCTCACGGGAGCCGCGATGAACCCCGCGCGCGCCTTCGGCCCGCAGCTGGTCGGGAACCACTGGGACGACGCCTGGGTCTGGTACCTCGGCCCGCTGGTCGGCGGCGCGCTCGCGGCGCTGCTCTACGAGTGGCTGTACCTGCGGCCGCTGAAGCCGGTGCCCGTGGGGCCGCCGGAGACGGGCGTCGTGGAGCCGCGCCCGGGCGAGACGGCAGTCTCGTAGCGGATAACTTTCGGGCCTGCGCAGCGTCGTAAAGACCGTGGCACGCTCGGCGCTCTCGCGTCGCCGAGTATCGGCGGCTGCGTCTCTCTGCCTGGTCCTCTCGTTCGCGACCGTCGGCGCCGCGGCGTCTCCACCGGTGCGGGCGACCCTCCACAAGCTGCCCCAGCCCGGGCAGGTCGAGGTCACGTTCACGAACGCGGGTGACGCGCCGATCGTGGCGTTCCGGCAGCAGCTCCCCGACCCGTTCCTCGTCAGCGCCGTGCAGATGGAGGGCGCGTCGTGCGTCGCCCGGCCGCGCGGTGAATTCGCGTGCAACGGGTTCTCGGCGGCGCCCGGGAGCACGTGGAAAGCCGTCTTCGACACGCCGTCGGTGTACTCGAACGAGACCGGCACCGACGTGACCTACTTCCCGGGCGCCGGGCCGTCGACGGTCTTCGTGACCAATGCGTCCGGCGGCGAGTCCGGCCCGTACGAGGCAGCATGGAGCGAGGACGAGAGCATCCCGCCGCAGGTCGCGCTCGGGGTCGTGCGATTCGAGGCCGTGCCGAGACGCCCGGTCGCGGGGAAGCCGTTCTCGGCGCGGCTCCGGCTGTCGACGAACGACCTGACGGCGCTCGCGGCGACCGGGAAGGTGACCTGCTCCGCGACGCTCGGGGGTCGCCGCGTTCCGCTCGTGGGGCGGGAGCTGTCGGCGCGCGGAATCGCGGAGTGCCGCTGGCGCGTTCCGCGCGGGACGGCGGGGAAGCGGCTGACCGGCCGGATCGAGGTCGTCTACGCAGAGGTCCACGCCGGCCGGCGCTTCGTGCTCGGAGTCCGTTGAGGAAGCTCGATCGCCGCGAGTTCGTCGAGCGGGCCGCGCTCGGCGCCGCGGGCCTGTACGCGCTCGTCGACTCGCTGGCCGCGGCTCCGGCTCGAGCCGCCGTCTCGGCTCTGAAGGCGCCCTCCCGGGAGCAGCACCTCCTCCGCGGCGTGAAGGTCGCGACGCGCGACGGCGTCGAGTTCCTCGTCCCTCCGCTCCACCACCAGATCGTCACGGCGAAACTGAGAGTCGAGTCGACCGCGTCGGCGCTGATGAAGGCGCAGGCAAGGCTGGAGCAGGCGCTCGCCCGGCTCGACCGCACGTACGAGCCGACACCGCGCGGCCTGGGGGTGACGGTGGCCTGGGGCGAGCCGTACTTCAAGCGCTTCCTGCCGCGCCTCGGCGACGGGCGCCGCTTCCCCGAGTACCTGCCCGAGGACACGCAGACGTCGTGGCTCACGCTCCAGCGCGTGCCTGTGCTGCTGCCCTCGCCGCGGTTCGCGAGCGACGACGGCACCCTGCTGCTCGAGCAGAACGACCTGGCCGTCCTGCTCCGGAGCGACTCGCTCGACCACGTCGCCGCCGCGGCCGAGGCGATCTTCGGCAAGCTCGACGATCTCTTCGAGGTGCGCAGCATCCGGAAAGGCTTCGTCGGAGGCGGCCTGCCGAAGCGGATGGCGCTCGCGGCCGGCATCCGGGGCGCGGAGCTGATCCCGGACGACGCGCAGCTCTTCCTCGGTTTCACGTCGACGCAGCGGAAGGCGCTCGGCCCCGGCCGGATCACGAACTTCGAGACGCTCGCCGGCATGACGAACCAGGGCCCGAAGGGCTACTTCCGCGGCGGGACGATCATGCATCTCTCGCACCTGTTCGAGGATCTCGAGCGCTGGTGGACGTCGTTCTCGTTCGACGACCAGGTGCGCGCGATGGCGAACCCGCGGCTGCGCCTGCCGCACCGCACGTTCACGCTGCCGCAGGACACGGGCGGGCTGCAGACGGAGCGCGACGTGGTGGACGACGCGGCGTCCTTCCAAGCCGTCGGCCACAGCGGCTCGCTTCAACACATGACGCGGCTCGACCGCGACGTCGTCGACAACTACGGCAACCTGCGGCCCAAGGGGACGAGCTTCGTCCAGCGGGCCGACTTCAACACACTCGACAATCCGTTCTTCTGGAGCGCGGCGCCGAAGGCCGACGGGCAGGGCTCCGCGCCGGCGGCGGGGGTCCACTTCGTGACCTTCGCGCCGACCAGCGCCTCGTTCCACCGCTCGCGCTGGGCGATGGACGGGGTCTTCTCCGACGGGACGAAGCTGGACCTCGGCGCGCGCTCGCGTGGTCAGGGCTTCAACTCGGTGATCCGCGCGACGCATCGCCAGAACTTCCTCGTGCCGCCGCGAAGCCACCGGTCGTTCCCGCTCGCGGAGGCGTTGCGGGCCAAGCGCGGCTAGTGGACCCGAACTTCTTCGCGACATCGGACGACTTTCGCGCCTGGCTCGAGGCGCATCACGAGGCTGCAGACGAGCTCTGGGTCGGCTTCTACCGGAAGGGTTCCGGGAGGGCGGGCATCACATGGCCGCAAGCGGTCGATCAGGCGCTCTGCTTCGGCTGGATCGACGGTCTGCGGAAGCGAATCGACGAGGTCAGCTACGCCAACCGCTTCACGCCGCGTCGGCCGAGGAGCCATTGGAGCGCCGTGAACATCCGGCGCGTAGTGGAGCTCCAGCGGCTCGGGCTCATGCGGCCTGCCGGCCTGAAGGCGTTCGAGGCTCGATCGGAGGAGCGCACTGCGACCTACTCCTACGAGCAGCGGCAGGCGGCGAGACTGGAGCCGGAGCAAGAGGAGCAGCTCCGCGCGAAGCCGCGGGCCTGGGAGTTCTTCCAGGCCCAGGCGCCGTGGTACCGGCGCGTCGCCGTCCACTGGGTCGTGAGCGCGAAGCGGGAGGAGACCAGGCGGCGCCGGCTCGCAGAGCTGATCGACGCCTCGGAGCAGGGTGCCTGATTGGGCCGGTCGCGCGGGCGCGGAAGCCGCGCCAGGAGGGAACCTAGAATTGGGGACCGGTGTATCCGGGACGGTGGGGATGAGATCAATCGGCCCGCTCGTTGTGCTCGGCGTGTTGATCTGCGCCTCCGTTGCGGCGGCCAAGGACTTCCACCCGGGCGACCTTCGCCTCTGCGGTGCTGCGCGCTGCGTCGCCGTCACCGATCGAGCCGCGTTGCGCGACCTCAGCTCGTTCGTCTACGGCACTCGACCCGTCACGATCGTGCGCTCGCCGCGCGTCGGCGCGCCGGTGTACGAGCTGAGGTTCCGCAACGGGTACGTCGCCGGAATGGTGGGCGCGGGACGGGTCGACCGCTTCCGGAGTCACGGCGTCATCTGCGGGCGTTTCCAGCGCGGGAAGTGGTACGGGCTTCCCGCTCGGGTCTCTCGGGAGCTGAGATCGCTGGCCGCGCCGCTCGAGCCGCTTCGTCTCTCCCGCGCCGTGCCGAGGTCCTGCTAGGTACGCCGGCGTCGGCGCACGCCGAGCGCCAGCGTGCCGAGCAAAGCCGGAATGCCGAGCGCGAGCGGAAGGATCCCGCCGGAGTTCAGGGTCTTCCGCTCCGCCACGGCGACGGTGACCGCCGGGCCGACGACCGGCTCGCCAAGCCGGCCGCTTTCCGGCAGGACGGCGACATAGACGCCGAAGCTGCCGTGGTTCACGGCCTCGAGCTTCCACCGGACCATCCGGGACCCGTGGGCCGGGATGCCCCCGAGGTACCGGGTCCGGCGCGATGCCCAGTCCTCGGGGTCGACGTACGTGCCCGGGCGCAGGCTGAGCACGTTCAGGTGCGCGATCAGTCCCTTCGCCGGCGCTGCGCCGTCGTTGCGAATCGTCGTCGTGAACCCGAACGTGTGGCCCAGCTTCGTGGAGATGTGTGCCCGGTCGACGGCGACGCGGACGGCGGCAAGGGCGGGAGAGGGGACGAAGAGGCACGCCGCGACGGCGGCGAGAAGAGCCCGACGGAGCGTCACGCGCCGCCACCTCCCCGCAGCCGCAGGAACCGCGCGCCGCAGGCCAGCGCCGCGCCGGCGAACAACACGGCCCCGGCAACCGGCGACACGAGCCACGACACGTCCTCGCTCCACCCGTGGCCGTCGACGAGGATCTTCCCAACGTAGTGCTCGCCCGCCGTGAGCGGGTTGACGCGCAACAGGAAGTCGCCGAACCAGCCCTTCTGCGCCGCGGACGGAAACTGGCTCGGCGCGAAGAGCGCGAGCAGCGCGAACAGGCTCAGCGAGAGGCTGACCCGGTTCGAGCCCGCAAACAGGCTGACGAGGAGGCCGAGCGAGGCGAGGAAGACTGCGAGCAGTGTGCCGACGACGAGCCCGGTAGCCACCGCTTCTGCCACGACCCCGACGCCGCGGCCGAGGAACCACGCGTACGGCAAGCTGATCGCGAAGGCCATGAGCCACAGCGAGAGCGCGGCGAGCAGCTTCCCGCAGGTGATCCCGAACCGCGAGACGGGTGCGAGCAGCAGGCCCTCGAGCGTCCCGCGCTCGCGCTCGCCGCTGAAGGCGTCGGCCGCGGCGAGCAGTCCGAGCAGCCCTCCGACGGCGACGGCGACCTGGAGCGTCAGGCTCACCGCCTCCCGTTGCTCGAGGAAGTTGAGCGCCTGGTTTGTCGCGACGAGGTACGCGATGACGCTCAGCAGGACACTGAACGCGAAGCCGAGGAGGAGCCCGCGGCCTCCGAGCCACAGGTCGCGGAGTTCTTGGTAGAGCACGACCGCGACCATCAGCCCTCCGCCGTCATTGCGAGGAACGCGTCGCTCAGGCGGGCGCCTTCGAGCTCGAAGGCGAGCAGCGGGACGCCGGCGTCGGCGACCG
>JBKOXJ010000038.1:0-3186 GCA_046724905.1 Actinomycetota bacterium | reverse complement strand
GTTCCCGCCAGCTCGTGAGCCGACACGAGAGGGGTCCACGCGATCTGCCTCGCCCAATGACGTCGTCGGCCACGCCTCCTTCGAGCTGATAGGAGCCCTTTCGGCTCCGAGTGTTTCTTGATCACGACGGTCTCGGTCCGTCCCGCGGTCGGCGTGAATCGGCTCATGGCCCCGTGGCGCGCTGTGCCGATCGTGCGACCGCGGACTAGGCGACGTGCGGACTAAAGGACCACGAGAACGGCCCGCAAACGCGGGCCTCCTTCGGTCGAATGTTCTCGCCGACCCCTTACGCGATCGGTCGGCTACTCGCGTGGCCGTGTTCGTCGAACGTCAGCTGGTAGCGCTTGTCCACGCCGCGGAAGAGGTTGAAGAACCGCCGCCGGCCCCTCATCAAGACCACCGCCTGCGTGTCGTCGTGAGACTCGATTCGATAGCCCTGCTCGCGTTTGCCTTGGAGTGTTCGTTCGCGCTCTTGGTTTCTGGATAGTGCCTCGGCCATGATGGCCTCCTCTGGGGTCGGCCTCGCTGGACCGTGTCTCGCTACGCGTCGTAATGAACGTGCTCGAGGTACTGGGAAGGCCCGCAGTGCGGGCCTTCCCCTAACAGCGCTCTCGAACTACGCCCGCACGAGGCCGTTCGTCTTGTGGACGATGACCTCACCGTCGGTGATCTTCGGCGGATTCGGAAGTGCCTTCTCCAGCTTCTCCTCGCGCACCCAGGTGGCTGCGACGCGGGTCGACTCGTCGGCCTGCGCCGAGGTGTCGAAGAAGCCGATCGAACTCATGACGCCGTTACCGGCCTCGATGAGGTAGTAGCCGCCGAAGCCCGACATCTTGCTCAGCCGAGGCAGCAGGTTCTCGCCGAGGTTCTTGACGAGCTCGTCGGTGCGACTCTCGTCGACGCCCTCGTACCGTCTGATGGTGGCATGCATCTGGTGCTCCTAACTCTCTCTTCGTTCCAGTGCGGAAAACCCGGTTGAGTCCTCCTTGTGCACTCAGGCCCGGCGTAACAGTCGAAGAGCAGGTTCGGAGCCTCGACGGCTTCCCTGTGGGTTCTGGCGCATCCGGAGTGTAGCAGACTTCTTGACAACGTTGAGTTACGTGACTACGTTTTCTCACCTATCTACGTAGGATCCGCGATGAGCCCCTTCATCATCACCGTGCAGCACGTCCCCGACCGCGAGCTTGGCCCATTGCTCATTCAGCTTGCGCAGGCGGGCTTCCCCAATCCGATCATCACGCCGGTCGGCGCCGATGGCGCTGCCGGGGAAGCAACCGCTCCTGCTGGTCGTCCGAAGGCGGATCTCGCAGAGGATTGGCGGCTCGTGCGCGAGCGCGAGCGAGAGTCCTATCAGTGGCCGGAACAGCGCGAGCGCTACTCGCGTTACCGGGTGTTTATCGGGACGACGGGTGCCGAAGGCGCGGTTCACGTCGGTCTTGGCGAGACGGTCCGTGAGAAGAAGTGGGGACGCGACCGAAAGTACGTGGTCGCCTTCCTGAGCAGCGGCTCCCCGCATCAGCCGCTCGCCGAGTTCGTCGCAGCCGACGACTACGAGGAGACGCGCGAGCTCGTCGCCGTCATCCGCGGGAGCGACGGCGCGCGGCGGATGTACGGCGCCGGCGACGAGCTACCCCGCGTCTACAAGGAACGCTTTCGCACTCAGCTGTACAGCGAGCGGGTCGCCCATCCGGGCGTGTGGAACAAGTTCGTCGTGGTCGCCCACGAGGACGACCACATAACGATGCTCAACCACGCGCTGATCCAGGGCCGCCGGCGCTACCCGAGGTAGCTGATCGCGAGTAGCGGTTAGCGCGGCTCGCGCGTCAGCCGTGCTCCATCATTCGAAATGCCGTTCCACGCTGCCCCCCTCGGACTCCCAATCCGCCAGCGCCGGCGACGGAGGAAGCGTCTGCACGGTCACGTCGGCGACCGTCGCCGCCGGAACTCGCGTGCCACGCCGGGGAGACCTGACGACGCCTGGCTCCGCCTTCCTGCCCCTCGGGAGTGCGGGCCGCTGGGTCGGGGAGCGCTGCGGCGACGCCTCTCGATCGAGCGCGTTTCTGTACGCCTCGAACGCGGCGAGCGCCTCGAAATCGTGCAGCCCGCGGTTCGGGAAGAAGCGTGCTAGGAAGACGGACCACTCGAGCCTTCCGGGTCCATCCCGATCCCGTCGGAGCTTCCAGACGGGCGTGGCGATCCTCCGCCGCAGGGGATACCGCATGTCGAACGGGCCCTGCTTGCGCGCCTGCTCGACCATGACTTCCTCCTCTCAGAAGACGACGGGCAATGCCCGCGTCAGGTTGGGAGACCCGCAACGGCGGGGCTCGGAGCACCCAGGCCTGGTGTGCAAGTCGGAGAGGAGAAGCAGGCAGCCTCAACGGCTTCCGCGCGAGGTCTACGCGCACGCCCATCATAGCTCCCGCCAGCGCCAAGCCGGCTCTGCTGGCGTTGAGGCGCATCCGGTGCACGCTCAGATAGTCGACGCGGGCGTACCGCCTCGTCGACACACCTCAGCATCAGGCGGTCGACTACGGCAAGTCGGAGCTTGGCGATCGTCACCGGCTCGGCCTGACGCATCTCCAGGTACTCGTGCACGAACTCGGCGAGCGTGATCGTCGCCCGCCCGCCGCCCGGCCCGAGCCGGTCGAGCACATTGAACAGCGCCGTCTCCGCCTCCGCACGTTCGCGAACCCGCCCATCTGCGGCCGCTCGGAGCCGCGACCTTCGAGCCGGTACCGGTAGGCCCACAGCGGCTGCCCATCCGCACCCTTCGTCTTCAGCTTGAACACCTGACCCTGCTGAATCATCACGAGCCTCCTCGATCGGAAAGGAGATCGAGGAATCTCGTGCAGACCCCCTCTCGGCTCGAGAGGGAGCCTGGGCGGATACCCGGCCCGGGCGCCCTGGCTAGTGCGCCACGCGATAGCGGAAGTAGACGACCCGCGAGCTGAACGTCCGAGACTCGATCAGCTCGAGATCGAGCCGGCGCTCGCACTGCGGGTAGAAGGGGATGCCACCGCCGACCAGCACCGGGTAGACGATGGAGCGGAACTCGTCGATCAGACCCAGCTGGGCCGCCTCGCCGGCGAGGGTGGCGCCACCGATCCCGATGTCGCCGTCTCCCGGCTCACCCCGCAACCGCTCGATCTCCTCGACCAGGCTGCCGGAGGCGAGCCGGGCATTCCC
>JBKOXJ010000177.1:0-5938 GCA_046724905.1 Actinomycetota bacterium | reverse complement strand
GTACCGGCGCAGCAGCGCGGGGCCGGGCACCGGCTCGTAGCGGGCGTAGGGGACGCCCTGCGGCTGCGGAGCCGGCGCCTTCGGCGGAATCGCCAGCGTGTCCTCGGCGACGTCCTTCGGCAGGCTGTTGCCGGCGAGGTCGACCGCGCGGGCGCGCAGCCGATAGCGGCGGCCGAAGCGCAGCAGCGGAAGCGAGAGGGGTTTAGCGCGGAAGCTCGCATCGAGCGGCGTCGCGGTGTCGGGATCCTTGTCGCCGATCCGGTCGGGCTGCTCGCCATCCTTCGGGTTGCGCTCGTGGCGGATCAGACGGCCGGGCCGCGGCGCGGCTAGGCTCCAACCCTCCCAGCCGAAGACCGACTCGTGCAGGTAGAGGTCCTTCGACGCGTCGCCCGGGGTGGACGTCGGCGAGGCGCCCTTGACGTAGCCCTCGTCGTCGCCCTCCAGCGTCTGCTTCGGATGGCCCGGGCTCTCCGCCAGCACATAGGTGCCGTGACGCTCGTGCAGGGAGTGCCATGCCTTTGTGCCGTCGTCCCAGACGTCGAGCCGGAACCCGCGCACGACATCGTCGGCGTCGAGCTCCGTCGTGTCGCTCAGGCTCCCGCTCGCATCGAGCATGTGGTCGAACTGGGCTACCAGCCGCGCCGCGCGGTCGACCATCGAGACCGAGAACCCTCCGGACCGGAGCGCGGGGAGACTTGCGGTCGACGGGGTCTGGTAGGTCCGATTCCGCGGGAGCAGCAGGCGTGCGATGTTGCCGGCGAAGTCGGCGGTCTTGAGCGCGGCCCCGTCGAGCGCCAGCTGGTAGAGGTCGAAGAAGTCCCCCTGGTTCAGGCCGAGCATCCCGTCCTTCAGCAGGCCGCCCTGACGCGGGGCCGCGACGAAGCGGCCGCCTGCGAGCCGGTAACGCGTCTGCGGCCGCACGCTGCCCGCGGGCGCACTAGGCAGGACTTGGACCTGCATCGTCGAGGCAGCCGGCACGATCGATAGGTCGGGCAGGTCGATCTCGAGGTCGACTGCGAGACCGAGCAGCCGTAAGAGCCTCGGATAGTCGCCTACGAGGGCGAGTGTCTGGTGGAAGTCCGGCTTCAGGGGCGTCGGCCGGGGCGGGACCTTTGCCGGATCAAGGGGGCCCCAGTTCTCGCGCGCGGCGGGGCGGTAGTAGAAGCGGTACAGCTGGAAGTAGTCGCCGAGCAGCCGCTGCTGTTCGGTCGTCCCGAACGGCGTGTCGCTTGCACGGAGTGCCCGAGCGGGCCTCGCCGTCTGCGGATTCTCGGCGTGGAGCGCCGAGTCGAGCCGCTTGTCGTGGTCGTCGACTCCCTGGGTGACCGATCGAAGGGGGTCGACGAGCGCCGTGCGCAGGAACGAGCCGTCGGCGATGCTGGGAAACGCGGCGCCGCTCGTGTCGGCGACCTGCCGGTACACGTTCTCGACGTGCCGGAGGACGCGGCGCGACGGAAACGAGCGGACGAGGCGCGGCGAGAAGTCGGTGAACGAGTACGGCGCGACGGTCGCTCCAGGCGGGAAGAGCTGCCGCCAGATCGCCGGATCCGCCGGCTCGCTGTCGGGAGCGGGCTTCGCCTCGAGCGGATCCGGGGGGCCGCCGGCGAACGAGACGGCGAATGACAGCCCGGCGAGCACGGTCGGCCACTCTTCGAAGTCAGGTGTCAGCTTCGCGAGCTGCGGCGAGACGAACACGCAGAGCTTGAGCTTCTTGCCGGCGACGCCGTTCGGAAGCGCGATCCAGAGAATCCGCTGGTCGGCCACGTCAGCTCCTGCCGCCGCTCACGCGAACGCCCCGCAGTAGTCCGCCCACGCGTCCGGCGGAACGAGCTCCTCGAAGGTCGGGTCAGCGCTCGAGCCTGCGAACCGGCGCTCGCACGAGATCTCGACCGTCTCCGAGACGAGCGCGATCTCGACCTCGACGGAGATCGTCGCCCGCCCGACGCACTTCCCGGAGCTGAACTCGTAGCTCAGCTCCATGTACATCTCGATCGAGACCGAGACGATCCCGAGGACCTCGACCTCACCGCGGATCCTGAAGTAGCCGGTGAGCGTCGCCTCGTTCGACTCCAGCTTGAAGTACACGCCGCCCATCGCGGACACGCTGCCGCTCGCGACGCCGAGGTCGATTGCCACGCACGCGCCGAACTCGAGCGCCGCCTCCAGCACCTCGACGCCGCCCGGGTCGATCGTGATCGCGAAGAACGCGCCGCCCCCGAAGAGGGTCACGGTCAGGAGCGCCGGGTGCTCGCGCTCGCAAAACGCGAAGCGGGCGTTGAGCGGCTGCGACCCGACGAACGGAATCGTGAAGCCCGCGCCCAGGCTGAGGTTCTGGAGGCTGAAGACCCCGACCGCGACGTTCGGCAGCTGCAGCGTGTAGCTCGCCGCGATGCCTTCGGGAGTGACGTCGAGGCCCGGCGGGTCGCTGAAGCCGCTGATCGGGATCAGGTCCTTCAGCGTCTCGACGAAGGCCAGCGGGCCCGTGAAGACGATGCCGTCGTCCTTGAAGACGAGGTCGACGTCGGGCTTCTCGCCGTGCCGGAGCGTGAGCGCGAGCCTGTCGATCTGCAGCGTGATGAAGGTGGTCGGCGCGACGAGGTTGAGGTCGAAGTCCTCGAGGAGGCAGGTCACGTTCAGCCGCGGCTCGCCGCCGGCCGTCTCCTGCGTCAGCACCTCGCCCGCGATCGTCAGCCCGCGGGTGTTGTTCGGGACGAAGAGCGGGATCGTCTTCTTCAGCTCCGGTCGCCACTCGAACCGGGCGTTCGTCAGGACCGGCAGCTCCTCGCCGAGCGCGTACTTGCCGACGGCGGCAGCGGTAACCGGCCCGGCGAGCGCGGCGCGGAGGTCGGCGACGCGGGCTTCGATCCTGCGCCGGAGGCCGAGCGCGACTGTGTTCGGAAGCGCCGGCAGAAGTCCCGCCAACTCGCCGTCGAGCGAACCCAGGTTCGCCGCGAGCGTCGACGGGTTGGCGGCAACTGCGCCGAGGTGGGTGGGAATCCCGGTGCCCGCCGAGTTCAGGTCGACGACGAGCCGAGCCAGGTCGAGCAGCAGCTTCTCGACCGGGTTGACGGCCTGCGCGGCGAAGACCGGAGCGCGATCGAGCCCGTCGGGAGTGTCGAGCGCGCCGGTGACCTCCCCGATGATGTCGGTCAGCTTGATGACGCCGAACAGCTTCGCGCTGTCGAGGGCCCCGAAGAACTGGCCTGCGTTGAACGTCCCGTCCCGGACGGTCGTCGCGCTGCCGGCTATCGGCCCGACGCTGCGGGAGAGCCCGCTGACCTTCATGTTCGGCTGGACGAGGCCGCCCGAGCGGTCGCCGTGGCCGTCGAAGCTCAACTCGACGTCGGGCGCCGTCGACGTCTTCTCGAGGAAGACCTCGCCTTTGTTGGCCGCGTCGTCCGGACCCGCATACCACGACGGGTACTGCACCTCGAGCGCGCTGTCGAGGCCGGCGAGGTGCTTGAGCGCCGGCACGACGATCTTCGCCGACTTCATCCGCGGCCGGAACGAGGTGCCCACACGCAGCCCTTCGAACGTGATGCTCTCGGTGTCGAAGCTCGTGTCGTCGGGCGCCGCGCTGCCCGCGAACGCGACCTTCTGACCGCCCAGCGATGCTTCGGCGAGGAGCGTCGGCGACGTCGTCTTCGAGTCGTACTCGGCCTTGATGATGTCGAGGTCCGACGCCGCGGTCGGGCCCTCGAGCACCTCGTCGCCCACGAAGATCAGCGCGAGCATGAGGTCGGACGGCTGGCCGTCGAAGTCCGTCCCGATGCAGTGGAAGCGGAACGGCTGGTCGTCGACATACGGCCAGAAGCAGGACTGGCTCTTCCAGTGGTCGATCGCCGCTTTCGGCTTCCCGGGGTCGGCCAGGTTCGGCGTCTCCTTGGTCGTGATCAGGATCGACTGGTACGGCATGTCGTCGTCCGAGTAGGTCTCGAGCTGCTTCCGCACGACGATGTACATGCGCTGGCGCAGAAAGGCCGGGTGGCCGGGGCGGTCCCGGTGGAACTTCCGCTCCGTGACCTTGATCAGAGACGCTCGGTGCTTCGTCGGCCAGAGCCGCCCGGCGTAGACGACGCGCACGTAGTTGTCGCGGCCGAGCGCCGCGCGGTGGCGCCACTCCTCGACCGACAGCGTCAGCGGGCGCGGTTCGTTCCAGACGCCGCGGGTATCGAGCCAGGCACCGAGCGCCGACAGCATCAGGCGGTCGACCTCGATCGCCGCCGGCCGATACTCCGTGCCGGTCTTCGTCTTCAGCGCGAAGTTCGACGACAGGTGGACGACGTTCGTGCGGTCGAACCCGTCCAGCGACATCCGCAGCTCGTCGCTCCCGGGCGTGTAGTGAGGCGGTAGTTTGGTCACTCCCGGCTCGAAGTCCGGATCGAAGCCCGGCTCGCGCGTCCAGATCGCCCGCACCGTGCGGTAGTAGGCGGAGTGCTCGTCGATGCCGCTCTTGCCCTCGACGCCGAGCCGCGTGTGCCAGAGCTCGGTCCGCTTCGTCGCCTGCGACTCGGCCGGCTTCGTCGCGTGGACCCAGCGGCCGAACCTGCTCGGCGACAGCACGACGCGGTACGGAAGCTCGATCGAGGTCTGGTTCAGGGTCGGGCGTGCCGGCTTCGGCTTGAGCACGACGCGCGTCAGCGCCTGCAGGAGCTCGTTGGCCTGCGCGTCGAGGATCGAGTCGGCCGTTCCCACTCGCTGGAAGCTGAGGGTCGACGCCCGCGTGTGTGCTCGAGTCTCCAGGACGAACACCGTCGCCGGGCTCACGCGCTTGGTGACCTTCACCGTCACGGGCGCGCGGCGCACGGACGGCGCAGCCGGCGGGAGCGCGTTGGCCGCGACGCTCAGCGGCAGCGTCGCGCAGGCGCCGAGGAGCCCGTCGAGCGTGTACGGAATCGGCGGCGCGCCCTCCGCGACAGCGAACGCGAGCCGGGTCTCTCCCGAGAGCAACGCCCGCACCGGGGCGGACAGCGTCTCGTCTGCGTCGTTCTCCTTCGGCGTGGTGTCGTCCGCGTTCTTGGTCGGGAACCTCTTGTCGTACTCGAAGAACGCCTGCTCGGAGGCGTGTTGCGACGGCAGATGGAGGATCAGGAACGCGTCGCCGGCGCCTGCGCGGACGAGATTCGCGCCGGCGTCGTCGAGCTTGAGATTGACGAGCTCGATTCCGACGACGGCCAGGTCGGGCGGCCGTACCACCCACTGGACCGGCCGGAGGAGTCTGCCCGGGAAGCTGATCGCCGGCGCCATCGCTCAGACGCCGACCGTCGACTCGGACACAAGCCGCCGCGCAGCCGAATGCGCCCGCGGTCGCCGCAGCAACGATTCGGGAGGAGGCAGGGGGGTCCCTTCGTCGCTGGAGGAGCGGACCAACACCGTCGTCTCGAACGTGTCAAGCAAACGAGTCTGGACGACCGGCGGTCTAGCGCCCGACGTACGGCCGGACCGCGCCGGCGAACGCGAAGCCGTAGCGGGGCTCGTTCAGGCTCGAGATCTTGACCACGTCGCCGGTGTGCGGCGCGTGGATGAACCGTCCGCCGCCGATGTAGATCCCCTCGTGCTGCGGGCCGCGGAGGACGTCGGCGTCGAAGAAGACGAGGTCGCCCGGCTGCAGCTCCTCGCGCGGCAGCCTCACGCCCTCGTTGAACTGCGCCCCCGTGTAGTGCGTCAGCCGCACGCCCAGCTGGCGGTAGACGTACATGGCGAAGCCGGAGCAATCGAATCCGGTCAGGGGATCGGCGCCGCCCCAGGTGTAGGGCGTGCCGAGAAAGCGCTCCGCGATCGCGACCGCCTGCTGGCCGATCGAGCCGTAGCCGACGGCCGGCGGCGGGACGAACCCGAGCGCCCGCGAATCGGCGCCGGAGAAGCCGAGAACGGCAAGCGGGTCGAACGTCCGCTTACGGGGCGCGGTCCGCGCCGGCAGCAGCCCGACCAGTACCTC
>JBKOXJ010000112.1:0-12275 GCA_046724905.1 Actinomycetota bacterium | reverse complement strand
GTCGTCCACAGACGAGACCGGCGCCTCGCGACCGACCCATGGCGTGCCGCCGAAGTAGCGCTGGAAGATCTTCTCGGCCGTCCGTGTCGCGAGGGCCTGCGTCGTCAGCGTCGGGTTCGGCCCGCCTAGCGAGTTCGCCAGTGCCGAGTTGTCGGCGACGAAGGGGCGTTTGACCGCGCGAGCCTCGGCCGACTCGTCGAGCACGGAGTCGGCCTCTCGCGCCCCCATCCTGAGCGTCCCGTGGATGTGGAGGAGGAAAGGCGGCCAGTTCATCCGCGCGACCTCGCGCGCGCCGGCGGCCCGGAGGATCTCGACCGCCCGCGCCACGAGGACCTCGCGGTTCCGGACTGTCCTCGCCGACGAGAGATGGAACGGCAGCTCCACGCGGGCGACGGGCCCGTTCGCGTCGGGCTGCATCGTCGGCGAGAGCGTCACGCGGTTCACGGCTTGCACGTCGTCGTCGGTGATCACCGCGATCGCCAGGAGCCGGTCGACGTTTGCTACGAACCGCTTCAGCCGCGTCCCGACGAAGCGGCGGCTGGAGTCCGCGCTCGAGGTCAGCGATTGCACGGTCAGCCCCGGCGGCGAGCCGGCGTTCTCGAGCGAGCCGTAGCCGGGGAAGTCGGCGCGGGCCGCCGAGCTCGGGCCCTTGCTGTGGCCGGTCGCGGACTGCATCCGTCCGACCACGTAGTCGAGGTAGTGATGCGTCAGTCCACGCCCGACCCAGCCGTTCGGATCGGCGAGGCCGCTGTTCAGCCAGAGGCGCGGCGACTCGATCGCGCCGGCGGCGAGGACGACGACCTGGGCGCGTTCCGTCGCGAGCTCGCCGGTCCGGCCGATCCGGAAGGTGACCCCGGTTGCGGCGCTGCCGTCCGTCTCGATCCGCACCGCGAACGCATCCGCGAGCAGGGTCGCCGCCTTGCCCCGCGCCCAGCGGTCGGCCGTGAGCGCCATCGGCACGTAGCTCGTGAGCGTCGAGCGCTTGGCCAGCAGGTTCTTCGGCGCGCGACGCGGCTCGAAGCAGCCCTGGATGCAGTGGCCGCAGAAGGTGCACCCGCGGGCCTGCGGGTAGCGGAGGCGGCGCGCGTCGTGCGTCCGGCCCGCCGTTCCCGCGGGCTGGAGGATCGCGTTCTCCTGCGGTCGGTACGAGGCCCTGACGATGTCCTTGCCGGTCTGCACCGCGAGCCCCGTCCGCCCCGCGCCGCGCAGGAACACCTGCTCCTTCCGTCCCATCGCCGCCGTCTGCACCGGCAGCACGTGCTCGACGTGCTCGTAGTACGGGATCAGCTCGCGGTAGCCGAACGCGAACGCGTGGGCGCGGTCGTAGGCGTCGCGGTCGGGGCCGGAGTAGTCGGCGAAGACTCCCGGCATCGCGCGCGGGCTGTTGGCGAAGTAGACGAGGGTCGTGCCGCCGACGCCGGCGACCTGGAAGACGAACGAGTTCTGCGGCACGTCCCGTGCCCAGGCGGGCCGGCTCGGGTCGGCAGGGCCGAACCGGAAGATCCCCGTCGCCGGGTTGTTGACGGCGTTCTCGAAGTGGCTCCACTCGCGGTCGGGGTCGGCGAAGCGCGGGCCTGCCTCGAGCAGGAGGACGTCGAGGCCGCGCTCCGCGAGCTCCTTCGCCACGACGGGACCGCCGCCGCCCGCGCCGATCACGACCACGTCACGCATCGGACCCGGCCTGTCGCCGTCCCTGGAAGTAGCCCCGGAGCTCGGCGCGCCCGTCCGCGACTCCGGAGTAGCCGCTCAGCCGCCAGCCGACCGGCCGCTTCCGCAGCCGGCGCCGCCGCCGGTCGTAGGCTCCCGCCTCGGAGTACGCGGCGAATACGGCCAACCCGGGCAGGTTGCCGGCCAGGTAACGGATCGAGCCCGCCTCGCTGCCCTCGAGCCCGTCGAGCCGCTGGAAGACCCGGGCCTTGTCGCGAAACGAGAGGTTGGCGAACGCCGAGCGAAAGCGGCCGCGCGCCGCGCCGGGGCGGACGGCGACCGCAGTCTGGTTGAGGATCGCAGCGGCCGTCGCCGACAGCGAGGGGATGAGCGTGTCGAGCGTCTCGACCAGCACCGCGGTCGCCCCGGCCTCCACGCCGCCGGGCGTGAAGGTGGGCGTCCCCTGCGCCGCCGAGTAGCGGTCCTTGCCCGGCACGACGAACGCGACGAGCCCGTTCAGCGTCTCGTGGACGAGATCCGGCCGTGCTGCCGCCTCGGCCGCCTCCTCGAGCCAGCCCTGGCCGCGGAGTGCTCCCGGCAGCTGCGCGAGGACGCCGCCCGCGGCGAGTGCGCCGGCGCGGATCAGCAGGCTCCGGCGTGTCAGCTCCGCGGGCGCCATCGTCCGCGGCCGACTCTACTTAGAGGCAGGCGCTGCGAGGCAAATACCGACGCGCCGCGAAGGCGAATCCGGCTGCGACCATCAGCGCTGCGAACGAGCCGTAGTAGCGGCGCTCCTCGCTGTGGTGGCGCAAGACCTGCCCGGCCGTCCAGCCCTCGCGGGCGAAGCTCTCCGGCGCCCGGTAGCCCTGCGCCAGCTGCGCGCGGTTGTAGTCGCGGAAGACCGTGCCGACCGGAGGAGTGTTCGTCACGGCGAAGGAGGCCGTGACCGCGACGAGCGCGAAGAAGGCGAAGGCGGCCGGAGGCCCGAGCCGCGCCCGGCGCAGGACGAGCAGCGACGCGGCCGCGCCGACGAGCGCGGTCGGGGCAAGTAATGCGAGCAGGGCCAAAACGCTCGGCTTGCCCTCGCGCGCGACCACGTAGACGACGTCGCCGTCCACGACGACTGCGGCGGCGAGACACGCCAGCACGGCGAGCGCGCCGAGTCCCGGCACGAGGGCCGTGCGGCCTTCGACGACGACGACCTTGAGCCCGCCGAGCGTCCAGCGAAGCGTCTCGCGGCGGCCCTCCGCCTCCTCCAGCTCCGCGAGCGCGGCCGTGCTCCAGCGGCGGCGCTCCGGTGGAAGCAGCCCGATCGCCAGGCGAAGCAGCAGGCGGGCGGCGCTCTTCACGACGGCTCCGCGGTCGCCAGCCCAGACGGCCGCTTCGGCGCGAGGCGGGCGGGGACTCCGAGCGCCTCGGGCTCGCCCGTCAGCCGGTAGGCGTGTCGCGGCGGCCGGCCGGGTCGTTCCGGCGGCTCCCAGCGCGACTCCAGCACCCCGCGCTTTTCGAGGCGCATCAGGATCGGATACAGCGTGCCCGACGCGAGGCCGGTCTCCTTCGAGAGGTCGTAGCCATGGCGCCAGCGCTCGGGGTCGCGGGTGAAAGCGTCGAGCACGGCCAGGGTCTGCTCGGAGGGGTCGCGCCGCCGCCGCATAGACTAAAGTCTACATATATCGACTACGGTTTGGGCAGGAGGAGCTCGAGCAGGCCCTCGGCCCGCGGCACGAACCCGCGGCCGCGGTAGAACGCCTCCGCACGCCGGTTGTCGTCCTCGACGACGACCTGCAGCCGTTCCGCGCCGATCGAGATCGCGTAGCCCTCGGCCCAGTCGAGCAGCTGCCCGCCGACGCCCTCGGCCTCGTGGTCGGGGCTGACGAGGAGCTCGTCGATCCGAACGGCGTCGTCGGCGTCGTCAAGCGCGACGAAGCCCGCGACGGACTGGTCGACCTCGGCGACGAAGACCTGCTCGGTCCCGAGGACGGCCAGCGTGCGGCGGTCGTCCCAGCCGCCGCGCTCGCCGAAGACCATGCGCGCGAGCCCGAACAGACGGGGCTCGTCCTCGGAGCGAACCGGACGGATCGCGGCCTTCCGGTACGGCACGCGCCGAGGGTAGCGCACCCGGCGCGGGCCGGGTCAGCCCCTGTCCAGCACCTCGCGCGAGGGGTCGTCGGCCGGATCGCCTTCTGGCAGTACGTCGTGGGCCCAGTCGCTCTTCTTCCACCGCGGCACGGGCGTCCCGCACTCGGCCTTCGGGACGAAGCGCGAGCGGCTGACGAGCCGGTACTCGTGGATGTAGCGCGGGCAGTTCGGAAACACCTCGGTGGCGCGCACGCGGACGATGAACTGCGCCTCGGGATACTCGGCGAGCAGCGGGTCGTTCTCGTCCACGGATGCGACCCCGTTCAGGCGCATCCGCTTCCGGCCCTCGAAGTCGACGAAGAGCAGCCCTACCTGGGGATTCACGAGCGCGTTGCCGAACGAGAGGTACATGCCGTTCCCGTTGTAGGCAGGGAACGCGATCGTCCGCTCGTCGAGGACGCGCACGAAGCCGGGATCGCCGCCCTTGTACGAGCACTGGGGCTTCCCGTCCTCGTCAGCCGTGGCCAGGAAGAACATGTCGCGGGCCTCGATGAACGCGCGGTCGTCGGCGTCGATGTGGTCGCGGACGATCCGCTCCTCGATCCGGTCAGCGAGGCGGCGCGTGTCGAACTGGTCCTGGAGTCGGCGGTTGCCGTCGTGGTAGAGCTCCATCGCACCGCATCGTCGCAGAGGCGACGCGGAAGGGCTACCGGTGGCAGCCCTCCCGCGTTCAGTCGCGGCCACGCCGGAGCCCCACCCAGCGCGGGGACAGATCACGTTTGCAAAGCCGGCGCCCACGCGCGGTGTCGCCTTGACGAGCTCTCCGGTGACCCGGTCGAAGATCTCCAGGCCCGAGCGCACGACGACGAGCTCGCCGTCGAATCGTGCGTAGGTGCCACGAGTTCCCGGTGAGCCTGACGAGACCGGTCGCGACGTCGAGATCGGTCGTGTAGTGGGTGACCTCGACGAGCTCGAATCCGGTATCGGCAATGCGAATGGGCGAGCTGCTCTTCGACGATCTGGAGCCTCCTAATCAGGACGCCGTTCTCGTCGCTCAGAAGGGGCAGTTGCCCGGATCGGGAGCGTCGATCCGGAACGGCCCGCCGACCGGGACGTCGAGGTAGACGACCCAGAGCTCGACGTTCGTCGAGCCCTCGTTTCGCCCGATGTGCACGTTGCCGTAGCCCGCGTCGACGAACGACTGTCCTTCGGTGTAGGTCTGGCCGGTGCACGACCGGTCGTTGGCCATGTAGAGGGTGAACGCGCCGGACTTGACCAGCACGATCGCCGGGCCCGGATGAGTGTGCCAGCCGGTGTAGCCGCCCGGCGCAATCGTCACCTGCTGGATCGCAACGTCCGCCGGGTTCGACGACTCGCGCAGCTTGAGCTTGAACTGGTCGGCGTCGACCGTCGCCCGCGCGATCACCGGCGCCGCGACGATCCCGGAGCCCGGAGTCGCGAGCGCGATTCCGGCGGGAACTCCGAGCGCCACGGCTCCGAGCGCGAGCAGCTTGCCGAAACGCGAAAGCTTCATGTGGTTCTCCTTCCTCACTCGTAGGCGACGATCCGGTCGTACGAGAAACCTGCGCGCGTCGTGGTCTCCCTCACGGCCTCCGCCGAAGCGGCGACGTAGAGGTCAAGGCACGTCTCGTCGCCGGGGAGAAAGATCGAGCGCACGTATCGGACGGGCTCGCCCTCGCGCGTGAGCTCGCGCGCGCAACGGCGAAGCGTCTTTGCCACGGCCGCCAGGTCACCTCGGTCCGCCGGCCTGACGTACCGCTCGACGAGAAACTGCCCCGGGTTTCCGGCACTCATCGCACCTCCGAGCGTCTGTGATGGAACGCGCTCGAGGCTACGGAGCCGGGTCGCGCGAAAAATCGTGCAAAACCACGATCTTTGGCCGCGCGCGGACTACTTTCTCGCGAGAGCCTCCTCGGTCATGCGGGCCGCGAGCTGCGCCCGCGAGCGGACGCCGAGCTTGCGGTAGACCCGCGACAGGTGTGTCTCGACCGTACGTACGCTGACGACCAGCTCCGCCGCGAGCTCCCGGTTCGAGCGGCCGGCGGCGACCAGTTCGGCAACCCGCCGCTCCATCGGGGTCAGCTCGCCCGCCGACGGTGCGCGCCCGCCGATCCGCGCGAGCTCGGCCCGGGCCTGCTCGGCCCAGAGCGGCGAGCCGAGCTCGTCGAAGATCGCGAGTGCCGAGCCGAGTGTCTCGCGTGCGGCGCGGCGCTGCTTTGCCCGGCGCTGGACCCGGCCGAGCGCGAGGAGCGTCCGTCCACGCTCGAACGGCTCCGGCCCGCGGTCGTGCTGCTCGAGCGCGCGCTCGAACGCCGAGAGCGCTCCCTCGAGATCTCCCCTGGCCGACGCGAGGAGACCGTGCACACGCTCGGCACGGGCGAGCGCAGGCGTCCGGTCGAGCTCGCGAGCCCGCCGCTCCCAGGCCGCGAGGAGCGCGGCCGCCTGCTCGAGGTCACCCGTGGCGACGAGCGCCTCGAGGTAGTCGTCGAGTCCGAAGGGCATGCCGGGCTCGCCGAACCGCAGCTCGTCGCCGATCTCACGAGCGCGAGGAAGCTCGTCGAGCGCCGCAGGCACGTTCGCGCACGAGAGCTCGAGGAAGCCCAGGATCGCGCGTTGCATCCCTTCGATGGCTCGATTGCCGCTTGCTTCGGCACGCGCAAGCGAGTGCGCCAGGATCGCCCGCGCGCGGTCCACGTCGCCGCAATACGAGGCGACGAGCGCCTGCGGCGAGAACATGTTCGCCGACTCACGGCCGCACTGCAGCTCGAGCTCAACGACGGCGTCAGCGTGCTCGGCCGCCGAGCGCCACCTGCCTGCTCTCAGCTCGGCGAGACTGAGGTACCAAAGAGCCTCGCGGTCAAAGGCCTCGTCGCGCCCCTGAGTGCTGTCGAGCACGCGGAGGAGGTGCGTGCAGGCGGCGGCGAATTCACCCGACCAGAGAAGCTGATGGGCGAGCTCGATCCGCGGGTCCTCACTCAGGAACAGCTCGCCCGAGTCCTCCACGAGCGCGACAGCCCGCTCGACAGTTGCGCGCGCGCTCGGCCGCCCGCGGTTGAACTCGATCCGGGCGAGCCTGACGAGTGCCGTCGAGAGCAGCGACGGGTCGTCTGCGAGCTCGGCCAGCTTGACTGCGGCGCGCGCATGCGGCTCTGCCGCTTCGAGTCCACGTGTCAGCCGCACCAGATCGGCGAGATCGCGCCGGCAGAGCGAACCGAGCGCGGCATCCTCATCCCGGGCCTCTCGAAGAGCCTCGTGCAGGATCGCGATCGCCTTGGCGTAGTCAGCGACAGAGGCGTTGACGCGTGCGAGCCGCCAAAGAACCTCGGCGCGCGGCAGGCCGGCGGACTCCTCGGCGAGCGCGCCCTCGAGCAGCGCCCGTGCCCGTGACGAATCGCCGGCCTCCAAGTGGTAGTCGGCCGCCTCCAGACGCCGTCGCCGAGATTCGTCGCGGTCTCGGCCCGGCGTCAGCCTCCAGGCCTCTTCCGCTAGCTCGGCCGCGGCTTGCGGCGCTCCGCGCGCTGCGGCCCCGCGAGCCGCATCTTCCAGGGCTCGCGCTACGTGCGCGTCGGGATCGGCCGTGCTGCGCGCGAGATGCAGTGCACGCTCCTCCGGATCGTCGACGATTCCGGCGAGACGGCGATGGAGGGCCTGCCTCGCGCTCGGCGCGAGCGCGTCGTAGACGCCGGCTGCGAGCAGCGGGTGCGCAAAGCGGATTCGGCCGACATCGACCTCGATCACCCCGGCATCGACAGCCGGTGCAAGGGCGAGTTCGACCTCCTCCATGACCGACCGCAGCGAGGCGTGCGTCGGCTGTGCGAGTGCCGACGCGGCTGCGAGGGCGCGTCGGGTCGGCTCCGGGAGGCCGCCGACTCGCGCGCTGACCAGCGCTTTCAGGTCCCCCTCGACGGGCAGCTCCTCTCCGGCCCCGATCTGCCCGCCTCGCTCGATGACCACGCGGGCGAGCTCGAGCGCGAAGAACGGGTTGCCGCCGGAGGTCTCGTACAGGCGCCGAAACAGCGGTCGCGGGAAGGCGGCGCCGATCTGCGTCCGCAGCAAATGGCCGATCGCGCCTGCGCTCAAAGGGCCGAGCCGGGCCGTCCGAACCTGCTCGCGGCTCAATGCGTGGAGGAGCTCGTGCGAGGCCTCCGCTCTGTCCGTTCTCGCGGCGAACAACAGGCGAATCGGCTCGTCACGCAGCCTCCGCACGGCAAATGCGAGCGCAAGAGCGGAAGCCGGGTCGAGCCACTGGACGTCGTCGACCGCCACGAGGACGGGCCCATCGCGCGACAGCTCCCGCAGCACGCCGAGGACCGCCGCGCCGGTTGTCCGACGGTCCGGAGGCGCGCCGGGCGCATCCGCCAGCAGCAGCGCGATCCCGAGTGCACGGCGTTGAGGAGGGGGAAGCGCCGGCAGCACCTCTTCGAGCACGTCACCGAAGAGGTCGCCTATCCCGGCGAACGAGAGGTCGGCCTCGATTGCAGCCGGCTTCGCAACGAGCACGCGCTGCGCGCGGTCGAGCGCTCGCGCAACGCCTTCGCGCCAGACGGTCGTCTTTCCGATTCCCGCCTCGCCCTCGATCAGCAGCGCCGCGGGGCCGTCCGCCGCCGAGTCGACGAACGTCGTGAGCGATTCGAGCTCGTCGTCCCTGCCGATGACCGCGTCGGACATGCGGGACCCTCCTGCGAACAGGATCCCAAACGCCGTTCAGGTCGTCTAGGTGGGCTCGGGCGTCGAGGGTGGCGGCGCGTAAGCAATGGGGCCAAAACCGGGGACTGTCCCCGGGCATGGCCGAGGTGGACGGGGGGAGGTGTGACAGGAGTGTGACGATTCGAGGTCTTGGGCCTCGCCGGCGCGCATTCGCGGGCATGCTGGCGGCTCAGGCGGTGCGAGCTCGTGGAGAAACCACGGTTCGGGTCGTCCGACCGCCCCTGTGCCCGTTTGCGGCCCGCGCGCTAGGCCGCGGCCGGCGTGGGCTCCGCCGCGGCTGCCCGCTGGAACACGAGCTCGCCGTCCTTCGCGTCCACGCGCACGGCGTCGCCCTCCGCGAACTCGCCCTCGAGCAGCTTCAGCGCCAGCGGGTTCTCGACCAGGCGCTGCAGGGCTCGCTTGAGCGGCCTCGCGCCGTACGTCGGATCCCACCCCGCCTCGGCCAGGTGCTCCTTGGCCGGGTCGGTCAGCTCGAGCCCGAGCCCGCGCTCCGCGAGCCGCGCCCGCAGGCGCGCCAGCTGCAGTTCCACGATCTCGGCGAGCTGGTCGCGAGTCAGCGGCTCGAACACGACCACCTCGTCGATCCTGTTCAGGAACTCCGGCCGGAAGTGGTCGTGCAGCTGCTCGGCCGAGCGGATGTTCGAGGTCATGATGATCACCGTGTTGCGGAAGTCGACCGTGCGGCCCTGGCCGTCGGTCAGCCGCCCGTCGTCGAGGATCTGCAGCAGCACGTCGAACACCTCGCCCGACGCCTTCTCGATCTCGTCGAGCAGCAACACCGAGTACGGACGCCTCCGCACCGCCTCGGTCAGCTGGCCGCCCTCCTCGTAGCCGACGTAGCCGGGCGGCGCGCCGATCAGCCGCGCGACCGTGTGCCGCTCCTGGTACTCGGACATGTCCAGCCGCACCATCGCGCGCTCATCGTCGAACATGAACTCGGCCAGCGCGCGCGCCAGCTCGGTCTTCCCGACGCCGGTCGGCCCGAGGAAGATGAACGACCCGATCGGCCGGTTCGGATCCTGGAGCCCCGAGCGCGCGCGGCGCAGGGCGTTCGCGACCGCCTCGACGGCCTCGTCCTGGCCGACGACGCGCCGGTGCAGCCGCTCCTCCATGTGGATCAGCTTCTCGGTTTCGCCCTCGAGCAGCCGGTCGACCGGGATCCCGGTCCAGCGCGCGACGACCGCGGCAACGTCGTCCTCGTCGACCTCCTCCTTCACCATCGGAGCATCGACCTGCGGCCGATTCTCTAGCTCAGCCTCCAGCGGAGGCAGCTCTCCGTAACGGATCTCCGCCACGCGCTGGAGGTCGCCTGAGCGCTCCGCCCGCTCGGCCTCGAGCCGGAGCTCGTCGATCCGGGACATGATCTCCTTGACGCGCTCGAGCGCCTCCTTCTCCGTCGCCCAGCGGGCCGCAAGCTCGTTGCGCCGCTCCTGCGCCTCAGCGAGCTCGCGCTCGATCGGCTCGCGCACCTCCTTCGACTCCTTCCCCATCGCGGCCAGCTCGATCTCCAGCTGGCGCACGCGACGCTCCGCCTCGTCGAGCTCGAGCGGCGAGGAGTCGATCTCCATCCGCAGCCGCGAGGCGGCCTCGTCGACCAGGTCGATCGCCTTGTCCGGCAGGAAGCGGTCGGTGATGTAGCGGTCCGAGAGCACCGCCGCGGCGACGAGAGCGGCGTCGCGGATCCGAACGCCGTGGTGCGCCTCGTAGCGCTCCTTGAGGCCGCGGAGGATCGCGATCGTGTCTGCAACCGACGGCTCGCCGACGAAGATCGGCTGGAAGCGCCGCTCGAGCGCCGCGTCCTTCTCGATGTGCTTGCGGTACTCGTCGAGCGTCGTCGCGCCGATCGCGCGCAGCTCCCCGCGCGCGAGCATCGGCTTCATCATGTTTCCCGCGTCGACCGCGCCCTCGGCCGCGCCCGCGCCGACGATCGTGTGTAGCTCGTCGATGAAGAGGACGATCTCTCCCTCTGCGTTGCGGATCTCGTTCAGGACGGCCTTCAGCCGCTCCTCGAACTCGCCGCGATACTTGGAGCCGGCGAGCAGCGCGCCGATGTCGAGCGCCCAGACCCGCTTGCCCTTCAGGCCCTCGGGAACGTCGCCGGCGACGATCCGCTGAGCGAGCCCCTCGACGATCGCGGTCTTGCCGACGCCCGGGTCGCCGATCAGCACGGGGTTGTTCTTCGTGCGGCGCGACAGCACCTGGATCACGCGCCGGATCTCCTCGTCCCGGCCGATCACCGGGTCGAGCTTCCCGGCCTCGGCGAGCGCGGTCAGGTCGCGGCCGAACTTCTCGAGCGCCTGGTAGGTCTCTTCCGGATCCTGCGACGTCACGCGCTGGCCGCCCCGGACCTGCTGGATCTTCGCGACCAGCTGGTCGCGCGGAACGACGTCGAGCGCGAGCAGCAGGTGCTCGGACGAGACGTAGTCGTCCTCCATCCGGCGCGCCTCGTCGTCGGCCTTGTCGAGCACGCGCGAGAGCGCCGCGGACACGCGAGGCTGCTGCTCCGCGCCCTGGATCGAGGGCTTGCCGCGCAGCGTCGCCTCGGCCTGCGCGCGAAGCGCCGGAGCGTCCGGAACGAGCCGCTGCGGCAGCTCCTGATCGAGCAGGGCCAGCAGCAGGTGCTCCGGGTACACCTCCGGGTTGCCCAGCCGGCCCGCGAGCTCCTGTGCGCCCGCCACCGCCTCCTGCGATTTCAAGGTCAGCCTGTTGAAGTCCATGTCCTCTTCGGTCGGGTCGGGATCAAGTCGTTCGCCTCGCGGTAGAGCACGAGGTCGCGGCGGTACTGCCTGTGCACCTCGGCAACCTCTTCGCGGAGCTGGCGCTGGAGCCGCTCGATGCGCGCCTGCGCCTTGCGCAGCTCGTCCTCGAGCCGCAGCACGAGCTCGACGCCTGCGAGGTTGAGGCCCACGTCGCTCGTCAGCCGCTGGATCAGCCGCAGCCGCTCGACGTCGGCGTCGGAGTAGAGCCGCGTGTTGCCGGCCGTCCGCTTCGGGCGCACGAGGCCGCGCTGCTCGTAGAGCCGCAGCGTCTGCGGGTGCATCCCGACGAGCTCGGCCGCGATCGAGATCATGTAGCGCGGGCTGTCGTCCATCACGACACCTTCCTCAGCTCTTCGAGCAGCTCGCGCTGGCGCTTGTTCAGACGCTTCGGAACCTCGATCCGCAAGCGCGCGAGGACGTCGCCCTTGCCGCCGCCGGAGAGCTTCGGCGCGCCCCGCCCGCGGATCCGCAGCAGCTTGCCGTCCTGCGAGCCGGCCGGGATCTTCAACGAGACGGGGCCCTCCGGAGTCGGAACCTCCGTGGTCGTGCCGAGCGCCGCGTCCGCGAACGCGACCGGCACCTCGACGACGAGGTCGGCGCCGCGCCGCTCGTACAACGGCGAGGCCTCGACGCGCGTGATCACGTGGAGGTCGCCCGGCGCGCCGCCGTTCATGCCGGCCTCGCCCTTGCCCTTCAGCTTGATGCGCGTGCCGTCGCGGACGCCGGCGGGGATCTTGACCGTGTACCGCTTCGACCGCTGCTCCCGGCCGGAGCCGCGGCAGCGCGGGCAGGGCTTCTCGATCACGGTGCCATTTCCGCGGCAACGAGGACACGGCTGCGAGAGCGCGAACAGGCCCTGGCTCTCCGACTTGACGCCGCGCCCGTTGCACTCGGGGCAGATCACCGGCGAGGTGCCGGGCTGCGCTCCGGTGCCGCCGCAGTCGCGGCAAGCCGTCTCGACGTCGACGGGCACCTGTACCTGGACGCCCTTCAGCGAGTCCTCGAATGAGAGGTTGACCTGCGCCTCGATGTCGGCGCCGCGCTCGGCGCGCCGTTCCTGCC
>JBKOXJ010000159.1:0-4984 GCA_046724905.1 Actinomycetota bacterium | reverse complement strand
ATCTACAGCAAGCTCTCCGACGGCACGACCATCGGCGTGAGCAGCACACCACCCGTGGTCGCCGCGCCGACCGCGGACTTCGCCAGTTGGTACGAGAACGCGATCCCGGGCCCGTCGCAGACCTGCACGACGGTCTCGGGGACGCCGCCGACGTTCGACAACGACTACCCCAACCGCAACAACAGCGTGGCCACGCCCTTCGAGCTCACGCCGTCGACCTCGTACACGTGCCTCGTCGGGCCGGCCGGGAGCCCGAGCGGCGAGCTGTCGTGGAACGCTTCGACGAAGGTGCTTACGGTCTCGGGCACGATCTTCATCGACGGGAGCGTGAAGGTGACGAACGCCGCGGTCAACGACTACAACGGCCTGGCGACGCTCTACGTCTCCGGAAGCTTCTACATGGACGGGAAGCTCTGTGGCGCGATCAGCGGCAGCGACTGCAACTTCTCGGCCTGGAACCCGAACACCGAGATGCTGACGTTCGTCGTGAACGGCGACGCCGGGCAGACGGGCGTCAACTCCGGGCGAGGAATCCAGTTCGCGAACAACGCCGAGTTCCAGGGCGGACTCTTCGCCACCAACGCGATCGAGCTGGGGAACAACACGAAGTCAGACGGGCCGATGATCGGGAGCGACATGATCTTCAACAACAACGTCGCCAACGACGCCTTCCCGACGATCACCGTCGTGCCCGTGGGCATGCCCGGCAACCCGGCGGTCTATGCCCAGCCCAACCCGCCTCAGAGCTTCGCGGGCTAAAGACCAGGGCTCGGGCGCGCCGATAACTGACTCGTGGAGCTCGCCCTCGCAGCCGTCGTCCTCGCTCCCGGGCTGGCCCTCGGGAGCTTCCTGAACGTCGTGGCCGCCCGCGTCCCTGTGCGCATGTCGGTTGTGCGCCCGGCCTCGGCCTGCACGGCGTGTGGGGCGGCGATCGCGTGGTACGACAACGTGCCGCTCGTCTCCTACGCGCTCCTGCGTGGGCGCTGCCGCTCGTGCGGGACGCGGATCTCGCCGCTCTACCCGATCGTCGAGCTCGGCACGGCGCTGCTCGTCGCCGGCTGCTTCCTGGCCTTCGGGCTCTCCGGACGGGCGCTCGTCGCGGCCTTCTTCTGCGCTGTGCTGGTGGCGATCTCAGTTATCGACCTCCGCCACCGGATCGTCCCGAACCGGATCGTCGTCCCTGCCGCCGCCGTCGTTCTCGTCGCCCAGACCGCGCTCGAGCCGAGTCCGGAGTGGGGGATCGCAGCCTTCGGCGCTGCCGCGTTCCTGTTCCTCGCAGCCGTCGTCTACCCGGCGGGTATGGGCATGGGCGACGTCAAGCTCGCGCTGCTGATGGGCGCAGCGCTCGGGCGGGCGGTGCCGGTCGCGCTGATCGCCGGGATGATCGCGGCGATGGTGCCGAGCCTCGTCCTGATCGCGCGCCACGGGCCGGCTGCGCGGAAGATGGGCATTCCGTTCGCCCCCTTCCTCGCGATTGGCTCGGTGCTGGCCCTGTTCTGGGGCGAGCGGCTGCTCGACTGGTACCTGGCCACTCTGTAGCCGCCGGCTCGGCTACAGACTGCGGCCCCGTCTGCCGATGACTCGTTCGAGGGATATGGAGCTCGAGCGCCCGCCGACCCTTCGCACGGCCGGGCCCCAGCCGGGGCAGGCGCCTGCACGCGACGCCGCCGCACCGCAGCCGCCGGTTCCGGTCAACGAGCTCGCCGAGCTCGTGGCCGACCTGCTCGGCGCCACGGGGCTCGTCCCGGAGGACAAGCTCGCGTTGGTGCGAGGCCGCGCTGGACAGGGCTCGATGGCACAGGCGATCGTCGACGAGGGGCTTGCGACGGGCGAGGGGATCGCGCGCATGCTCGCCGCACGCCACCAGCTGCCGCTCGTCGACCTCGCGGTCACCGGCGTGGACGAGGAGGCCGCGAAGTCCATCCCGCTGCACGTCCTCGAGCGCGTCGTGGCGATTCCGTACGCGGTCGCCGAGGGCGTGGTGCGGATCGCGGTCGCCGACCCGAGCAACATCCACGCCATCGACGAGCTCAAGCTGGCGACGCGGGAGCAGGTCGAGATCGGCGTCTCCGCTGAGGAGGACATCCTTGCCGAGATCCGGCGGCTGGTTCGCGCCTCGGAGGCGTTCGGCGCGCGTGCGGCAGTCGAAGAGGAGCTGCTCCTTCCGGAGGAGGAGGAAGAGGAGGGCGACGACCTCGAGGTCGACGACGGCATCTCCGACGCGCCGCTCGTCCGCCTCGTGAACTCGGTCATCTTCCAGGCGGCCGAGGACGGAGCGAGCGACGTGCACTTCGAGCCGCAGGAGGACGCGCTCGTCGTCCGGTTCCGCGTCGACGGCGTGCTCCAGGAGGTGCAGCGGATCCCGAAGCGGATGATGCCCGGCGTTACGACCCGCCTGAAGGTGCTCGCCAAGCTCGACATCGCCGAGCGACGCAAGCCGCAGGACGGACGGATCTCGCTGAACGCGGCCGCGGCGGGGCGCAGGCTCGACGTGCGCGTCGCGACCTTGCCGACCGTCGAAGGGGAGTCGGTCGTGATGCGACTGCTCGACAAGTCGCAGCGCGCCCCGACGCTCGAGGAGCTCGGCCTCTCCGACGGGATGCGGACGAAGCTCTCCGCGATCATCGAGCGGCCGACCGGCGCTCTCCTCGTGACGGGGCCGACCGGCTCCGGGAAGTCGACGACCCTCTACGCGGCCCTGACGGAGATCAACCGGCCCGAGATCAACATCATCACGGTCGAGGATCCGGTCGAGTACCGGCTCGCCGGCGTCAACCAGGTGCAGATCAACCCGCGCGCGGGACTGACGTTCGCGACGGCGCTGCGTTCGATCCTGCGCTCCGATCCCGACGTGGTGATGGTCGGCGAGATTCGCGACGGCGAGACGGCCAAGATCTCGATCGAGGCGGCTCTCACGGGCCACCTGGTGCTGTCGACGCTGCACACGAACGACGCTCCCGGCGCGATCACCCGGCTGAACGAGATGGGCGTGGAGCCGTTCCTGACTGGTGCGGCCGTGTCTGCGGTTTTGGCGCAGCGACTCGCCCGTCGGCTCTGCTCGTACTGTTGCGAGCTGTATACGCCGTCGGTGGACGAGCTGATGAAGGCGCGGGTCTCGCCTGAGGTGGCCGCGGCGGCGGACGGGATGGCGTTCTACCGGAAGCGGGGCTGTCCGCGGTGCGGGCAGTCCGGCTACAAGGGCCGAATCGGGATCTTCCAGCTGCTGATGATGTCGGAGCAGCTCGAGCAGCTCGCGGTGGCGAAGGCGAGTCGGGAGGACATCGAGCGCGCCGCCATCGAAGAAGGCATGCGGACGATCTGGGACGACGGGCTGGCGAAGGTGTCCGCGGGCCTGACGTCGGTCGAAGAGCTCGCGCGCGTCACGGTCTAGGCCAGTCCGGCCATGTCAGGGGTCTGACCCCAGACATGTCCTCTGCAACGAATCTGCAACTCCTGCGCCGCGGCTCTCTCCGGCCACCCGCGCCTGCCTACGCTCCCCACATGGCGAGGCCGCTTCGACCGCAGGAGGCGAACGCGATCTACCACATCACCGCCCTCGGAAACCGCGGCGCTGCGATCTTCGTCGACGGCTCCGACCGGCTCGTCTTGCTGAGCCTGCTCGACCGTCTGATCCCGCGGAAGCGCTGGATCTGCCACGCCTGGTGCCTGATGACGACTCACTATCACCTTCTCCTGACGACGCGTGAAGCCAACCTCGCCTCCGGCATGCAATGGCTGAATTCCATGTATGCAAGCTGGTTCAACGACCGCCTTGGCGAGAACGGGCACGTCTTTCAAGGTCGGTACGGCTCCGAGCTGGTGGAGACCGAGAGCCACCTGTTCCACGCATATCGGTACATCGCGCGCAATCCGGTTCGTGCCGGGATCTGCCGTGATCCGCGTGAGTGGCGTTGGAGCAGCTACACCCAGCTGGTCGAGCATCGGGCGGCGCGGGCGGTCTCCTTCCGGGGCCTTCAAGAGCACCTCGGATCGTCGCCTGTCGAGGAGCTCGTGCGCCTCGTCAACAGCGAGGAGTAGGCGCCCGGCCGCGTAACGACGTGCCCGGGCGGGACCTGGCTGGGGTCAGACCCCTGACAGGTCCCTACTGGGCCTGGATGTCGCAGCCGAGGTACATCAGGGCCTCGACCGCTTCCGTCACGAACGCCGTAGCCCGCTGCGCGTCCGCGAACGTGTACGGACCCGGCCGCACCGGCGCCGCACCGGCCTGTCCGTGCGGAAATACCTCGGCCTCGACGACGCACTGGCCGCCGCGATCGACGGCCCGCAGGATCGCGATCGACCGGCCGTCCTTGCGCGCGTGCCGCACGAACAGCTCGCGCCCCGCGCCCGAGGGCCCGACCGTCCGCAGTGCGCCGATCTCGGGGACTTCCGACATCGCCTAGTCGTTGAAGTGCGCGCAGGCCGGAGCGCCGATCCGGCGGGCGAGCAGGTTCCCCTGGTTGCCGAGGTCCGCCTCCTTCGCCGCCAGATCCTGCACCCGTGCCATGTCACCGCGCTTGTAGTCGCGGAGCAGCGCCACGTCGAGCTCGTGGACGCGCCGGAAGATTCGCAGCAGCCCGACCGCCTCAGCCCGCTTGGCCGGGACCCGCGGCAGCGCAAGCGCCTGCAGCTGCTCGAGCTCGCGAGCCTGTGCCGCCTGCACCTTCGGCGCCCACGCGAACAGCCGCTCGTTACTCGTCGCGACCGAGATCCGGCCGACGCCCGCGTAGCCGTTCTTCCCGTAGTTGCGCGCGCAGACGGCGTTTGCCTCCTTCGGCCAGTCGATCTGCGGCACGTGGACGACCGGCTTCGCCTCGAGCGGCGCAGCGTTCGCGGCAGCCTGGGCGATCGTCTCGCTGTCGGCGTAGCCGTCGATCTTCGTCGCGACCTCTCCGGGACGCTTGAACACGAGCACGGCCGGAGATGCCAGTGCGTCGGTGCCTAGCATGTCCGTGAGCGGCTTCACCTGCGCTTGGTCGAGGAC
>JBKOXJ010000061.1:0-4262 GCA_046724905.1 Actinomycetota bacterium | reverse complement strand
AGATGTGTATAAGAGACAGCTGCGGGTCCTTGTGCGTAGCCGACGCTGATGACGAGGTCATAGCCCTGCTGCGCGAGGGTCGCCATGTTGGGCACGTACTCGGCGGCCGTGGCGGATTGGAAGACCCGGCCCTTGATCCCGAGCTCCCGCTCGGCGCGCTTGAGGCCGACGTATGCGAGGTGGTTGAAGCCCCGGTCGTTCAGCTGGCCGATGTCGGTGACCAGGCCGACCTTGATCTGCTCCGCCGAGGTCGACGTGGCTTCCCCGCTGCTGCTGCCGCCGCCACAGCCTGCGCTGAGGAGCCCAACCACCGCTACGACCCCGATCGCGATCCCGCGCACGCTCCGCCTCCAGTTTTCGCCTGATAGTCTGAAACTGGTGAGCGAGTCTACCACAGTTTCCGCTCCAGAGGCGAAAACGCCTGCTCGCGAGCGTCCTGGACACGTCACGCTGGCCGTCGTCCTCCAGGTCCGCGACGGCGTGCTCCAGGTCTTGCTCTGGCAGCGTGCCCGGCCGCCGTTCGAGGGCGCCTGGTCCCTCCCAGGCGGCTACCTCGAGGCCGGTGAGACGCTCGAGCAATCGATCCGGCGCCACCTCGCGGTCAAAGTCGACGTCCGTGAGCTGTCGCACCTCGAGCAGTTGCAGACGTGCAGCGATCCCGACCGGAACCCGACAGAGTGGCAGCTCGCGACCGCCTACCTCGGACTCGTCCGCTCCGGAATCGATCCCGAGCTGCCCGAGGACACGGCCTGGCATCCGGTCGACCGGCTCCCCGCGCTCGCCTTCGACCACGGGCCGATCACTTTGGCCGGCCGCGAGCGGCTGCGCGCGAAGCTCTCGTACACGAACATCGGGTTCGCGCTCTCGCCGCCCTCGTTCACGATCTCAGAGCTGCGCGAGCTCTATGTGGCCGCGCTCGGACACGAGGTGTCCGCGACGAACCTCCAGCGTGTGCTCCTGCGGCGGCGACTGCTCGAGCCGATCGGCGAGCGGCGTGATCCGGGGCCTGCGGGCGGCCGGCCCGCAGCGCTGTATCGCTTCCGCTCGACCACGCTCGAGATCACCGACCAGTTCGCGGTGCTGCGTCCGCCTGGGTACTAGCTCGTAGCCTGCGTGCGGAAGGTGAGCTGCGTGCGGTTGTTCTCCGGCGGCGGGCCTTCCTCGTCCGGGGCGATCGCGCGCTCGGCCGGCGTCGGCGCGCGGTCGAGCACGTTGAGCGCGTAAACCCGCACGATCCGCCCGGGCGGCCGCTCGGGGACGATGTGCTGGTCGACCTCGACGCGCAGTGTGTGCCGGCCCGCCGACAAGGGCTTCCACACCATCGAGTTCGCGCCCATCTGCAGCGAGCCGAGGTCGCCCGGAAAGTAGATCCGACAGATCTGCGGGCCGTTGTTCCGGTAGAAGACCCAGAAGCGGTTCGGGTCGCGGACGTAGCGCCCGTCGAGCGAGACCCGGACGCGGAAGTTGCGCGAGATGCGCTTCGTCTCCGCCGCCGTCGGCGACGTCGCCACTGCGGCGTCGAGCACCAGGTGCGTGCGCGGAACCGTGAGCCGGTACCGCGTCGTCAGCGTCTGCCCCGGTACGGTCGCCTGCTCGAGCTCGAACGGGAGCAGCCGGAACTCGGCCGCGTCGATGTACATCGGCAGCTGGCCGAAACCGTATGTGACGACCGCGCTCGCGAGGTTAGCGGGGTTCGTGTCCATGTCGGTCTTCACGTCCGGCGAGCGCAGGAACCGATCGGAGAGCAGCGGCCGCTGCGGCACGGCGGCCGGCGGGTCGGCCTGCTCCTCCCCGCCGCAGCCCGCGAGGAGGGCGGCGACGAAGACGAGAGCGGCGGCGAGGCGCACGGCGGAAAGGGTACGCGGACCTCCCACGGCGTCGAGGCCGTAATCCGGGGGCGATGGACCTCCGCCTTTGGGAGCCTCGTACAGTGAGCGCGCGATGGCGCGAGCCGGCGGGCACGAGCGTGGCATGGTCCGGCGGGCCCGGGCCGGCTCGGCCGTGGACTTCGATGCGCTGTTCCGCTCGCACTGGCCGCGCGCCTACCGCGCCGCCTACCTCGTCGTCCGAGACTCCGCCGCCGCCGAGGACATCGCGCAGGAGGCCTTCCTGGCTGCGATTCGCGCGCTCGACCGGTTCGACCGCCGGCGGCCGTTCGGCCCGTGGCTGCACCGGATCGTCGTCAACCGCGCGATCGACTGGGCGCGTGCCCGCTCACTGCGGCGCGAGGTCGGCGACGAGCCGCTGGCGACGCAGGCCGCGCGGGCCGCGCCGGCCGGCGGGAGCCTCGAAGCGGTCGCCGAGGGCCTGCAGCAGCTCTCTCCGGAGCACCGGGCCGTGATCGTCCTCCGCTACCTGCTCGAGTACACGCCCGGCGAGATCGCGGAGCTCCTCGGCCTGCCGCGCGGCACCGTCAACTCTCGGCTGCGGCGGGGCCTCGACCGGCTCGCCGACGCGGTTGGGACGGAACTGCGATGAGCGAGCGCGAGCTGCGCCGCCTGCTGCAGGGCACCGAAGCGCCGGGCGAGCAGGAGGCCGGCGAGCGGGCCGGACGGGTCGTGCGGGCTGCGTTCGCAGCGCGCGAGGTCGAGCCGCGGAGAACGCCGTACCGGCGTGCCATTGTCGCCGTCGCGGTCGCAGGCGCGGTCGTCGCGGCAGTGCTGAGCCCACCCGGGCGCGCCGTGATCGACTCGGTGCGCGAGGCAGTCGGGATCGAGCAGGCCGCGCCGGCGCTGTTCCGGCTCCCCTCTTCCGGCCTGCTGCTCGTGAACTCGGACTCGGGCCCTTGGATCGTGCATCCGGACGGCTCGAAGCGGTTGCTGGGCCGGTACACGGACGCGTCGTGGTCGCCACACGGCCTCTATGTCGTAGCCGCCCGCGAGAACCTCCTTGCCGCACTCGATCCGAACGCGATGGGGCGCGTCCGCTGGTCGCTCGCCCGCCCCGACGTCCGCCTGCCGCGCTGGGGCGGGAGCCGCACCGACACGCGGATCGCGTATCTGAGCGCCGGCGGGCTCCGCGTCGTCGCCGGAGACGGCACCGGCGATCACACGTGTGCGAGCGCGGGCGTTGCCCCGGTCGCACCGGCCTGGCGGCCGGGGCTCCCGCACGTCGTCGCGTTCGCGGCGGCGAACGGCGAGGTCAACGTGTACGGAGTCGATCGCTGCGCGCTGTACTGGCGGTCGTCCGCGTTCCAGAACCCGCGGCAGCTGGCGTGGTCGGCCGACGGGCGACGGCTCGCCCTCGTCACGCGCAACAAGATCGTCATCTTCGCGCGGAATCGCCGGCGCCCGCTGTTCGAGCGGCGGCTGAGCGGCGTCGTGCATGTTGCGTTCGCACCGCGTGGTCACCGCCTGGTGCTCGTGCGCCCGCGCGAGGTGCTGCTGGTGGATACCGACCGGCCTGCGATGCGTCCGCGACGGGTCTTCGCCGGCGCCGGACGCTTCACCGACGCCGCGTGGTCGCCCGACGCGCGCTGGCTGCTCGTTGCGTGGAAGGACGCCGACCAGTGGATCTTCGTCCGCATGCCGGGCGCGAGCAGGATCACCGCCGTCTCCGGCATCACGACGCAGTTCGAAGGCGGCCGGTTCCCGTCGGTTGCGGGTTGGTGCTGCTAGGCGCCCGTCCGGCCGATGAAGATCGTCACCGTCGAGCCGCGCGGAGCGCGGGTTCCGCCGCCGGGCTGCTGGTCGAGCACCACGCCGTCCTCGTCGGGATTGTCCGTCGGCGTGGAAATCGTCTCGACCCGGAAGCCCGCCTGGCGGAGCGTCTCGGTGGCCGTCGCCTCGTCGAGCCCGGTTACGTCGGGAACGCTGCGGCGCGCCTGCTGGTTCGGGCCGGTCGAGACGCCGAGCCTGACCGTCGAGTTGCGCGCGACGCTGGTGCCCGGCGCAGGGAGCTGCGAGACGACGACGCCCGCCGGTCGCGACGAGGAGACGTAGCGAACGGCGCCTTTGAGCCGGGCCGTCTGCAGGCGCCGTAGCGCCGCCGTCTGGCCGAGCCCCACGACCCGAGGTACGCGTGCTCGGCCGGCGGTCGCGGTCGTGGTCGTCGGGGTCGTGCTCGTCGACCCCGTCGAGACGTTCAGCCGAACCGCGGTGCCTGCCTGCGCGTTCGCACCCGCGGGCGGGTTCTGCGCCACGACGATTCCCTTCTGCTCCGCTGAGGGCACCTGGAAGACGTTTGCGAGCAGGTCGACCTTCCGCAGCGCTGCGACGGCCGCCTGCTGGTCCATGCCGACCACCGCCGGCACGACGACCGTC
>JBKOXJ010000153.1:0-8074 GCA_046724905.1 Actinomycetota bacterium | reverse complement strand
CGCGAGGGGGATGACCGCCACGCAGTAGAGCGACGTTCCAATCGAGTCGACGAAGCCCACCGCAGGGTTCCTCAAGAGAGCCGGCAGATACGTGAACGTCTCGCCTATCAGCGCCAACCACCCGGCCAGGTAGCCGCCTGGATGAGCTGCGACGAGGGTCGGATCACTGTCGAGCTCGACGGCGAGCGCAACCAGCGAGAGCGCAAGCGAGATCAGAACCCCGTGGTCGAGATACCAGCTGAAGTAGTTGCCGTCGAAGAGACGAAAGACGCCGTAGTTAGCGCCGACGAGCAACACGAGCACGGCGAACGAAACAAGCGGATTGAACGGCGTCACGCCCTTACCAATCGACGTGACCTGCGAGTCGTATCTGTCCATCCCCACGAGCGTGACCCTGCGCTCGGACGCCTTCTTGCGTGCTACTTGAGCAGCGTCAGCATCTTGAACATCGGCAGGTACATCGAGATGATGATCACGCCGACCATCGCGCCCACCGCGATCATCATCAGCGGCTCGATGATCGACGTCAGCGACTGGATCGAGGCGTCGACCTCGTCCTCGTAGAAGTCCGCGATCTTCGAGAGCATCTTCTCGAGCTCACCCGTCTCCTCGCCAATCTTCACCATCTGGCTGACCATCGGCGGGAACACCGGGTTCTCGATCAGCGGCTGCGCGATCGGCACGCCCTCGTGCACCTTCGCCCGCACGCCGGCGAGCGCCTCCTCGACGACCCAGTTGCCGGCCGTCTGGCCGGTGATCTCCAGCGCCTTGATGATGTCGACGCCGGCGGCGACCAGCGTCGACAGCGTGCGCGAGAACCGCGCCATCGTCACCTTGCGGACGACGTCGCCGATCTTCATCGGGATCCTGAGCTTCGTCCGGTCCCAGACCTGCCGGCCGCGCTCGGTCCGCTTCAGCCTGCGGATCCCGTAGATCGACAGGCCCATGAGCGGGAAGATGATGAACCACTTGTCGCGCAGCAGGTTCGACGCGTTCACGACCCACTGCGTCAGCGTCGGCAACTCGCCGCCCAGCTGCGCGAAGATCTTCACGAAGATCGGGACGAGGAACAGCAGCATCCCGATCAGGACGAGGGTGGCGAAGATCAGCACCATCGTCGGGTAGATCATCGCCCCCTTGACCCGGCGCTTGATCTGCGTCTCCTTCTCGATCTGGAAGGCGACGCGGTCGAGTACCTGGTCGAGGATTCCCGCCGCCTCGCCGGCCTCCACCATCGCGACGTAGAGGCGGCTGAAGACCTTCGGGTGCCGGGCCATCGCCTGCGAGAGGAGCAGTCCGCCTTCGACGTCCGCGCGGAGCTCCTTGATGATCGCCGCGAGGTACTTGTCGTCGGTCTGGTCCTCGAGGATCACGAGCGCGCTGACAACGTTCAGGCCGGCCTCGATCATCGTCGCGAACTGCCGCGAGAAGATCTGCAGCGACTTCGGCTTGATCTTCTTGAACGTCGTGCGCATCGAGTCCTCGCCGCTGGCGGGAACCTCGTCGAGGCTCTGCGCGAGCAGGCCGCGGACACGCAGCTGCTCCCGCGCCGCCGAGACGTCGGGCGCGTGGATCTCGCCGGCGAGCTCGAGGCCCTCGGCGTTGATGGCGCTATAGGCGTACGCAGCCATGCCGCTTAGCGAGATATCGGCAGCGGCCGGAGGCGCCTAGAGGCCCGTCGACTCGTCGAACGTCGACTGGACGCGCGCGTACGGGCGCTTCGCCAAGTCCTGCGCGTCACGCACGACGACGGTGACCTTCTTCAGCGGCCGGCCGGTGCTCGGGGTCTCGTAGACCATGTAGGTGTCGATTCGGTAGCGCTTCCCGTCGGGCCCGGTCACGGTCTGGATCGGTAGGCACTCGGCCGGGACGGGCGAGCTGCAGGACGCCGTCACCTCGCTCGCGTTGTACGAAGTGTCCGCCGTGTAGGTCGAGTCCGCCTGGGCCGACGTCAGCGAGTTCGCGTCGAGCACGATCGACGTGTACTTGAGCGCGCGGTAGAGCTCCATGTGCGTGTCGGCGAGCGTCGCGCCGGTCGAGATCTTGGCGGCGCGCTGGAGCGCCACCGCGCCGGAGCTGAACGCGGCGACGATCGCGAGCAGCGCGATGTTGAGGATCGTCAGGGCCATCAACATCTCGATCAGGCCCCAGCCCGAGTCCTTGCGGAGCCGCATCACAACCTCGCTATCGGCAGCGCTCCGCAGGGGCTGAATCCCGCGCTAGTGGAGCTCGATCAGCTCGAGGCGGTAGCGCGAGCCGTCGGAGGTATTCATCAGAGTCAGCGGCTTGCCCTTCACGAGCGTCACGGTCGGAGCGCCGTTCGCGTAGGTACCGCCCACGATCGAGATCCGCGCCGCGCTCGCGGTCAGGACGACGACGTGGAAGATCGGGTCGGCGGCCGGGAAGTCCTTGCCGACGCCGACAGTCTCTCGGACGCCGTTGACCGAGATCTCCGCCGAGGTCGGAAGCGGCGCGCTCGGCGTCGGGCCCGAAGGCGCCGGCTGCGGGCCACTCGGCAGCGTCGGGCCGTTCCCGCCGGCCCTCGGCGACGTGTCCACCGGTGTCAGCGACACGCTCTCGGCATTGATCTGCTGCTCGAACGGGTCCTTGCTCGCGAAGCGCCCGAACGAGATCAGCCCGGTCGTGCCGGCGCGCGGCGCCGGCTCCGAGTCGGGGAGCTTCCCGTCGCTGCGTGCGGCGACCGGTACCGCGCTGCCGGTGGGGCTCGTCGGCGTCGCAGCCGGTTGGGCTGCCGGAGGCGGAGGCGGCGCCTTCGGATGCAGCATCTTCATCGTCCGCGGCACCTGGATCGCGAGGATCCCGAGCAGGAGCACGCCTGCGACCGCAGCGATGATCTTCTGCCGCTTGGCCTTGGCCTTGGCGTCGAGGGGCTTCTTGGCCATCTAGGGAGCTGCCGCCTCGGTCGACGGGGCGGTCGTCGTCGATTCCGTTGTCGTGGCGCTCGTCGTGGTCGGGGCCGACGTCGTCGTCGCGAGCGTGCTCACCGGCACCGTCGCCCCGTCGCCGTAGACGAACGCATCGATCGTGATCGCGGCTTTGATCTGCGGGAAGCCGGCGTCGGCCTCGCCGAACGAGAGCTTGTCGATCGCGAAAAGACGGCCCGAGGCGTTCAGGTGCCCGCTCTCGACGCTGACGAGATTGCGGAGCCGGTAGAGGAAGTCCGCGAGGCTGTAGAAGTTGCCCTCGAAGACGACGTCCGTCGGGATCACGCGGTAGCCGGTGAGCTTCGTCGGCTGGCCCGGGGTGATCGACTCGAAGGCGATGCCGCTCTCGCTCGCGACGCGGTTCAGCTCGAGCAGGACACCCGCCATGTCGACGTCGTCGGGCATCGCCTTGGCGAGCTTGAACAGGTCCGGGACCGCGACCGGTTTGATCTTGTTCGCGGCATCCACCGCCTGTTGCGCCGACACAGCGTCGGCCTGCGCCTGGGCGATCTCGTCGTCGAGGTGCGACGCCTCGCTGCGCTTGGGCGAGACGAGCAGGAACCAGCCGCCGGCCGCCATTACGAGCACGATCGCGGCCGTGACGGCCGCGATCACCGGCGGGGAGATCTTCTTCGCGGTCACGAGACCGACCCTCCGGTCCGGACGTCGGCCGAGATCTTGAACTGGACGATCTTCTGCGAGCCGACGCGCGAGATCGAGCTCCGTGCGAGCGTGACGTTGGTCAGGTCCGGGATCACGCCGAGCCGGGACAGGAGTCGCGCGACCGCCGCGTGCGAGTAGGTGTAGCCCTCGATCGTCAGCCCACTCGGCGCGGCGCCGGGTGCGGGCGGCGTCACCTCGGCGGCGATCGAGCTGACCGGCGCGGACGCCGAGAGCGTCGAGAGCCAGACGTCGTCGGGCAGGACGAGCGAGAGCTGGCGCAGTACACGGTCCCAGGCGACCCGGCGTTGGAGCGCCGTCGCGAGCGCCGCAGTTCGGGCTTCCCGCTCGGTCGCGAGCCGCTTCTCCGAGTCCGACTGCGTCTTCGGCGGGGGGATCAGCGCGAGCGCGGCCTGTGCGGCGTCGAGCTCCGACTGCTTGTCCTTCACCTTGCCGCTCGCCGACAAGTACGTCATCGCAAGCAGGGACGACGTCAGCACCACCGCGCCTGTCGCGCACAAGACCGCGACGTTCTGCGCCTGGTTCGTCTTGCGCTGGACGTCGTCGCGCGGGAGGAGGTTGACGGCGCGCATCGGCTACGACTCGATCCCGAGCCCGATGGCGATCGCGAACGACCCGATCTGTTCGGGCTCCTCGATCCGCTTTCCGACCTTGACGTGGGCGAGCGGGTCGCCGATCCGTACGATCACGCCGATCAGGCGCTCGAGCTCCTCCGCGAGGCCGGGGAGATGCGCTGTGCCGCCGGTCAGGACGACCTCGCCGATGCCGAGCGACCCAGGCTGGCCCTGGTAGAACTGGAGCGAGGAGACGAGCTCGCGCGCGAACGACTGGATCTGCGCGCGGAGCGCGCTCCGAGCCGCCTCGGCCTGCGCCTCGGTCAGCCCTTCCGGCACCTCGGCACCCATCAGCGACAGCTCGAGCTTGATCGGCTCGGCCTCCGAGGGAGCGATGTCGAGGGCGCGCGCTAGCGCCACGTTCAGGGAGCGCCCGCCCCAGTCGAGCACGCGTGTGAACTCGCAGTAGCGCCCGTCCGAGACCGCCAGCGTCGTCCGCTCGCTACCGATCGAGACGGCGACGAGCGCCGCGTCGGATGCGGCGTCCCCGTTCGCGTTGGGAGCAGAGAGCGCGCGCAGAAGGGCGAACGCCTCGAGGTCGATGCCGGCGAGCGTGAGCCCGGCGGTGCGGCACGCCGCCACGTAGCGGTCGAGCAGCTCGCGGTAGGCGACGACGAGCAGGACGCGGCGAATCGGCTTGCCCTCCTCGTCCACGGTCTCCTCGAGCAGGTGGTAGTCGAGGACGGCCTCCTCGATCGGGATCGGCAGCGCCTCCTGGGCGCGGAAGCGGACCGCGTTCGCGAGCTGCTTCGGGTCGTCGATCCCGACGATCTCGAGTGTGCGGACGCCGATCCGGTTGTTGGAGATCCCCAGTCGGATGCCGCGGCGCGGGAGCTTGTGGCGGCGGAAGAAGTCCTTGAGAGCGAGCCCGAGGGCGTCGGGATCGCGCAGCTCGCCGCCGACGACGATCCCCTGCTCGAGCGGCTCGCGAGCGACCTGCACGAGCTCGGGCTGCGCGTTGTTGTTGGCGACGCGGGCAGCCGCGATCTGCGACGCACCGATCTTCAGGCCGACGAGGCCCTTCGAGACGCGCCTCGGAGCGCCGCGGGGCGCGCGCGGCTGCTTGCGCGGCTTCTGCGGCTCGTCGTCCTCGGCCTCACCGCTCTTGCGCTTGCGCCCGAACGAGATCTCGCGCTTCAGCAGCGACTTCTTCTCCTTCGGGAGCGGCGGCAGCTCGGCGGCGGGGACCGGCGGATGGACCTCCGGTTCTGGCGCGACCGGCTCCGGTTCCTGCGCCTTGAGCGCGTCGCCGACGGCCGCCTCCAGATACGCGGCGAACTCGTCGGTCGAGAGCGCGGAGAGGTCCTGCGGCGGCTCCGGCGCGGGCGCCACGGGACCGGGTTCCGGCGCCGCCTTGACCGCAGGCGCCTTCGGCTTTCGCCGGAAGCTGATCTCCTTCTTCCAGATCGAGGTCGGCTCGGCCTTCGCCGACTTCGGCTCCGGCGCGGGCTTCGGCTCCTTCTGCTTGCGCCCGACGAGGTCGGAGAGCTTGATCTCCTTCTTCCAGTCGACCATCGGCTATCCCTCGGCGAGCCGCAGTCCGGCGCCGAGGGGCGCCTGCGCCGCCTGCTGCACCGGCGCATTCGGGTCGACGAACCCCGCGCGCTCGAGCAGGCCCTCGAGCTGCTCGGGACGCGTCGTCCGCGACAACGCCGCGTCCTTCGTGACGACGCCCCGCAGCGTCAGCTCGGCCAGCGCCTGCTCCATGGTCTGGAGCCCGCGCTGCGTCCCGGTCTGCATGATCGTGTAGATCTGCTCGACCTTGCCCTGCCGGATCAGGTTCCGCGTGGCGTCGTCCGGAAGCAGGATCTCGAGCGCGGCGACGCGACTCTGGCCGTCCGCCGTCGGTAGCAGCGCTTGCGTGACGATGCCCTGGACCGAGTTCGCGATCTGAATCCGGACCTGCTCCTGCTGCTCGGGCGGGAATACGTCGATGATGCGGTCGATCGTGCTGGCCGCGCTCTGGGTGTGCAGCGTGCCGAGTACGAGGTGCCCGGTCTCGGCCGCGGTGAGGGCGGTCGCGATCGTCTCGAGGTCGCGCATCTCGCCGACGAGGATCACGTCAGGGTCCTGGCGGAGCGCGGCGCGGAGGCCGTCGGCGAAGCTGGTCGCGTCCGTGCCGATCTCGCGCTGGTTGACGATGCAGCTCTTGTGGCGGTGCACGAACTCGATCGGGTCCTCGATCGTGAGGATGTGCTCGTGCCGCTTCCGGTTGACCTGGTCGATCAGCGCCGCGAGCGTCGTCGACTTCCCTGAGCCGGTCGGGCCCGTGACGACGACGAGGCCGCGCGGCTTCTCGGCGAGCTCGTGCAGGCTCGTGGGCAGCCCGAGCTCCTCGAGCGTCTTGATGTGCTCGGGGATCAGCCTGAATGCCGCTCCCAGCGTGCCGCGCTGGAAGTAGACGTTGACGCGGAAGCGCGCGAGTCCCGGCACGGAGTGCGCGAAGTCGAGCTGGCGCTTGATCTCGAGGTTCTTCTGCTGCTCGCTCGACAGAATCCGGTAGAGCAGCTGATGCGTGTCGTCGCCGCGCAGCGGCTCGACTTCGTCGAGGCGCTCGATGTGCCCGTGTACGCGAATCGCCGGCTTGGAGCCGGGCGTGATGTGCAGGTCGGACGCGTTTCGCGCCACCATCTGCGCAAGGAGGTCGTCGATCGAGTAGGTCGGCGGCATGCGAGTGGGATCCCTCGGACGAGCTATCGGCAGCCGCTGAGCCTTTCTTGAACGCGGTCTGCCGGCCGTCGCTCCCCCGCCGCGGGGGATGCCGATCCCTCAAACGAGGCTACGCCGAACGGGCTTTACCACCGATGAGAACGCACCATCGCTAACCCAATCCTTGGGATAGGAAGGAGCCACAGACTTGTCTTCGAAGATCCGCCAGCGTCTTGCTCGTGAGGAAAGCGGCTTCACCCTCATCGAGCTTCTCGTTGTCATCATCATCCTCGGCATCCTGCTCGCGATCGCCGTGCCCTCGTACCTCTCCTTCCGCGACCGCGCGAACAACTCGGCCGCGAAGGCGAACGTGCGCGCGTCGATCCCGGCGGTCGAGGCCTACAACGCCGACAACTCGAAGGGCTACTCGGGCATGACGCTCGCCAAGCTCACGGCGTACGACCAGGGCGTCAAGAACATCGTGATCGTCGGTACACCCAACCAGGTTTCGTACTGTCTGCGGAGCACCGTCGGCACCAAGAGCTGGTACAAGCGCGGCCCCGGCGGCGACATCACCACCACCGCCTGCACGGGCCCGTAACTCGAGGTCTACGCTGGTTCGAGAGGGCGCGGGAGACCGCGCCCTCTGTCTTTATTGTTCACGCGCGCGTGTAAGTAAAGACCGCCGCCGCGGCTGCCGATAGGGAGAACGTGGACACGAAGGTCAGTCCGCGGGTGAAGGTGTTCGCCGCCGCCGGAATCGTCGGTGCGCTTGCGCTGTTCCTCGCCTTCAACTTGCTCGGCCGCGGAACCGAGGAGTCGATTGCCGCGCCGCCCGCGAAGCAGGGGCTGCTGGCGGCGACGTCAGCCGCGAAATCCGTGGCGGCCAAGGCCAACGCGCGCATCGCCGCGCCGAACGCGCCGTCGCGAAAAGGCACGGCGCCGGCTCGGAAGTCGCGGGTGTCGCGCGCGGCGAGGACGCCGGCGGTCGTCGTGGACGGGAACCTTCCGCTCTCGATCGCAACGGCGTTGCGCCACCACGGCGCGGTCGTGGTCGCGCTCTTCGACGCCCACGGCGGCGTCGACCGCCTGGCGCTGGCCGAGGCTCGCGCCGGCGCGCGACTCGCCGGTGCCGGATTCGTGCGCATCAACGTCCTCGACCAAGCGCAGGTGAAGCCGCTCACG
>JBKOXJ010000001.1:0-12117 GCA_046724905.1 Actinomycetota bacterium | reverse complement strand
TCGTCGTCGACAACGACCCGAAGCAGGGCTGGAGCGACTTCGGCTTCATCTCCCTGCTGTTCTCGATCATCTGGCTCGCCGGCATGGCGCTTGGTTCCAGGCTCGAGCAGGCGCGCGAGGCCGAGGAGCGGGCGGGTCGCCTCGAGCGCGAGCGGGAGGACCGTGCGCGGGCGGCCGTTGCCGAAGAGCGGGCGAGGATCGCGCGCGAGCTCCACGACGTCGTCGGGCACGCTGTCAGCGTCATGACCGTCCAGGCCTCGGGTGTGCGGCGGTTGCTCAAGCCGGACCAGGAGCGTGAGCGCGAGGCGCTGCTGATCGTCGAGCAGACCGGGCGGCAGGCGCTGGCCGAGATGCGCCGGCTCGTCGGCGTGCTTCGGCGGCCCGAGGAGGCGCCGGCCCTTGCGCCGCAGCCGAGCCTGGAGCACCTCGACAAGCTCGTTGCGCAGGTACGGGAGGCCGGGCTCCCGGTTGCGCTCCGCGTCGAGGGGACTCCGAGCGAGGTGCCGCGCGGAATCGATCTCACCGCCTACCGGCTCGTCCAGGAGGGGCTGACCAACGCGCTCAAGCACGCGGACGCCGACCACGCTGACGTGCTCGTCCGCTACGGCGAGGGCGAGATCGAGCTCGTGGTTTCGGACGACGGTCGCGGGAACCCGAACAGCGACGGCGGCGGGCACGGACTCGTCGGCATGCGCGAGCGGGTCTCTGTCTACGGCGGCGAGCTCGAGGCCGGTCCCCGCGCCGAGGGCGGCTTCGAGCTCCGCGCGAGGCTGCCGCTCGCGTGATGGCGGCCCGCGAGCTTCCCAGCGGCACGGTCACCTTCCTCTTCAGCGACATCGAGCGCTCGACCGAGCTCCTCCGCCGGCTGCGCGACCGCTACGCCGACGTCCTCGGCGAGCACAATCGGCTGCTGCGCCAGGAGTTCGAGCAGGCCGGCGGCGTGGAGATCGACACGCAGGGCGACTCGTTCTTCGTCGCGTTCACGCGCCCGAAGGACGCCGTCCTCGCCGCGGTCGCCGGGCAGCGGGCGATCACCGCGCATGACTGGCCGGACGACGGAGTGGTGCGCGTCCGGATGGGGATCGACACCGGCGAGGCGTCCGTTGCCGAGGACCGCTACCTCGGCCTCGCCGTGCACCGGGCCTCGCGGATCTGCGCGGCCGGTCACGGCTGCCAGATCCTCGTCTCGCAGGCGGTCAATGCGCTCCTCGAAGACCATGAGGACGAGCTCGGCGCGACGCTCCGCGACCTCGGCCCGCAGCGACTCAAGGACTTCGACCGGCCGATGCGGATCTACCAGCTGGTCGTCCCGGGCCTGCCGCACGAGTTCCCCGAGCTGCGGGTCGGGTCGACGAAGTTCGAGGGGCGCGAGGAGGAGCTGGCCGAGGCGGCGCTGCGCGCGGCTCAGCCGGAGCAGGAGGAGGGCGGCGTGCGCGTCGTCATCGTCGACGACCAGGCCCTCGTGCGGGCCGGCTTCCGGATGATCCTGGACGCCGAGCCCGACGTCGAGGTGGTCGGGGAGGCGGGCGACGGCTCGGAGGCTGTCGCCGAGGTGAGGCGGCTGCGGCCGGACGTCGTCCTGATGGACGTGCGCATGCCTGAGCTCGACGGGATCGAAGCGACGCGGCGGCTGCTCACGGACGGCGGCGCGGAGGGCACCAAGATCGTGATGCTGACGACGTTCGACATGGACGAGTACGTCTACGAGGCGCTCCGCGCAGGTGCCAGTGGGTTCCTGCTCAAGGACGTGCCGCCGGAGCAGCTCGTCGCCGGGATTCGCGCGGTCGCCTCAGGAGAGGCGCTGCTCGCGCCGTCGATCACACGCCGGGTGATCGAGGAGTTCATGCAGCGGCCGCCGGAGGGGACGCGTCGGCCGCCGCCGGAGCTCGAGGAGCTGACGGCGCGGGAAGCGGAGGTCCTGAAGCTCGTCGCGCGCGGGCTCTCGAACGCCGAGATCGCGAAGGAGCTCGTCGTCAGCGACACGACCGTCAAGACGCACGTGGCGCGGATCTTGATGAAGCTCGGCTTGCGTGACCGCGTCCAGGCCGTCGTGCTCGCGTACGAGTCGGGGATCGTGCGGCCCGGCGACGCCTAGAAGCGGTTTCGGCGAGTTCGATTTTCGACCGGTCGTTTCAGACGGACGCGCGGATGAACCGCGCGTCCTGATGTCGGCGCCGCAAGCGTCGCCTTAGGCCGGAAGCCGCAGGCGGAGGGCCTCGCCGTCGAGCTCGGCTTCGCCGCCGAGGGCGCGAATCGTACGTATGGCGACAGCGGCCCCGAGGTCTCGCAGACTCTCGCCCATCACGATCGGCGAAACCTCTTCGGGAATCGGCGACAGGCGGAGCTCGGTGCCGTCTACCGCGAGCTCGAGGCGCTCGAGGCCGCCGTGCCGGATCGCGCAGGTCGCGACCGCCGCGACCGCATGCTCCGCGGCCTCCACGTCGACGGCGACCTCGGCTCCGGCGCCGCTGACCACGACGGGTCCGGCGCTCACGCGCTCGGCGGCCTCCCGCGCGAGCTCGAGGGAGTCCGTCCGCTGCACGTTCGGCTCCCAGCGGCCGCTCTCGATCCGCGCGACCAGGGCCAATTCGTCGAGCAGGTCGGCCAGCTGGCTCGAGGCAGCTTCGATCATCTCCACGTAGCGTGTGGCCGGCTCGGCCAGGTTTCCCGTCCGCGAGAGGGTGCGCGCGAAGCCGTGGACGGTCGCCAGCGGCGTCCGCAGGTCGTGGCACGCGAGCGAGACGATGCGTGCGAACTGGTTGTCCTCGGCGGGCATGGGGTGCGCTAGCGTTGAGCCTAATGGCAAGGCAGGATCGCCTTCTCGCGGACGACCTCCAGGCCTCTGCGCCCGAGGTTCAGATCGGCCTTTCGCGCGCCGGCGTCAGCGGCGTCAGCAAGGCCATCCGGCTGCGCTACGGAGACAACGAGAAGCTGATCTCGGCCGACATCGACTGCACGGTCGATCTCGACCCGGCCCAGAAGGGCGTGCACATGTCGCGCTTCCCCGAGTTGTTCGAGGAGGCGATCGACGAGGTCGTGATCGGGGAGGCCTTTCTCGTCGAGGACCTCGCCGAGCACATCGCCCGCCACATCGTCGAGCGCCAGCGTGCCGGCCGCGCAGAGGTGACGATCTCGGCCAGGTACCCGCTCGAGCGCCGGACGCCCGTCACCGGGTTGCCGACCCAGGAGATGGTGCGGATCATCGGCGTCGCCGCGGCCTCCGACTCCGCTGTGCGCCGGCTCGTCGGCGTGGAGGCGACGGGGATCAACGCCTGCCCATGCGCCCAGGGACTCGTGCGCGACAGCTCTGCGGCTCGGCTGCTCGAGGCTGGCTTCGACGACGACGACGTCGAGCGGATCCTCGAGCTCGTCCCGCTCGCGACGCACAACCAGCGCGGGCGGGGAACGCTCTTTGTCGGAACCGAGACGCACGTGAACGCCGAGCAGCTGGTCGCGATCGTCGAAGGATCGATGAGCTCTCCGGTCTACGAGCTGCTCAAGCGACCCGACGAGCTCTTCGTCGTCGAGCACGCGCATCTGCAGCCGCGCTTCGTCGAGGACTCCGTGCGGCTCGCGCTCCGCGACACGCTCGAGGCCTATCCGGCGCTCGACGACGGCGACTTCCTGTTCTCGCGCCAGGTCAACCTCGAGACGATTCACACGCACGACGTGCTCGCCGAGCGGTACGGAAGGGTCGGCGAGCTCCGGGCGGAGCTCGACGGCGGCGCACGGCTCGAGCGGCACACCGAGCTGCGCGAGTGGCTCGCGGCCGAGTCCTGAGCAGACCTGGCTGGGGTCAGACCCCCGACATGGCCGCCCCGGCCGGTCGTCTCGCTCGCGCAGCCGGAGAGGCAGGCGACAGGCGCGGCCGTTTGGACATGTCTGGGGTCAGACCCCTGACATGTCTCGACTGGCCTTGGCGTTACCGTGGGCGTGTGCGGGTTCGTGCCCTGATTCCGCTTGCGGCGCTTGTGCTCGCGCTGCCCGCGGACGCCGCCGCGCCGGAACCCGTCACCGGCTGGCTCACCTGGGGGAACGCTGCGTCGCGGGCCGGAGCGACCGCTGCGGCGAAGACGTTCGCGCGGCGCTGGCTCTTCCCGCTCGACGGGCGCGTTACGAGCCAGGTGCTCGTCGCGCTCAACGTCCCCGGCCGCGGCGCCTCGACCGTCTATGTCGCCACGTCGGCAGGCCGGATCTATGCCCTCGCCCCCAACGGCTACGTCCGCTGGGACGCCGACCTCGGCCAGCTCGCCAGGCCGTGCCCGCAGCTGAGCGGCTACGGCGTCACCGGCACGCCCGCAATCGACCCCGAGACGCGCGCCCTCTACGCCGCCGACCCGTTCGGGCGCCTGCATGCGCTCGACCTCGCGACCGGCGCCGAGCGCCCCGGCTGGCCGGTGCGAATCTTCGGCGACATCCGCGTCGAGCACGTCTTCGGCGGCCTCTCGGTCGTCGACGGCAGCGTCTACGTCCCGACGGCGTCCTTCTGCGACAACCGCATGGAGGGCAAGCTCGTGCGCGTCTCGCTCGCTGACCGCTCCGTCGCGAGCTGGGTCGCGGTCCCGCTGCGGCTCGGCGGCGGCGGCGGGATCTGGGGATTCGGCGGCTCCGCGTACAGCGCGCGGCGGGACTCGCTCTTCGTCGCGACCGGAAATGCGTTTCGCGGCGGCGAGAACACCGGCGGGCGCTTCCGCGAGTGGGCCGGCTACGGCGAGCAGCTGGTCGAGCTGACACCAGAGCTGCGGGTGCTGACGGCGAACCACCCGCGCGAGATCCGAAAGGCCGGCGACCTCGACTTCTCGAGCGGCCCGGTCGTCTTCACCCGTCCGGGTTGCCCGGAGCTCGTCGCCGCGCTGAACAAGAACGGGACGATCTACGCGTGGCGTACGGACCGAGTCGCCGCCGGCCCAGTCTGGTCGGTCGCGCTCAAGCGCGGCGGAGCCTCGCCCGTGATCGGCCAGCCGGCCTACTCGCTGCGTCACCGCGCTCTCTTCGTCGCGACCGGCACGCGTCTCGTACGCGTTTCGGTCGGCACGAGCTGCCGGGGCCGTGTCGCGTGGTCGCGACCGCTGGCGAACCTCTACACGCACGGCTCCCCGACGGTCGCAGGCGACGTCGTCTGGCTCGCGGAGACCGGCCGTGGGCTCCTCGGCGTGGACGCCCGTACGGGCCGCGTCCGCACGCGCGAGCGGCTGCACGGGATTGCGTACGCGGCGCCCACGGTCATCGACGGCGCGCTCTACATCGGAACGTACTCCGGGGCGCTGCACGGGTTCCTGCCGGCAGGCGCCCGAGCCGGCCGCGCCGTCGCCGACCGGACGCCGTACTCGAGCTTCTCGGATGCGCAGCGCGGGTGGCTCAGCCGTGAGTCGGGCGTATACGCGACCGAGGACGGGGGCGCGAGCTGGCGCCGGATCCACCGCTCGCCCGCGATTCGAGTGCTTCGGCTCTCGAACCGGACGGGCCTGATCGCCGTCGGGAACCCCGCACCGCGTTGCGCCTGCCGGACGCGTGTGCTCTGGACGGCGGATGCTGGAGCGAGCTGGCGCGAGACCGAGGGGGTCGGCGACACCTTCGCGGGTCGCGGCCGGCTCCTCTTCTGGCACGACGGCAGCCGGCTCTACCGGGCGACGTCGCCGCCGCGGCGATCGGTCGCCGTCGCCCGCGTCAAAGGCTCGATCGTGGCTCTGGTGCCGGTCCCCGACGGCGTCGCGGCGCTCGTCTCGAACCGCGTGCGCGGCCACGGTTGGGACCACGCTCCGCAAGTCCTCGTCTACCGCCGCGGCCAGACCGCCCAGCGACGCCTGCCGTGGGTCGGGGGCAGCGTGCTCGTCCGCTCGCTGTCGGTCCGGTGGCCAACGATCACCGTGCGAGGCACGAACTTCACGGCGCCGAAGGACGGCGTCGAGCCGGTCGTCTGGGCGTCGGGCGACGGCGGCCGGACCTGGCGCCTCGTCAACGGGACAGCATCGCCCTGAGCCGCACGCGCGGCTCGGTGCCCGCGCGCAGTCGCCGCACGTTCCCGCGGTGCAGGACCACCACCGCTGCTGCCGCCCCGAGCGCGAACGCCGTGACGGGCCACGGCTCGCCGATCGCAACCGAGAGCACCGGCAGCGAGACCGCCGCCGTCATCGACGCCACCGACGCGTACCGCGTAACGACGAAGACGAGAATCCAGACCACCGCCCCCGCCAGCCCGATCAACGGCGCGATCCCGAACAGCGCGCCGCCCGCCGTCGCCACAGTCTTCCCCCCGCGGGCGAATCCCAGGAACAGCGGCCGCCAGTGCCCGAGCATCGCCGCCGCCCCCGCGAGCGCTCCGGCCAGCTCCCCCGCCACGAGCGTGCCGACCAGCGCCGGCACGAACCCCTTGGCCACGTCCAGAGCTGCCACGGGCAGCCCGTAGCGGATACCGAAGACGCGCCAGACGTTGGTCGCGCCGATGTTCCCGCTCCCGAACCGCCGGATGTCCTTGCCGCGCGTGAGGCGTACGACCCAGTAGCCGAAAGGCAGGCTGCCGGCCAGGTAGCCGGCGATCACCACGAGCGCGGTCTCCACGCTCCTCCGCGTCTACCTACTTGGGCGAGATCTGGTACTTCGACGCCCAGTCGTTGACCGTCGCCCAGTCCAGGTTGTCGAAGAAGGCGTCGATGTACGAGGCGCGATCGGTCTGGAAGTCGAGGAAGTACGCATGCTCGTAGACGTCGAGCGCAATCAGCGGCGTGGCGTTCCAGATCGGGTACGTGTTCTGGGTGTCTCCGACGTAGTTGAAGAGGCGCCCCTCGTCCCAGTCGTAGGCAGTCCAGGCCCAGCCGCGCCCGGCCATGCCAGTCGCCTTCAGGTCGGCGCGCCAGTTGTCGACGGAGCCGAAGTCGCGCTCGATCCGTTCGCCGATCAGGCCGTCGGGGTTGCCGCCCCCGCCGCCGAGGTGCTCGAAGTAGATCTCGTGGTTCTTGATCCCGCCGATCGCGAACGAGAGCTCGACCTTGAGCGCGCGGACCTCGGAGTAGACCTGGTTGGCCGACGCAAGGTCGACACCGTCGAGCGCGCGCAGGATCTCGTTGCGCTTCGCGACGTAGCCCTCGTAGAGCTTGTAGTGCGCTTCGATCGCGGCGCGGGAAATCCCGTCGAGCTCGTAGAGCTCCGGCTTGAGCTCGCGCGCGACGATCTCCTCGAAGATGAACGGGGTCGTCATCCGCTTCGGCCTCCTTCCGGCTGGGATGAACCGGCGGAGCATAACCGGGTGCCACCCGTTAGCCTGACCTCCACGCGACCGGAGGAGGCGAGCGATGCCGTTCGAGGTTCCCGACCTGCCCTACGACTACGCGGCGCTCGAGCCGCACATCGATGAGCAGACGATGCGCATCCACCACGACAAGCACCACCAGGCATACGTCGACAACGCAAACGCTGCGCTCGAAGGCACCGAGCTCGCAGACGCGCCGGCCGAGGACGTGCTGCGCTCGCTCGACCGCCTACCTGAGGACAAGCGAACGCCGGTGCGGAACAACGCAGGCGGTCATGCGAACCACTCGCTCTTCTGGGAGATCATGGGCCCGGACGGCGGCGGCGAGCCGTCGGGCGACATCGCCTCGGCCATCGACGAGGCGTTTGGCAACTTCAACTCCTGTAAGGAGACCGTGACCCAGAACGGGGTCACGCGCTTTGGCAGCGGCTGGACCTGGCTGGTGTGGGACGGCTCGAAGATCCAGGCCTACTCGACGGCGAACCAGGACTCGCCCTTGATGGACGGGGACATACCGGTCCTCGGCATCGACGTCTGGGAGCACGCCTACTACCTGAAGTACCAGAACCGCCGACCTGACTACCTGGCCGCGTGGTGGAACGTCGTCAACTGGGACGCGGTCAACCAGCGGCTCCAGCAGGCGCGCGGCTAGTAACAAGTTGTTACAAGCGCTGTTGGGGAGGCGTTAGCGGCGGACGAGGGTCCAGGTCCCGGTCCAGCTCGCCAGGTAGCCCGGCCCGGCCTGGTTGACGGTCATGAACATCCGCACCTGTGACTTCCCGTGTGGCAGCCTCGCCCTGAAGCGCTTCGCGCTCGAGAAGTTGAGGCGGACCTTCTTCACGGCGACCCACTGGCCGAACCGCGAGAGCCGCTGCAGGTAGACGAAGTGGCCGCTGTATGAGCGGGCGGCCTTGACGGCGACATAGAACAACCGGTTGGCCCGCGAGTAGCGGAAGCCGATCAGCGGCTTCACCTCGGAGCGGACGACGATACTCGAGGCCCGCTTCCAATGCGCCTGGTACTCGGTCAAGATCGTCGGCTTCGTGTTGAAGCTGAAGATGCCGTCGGGCCCGGTGACGACGGTGCCGAGCACCGCGAACGACGCCTGCGGGTACGGGCGGTAGACGAGCTCAACCGACTCGTTCGCCTTCTTGTTCGAGACCTGGCCCGAGAGCGTCGTCTGGCCACCGTAGTAGACGATCGGACGGGAGAGGGCGAGCGAGATCGACGGCGGAGGCCCGGTGACCCTGACCGTGCCGCGGAACTTGTCCTTGAAGACGTCCCTGTAGCGATACGTCCCGGCGGCGCGGAACGTGAACGTGAAGGTCTTGCCCGGCCCGAGGATCGGCGAGGCGAACGCGCCGTTGTCGGCGACCACCTGGTGCCGGGTCGTATCCGCGTTCCGCCAGGTGACGCTGTCGCCGGTCGCGATCTGGACCGTCGAGGGCACGAAGCCTCTGCCGGTAATCTGCACGGTCTTCGTGGCCGCCGTGACCGGTGACGACGCGCCCACCACGAAGAGCGTTGTGACGCCGATGAGCAGACGGCGGATCATCGTCTTTCCGCCCATTACCACGGATGGGGAGGCGGAAACGTTGCGCCCCCCGCCGTGGTTTTACAGTCCTCTGACGCTCGGAACCGCTCTCAGCTGCGGATCACGTTGCTCCGCCCCGCGCTGTAGCAGGCGCCCACCTGCGTTTGCGTCATCACGACTCGGACGCGCAGCCGCGACTTCACCTTCGCACGGAAGGTTGCCTTCGTGACGATGGTGCCGGGCAGCGGCAGCGACACCGCCCCGCCCGCTCGGAGGACGACGAACCGGACCCGCACCCACGTCCGCGTCGCCGTGCTGAAGCGCTGGAAGACGCCGAGCTTGGCGGCGAACGACTGGGCCGCCAGCACCCTGACCGCGAATTTCCGCGTCGCCAGCTTCCGGAGCTGGATCCGCGGCGCGACCCTCACGGAGATCGAGGCGCTCCCAGCGCTCTTCCATCTCGCGCGATACGTCGTGTTCTTCGTCGGCTTTACGACGAGCGTCCAGGCGCCGCCCGTCGTCGTGGTGGCGGTGCCCACCGTCGTGGCGGTCGCGGCGCCGCACGGGCTGGCCTGGACGGTCACCCGCTCGCCCGCCTTTTGGTTCGAGACCGTTCCGGACAAGCTAACGGAGCCGCCGTAGATCACCCTCGAGCGCGAGGCGGCGAGTGTGACTCCAGTCGGAGCGGCCTTCACCGTAACGGAGCCGCGCCAGCTCCCGCCGCGCCGGGCCGGCTCGCGGTACGTCAGCTTGCCGACGGTACGGAACGTACAGGTGCCGGACGAGCCCGCCTGGATCGTCAGAGTGCACGGCGCCTTGTCGAAGACGACTTGGTGCGCGACCGTGTCGGCGTTTTGCCACGTGACCGAGTCGCCGACCACGATCGTCACGTCCTTGGGCGAGAAGCCGCTTGCCGTGATCGTGACCGTCCGCGTGGCGGTCATGACGGGCGCCGCCGCCGCGAGCGCCGTGATCGAGGCGAGGGACAACAACGTCAGTCGTCGCATGTGTGACCCCTTTCACTCGATGGACGGCGGGACGAGGCCACCCTTGCGGTCTCTGACAAAGTTCGAACAATCCGCCCGTCGCGCTAGGAACAGGCGGGGCCGGGTTGCCCACCGCCGCAATCCGTGGCGCCACCCGAGCCGTAGTGCTGGTGCGTGTCGACCGGGTACACCTGCAGCGCGGCCTTGCCGAGGCCGCTGTCGTTCGCCACGATTCCTCCCGTGGGCGAACCGAGCCTTTCCGACAGCGAGCTCCTCCGCCGGGTCGGAAACGGGGACGGAAACGCGTTCGAGCTGCTCTACCGCCGCTACGCCCGACCCGTCTTCGGACTCGCGCTGCGCAAGCTTGGCGACCGGACGCGCGCGGAGGACGCGGTCCAGGAGACCTTCACGTCCGTCTGGCGCTCGGCGCGCAGCTACCGGCCAGAGCGGGGCCCCGGGGCGCCGTGGCTGTACGCGGTGGCCCGGAATGCGATCGTCGACGGAATTCGCGGCCGCAAAGAGCCGGTAGCGGAGGTGCCCGAGGAGCCCTCGCCCGATGCAGGGCCACCCGAACGCGCCGAGCAAAGCTGGCTCTCGTGGCGCGTCCACCGCGCGCTCGAGGAGCTGCCGGACAGCGAGCGGCGCGTGCTCGAGCTCGCCTACTGGAGCGGTCTCTCGCAGAGCGAGATCGCCGAGTTTCTCGGGATCCCGCTCGGCACGGTCAAGACACGGACGCGCAGCGCCCTGGCCCGCCTCGCCGACGTGCTCGAGGGGGAGCTGCGATGAGCCGGCCGCCCGAGTTCCACGATCTGGTGGGCGACCTGCCCCCCGAGGAGGAGGCGCGGCTGCGGCGGGTGCACGACCTCCTGATCGCGGCCGGTCCGCCCGCCGAGATCCCGCCCTCGCTCGCGACCCCGCCCTCCCCGGGTGTGCGCTTCCTGCCGCGCCGCCGGCGCGGCGCTCTCCTGTTGCTCGCCGCCGCGCTGGGAGCCCTCTCTTTCGGCGTGGGCTACTTCGTGGGCGACGTACGGAACGGCGGGACCACGGCCACGGCGTTCAGCTCGGTCGGCAAGCCGATCAGGCTGCACGGGACGAACCGCGCGCCGGACGCCGTCGCCGTCGTCGTCCGCGGCAGGCGCGACAGGGCCGGCAACTGGCCGATGGTGGTCACCGTCGAGGGGTTGAAGCGCCTCCCGAAGACCGGCTACTACACGCTGATGCTGACGAAGAAGGGCCGCCCGATCGTCACCTGCGGCACCTTCAACGTCCGGCGCGGCGTCAAGCAGACGCAGGTCCGCTTCACGGTCGCCTATCGCCTGGCCGGCTTCGACGGCTGGGTCGTGACCGAGTACAAGCACGGCCGCAGGGCCGAGCCAATCGTCTTGACTACTTAAATCGGCGGCGGTTGGATCCCGGCGGGTCGACCGGTCATTTCAGACGGACGCGGCGAGGGCGTCGCTCGCCCAAACCGCCGAGAGAAGCCGCAACCGCCCGAGCGCGGCGCGCGTCCTGGCGGTCGGCGCCGCAAGCGTCGCCTCAGGGCGCTACTCGTCCGGCGGCGACGAACGCGTCGTAGGTGACCGGCATCTCGTCCGCGAAGAGCCGCTCGACGGCCTCGGCGTAGCGCCGGATCTCGCGCTGCGCCGTCTCGGCAGCCCGGAGCGAGACGAAGTTCATCAGCGAGCGAGCATTGACCGTCCAGTAGAACTCGGTGTAGGCGCCGACCGGCATCACGAGCCGGGCGAGCTCCCGCGCCACACCGGCCTCGACCAGCCGGGCGTACGTGGCGTAGGCGGCGTCGTAGACCGCGCGCAGCTCCTCGCGCGTCGTCTCCGCGAGCTCGGCCTCGACCGGCTCGAACGAGTAGGCCCCGGGCTTGCCGACCTGCGAGCGCACGTCCTCAGGCTCGGGCACGTAGAAGTCGTCGGTCGCCTTTGCGTACCGCATGCTGAACTCGTTGAACGAACCCATCCGGTGTCGCATCCATTCACGCGAGACGAAGATCGGGGCCCGGATGTGGAACCGGAAGGCGTTGTGCTCAAACGGCGTGCCGTGCCGGTCGCGCATCAGGAACCGGATCAGGCCCTCGTCCGACTCGTCCATCTCCTCCTTGCGGCGGGCGAAGCTGACCCGGGCCGCGTTCACAACGGACAGGTCGCTTGCCATCGCGTCGTCGAGCCGCACGAAGCCGTGGTCGAGGACAGAGATGGTGCGCTCGGTTATGACTTCGGGCGTGACGGCCACCGAGGCGAGTCTAGCCCGCCTGCATGTCGGCACCTCCGGCTTCTCGTACCCGAGCTGGCGGCCGGGCTTCTACCCGGAGGGCACGAAGCCCGAGGGGTTCCTCACGG
>JBKOXJ010000188.1:0-6320 GCA_046724905.1 Actinomycetota bacterium | reverse complement strand
GGCGGCTCGCACGGCGGGGGCGGCTCGCACGGCGGGGGCGGCAGCTCCCACGGCGGCGGCTCCCACGGCGGCGGCTCCCACGGTGGGGGCGGCGGCCACGGCACAATTAGGACCGAATAGGCGCTGGAGGCGCGCGAGGCGGGGCGGACACCGCCTCGCGCGCCCCCGCTGTCGGCGGGTCTCAGCCCGCGGCGAGGCGGCGTAGCGGGCGCGAAGCGTCGGGCTGGAGCACCGGGAGCCGGCCTTGCGACGACAGCCTCAGCAGCGTCCGCACGACGTCCGGGTCGTACGTCCGGCCGGACTGCTGCCAGAGCGAGGTCAGGGCCGTCGTCTCGGTCAGCGCCAGGCGGTACGGGCGATCCGACGTCATCGACACGAGCGCATTGGCGACGGCAAGGGCACGCGCGGCCTTTGGGATCTCCTCCCCGGCGAGCCCGAGCGGGTACCCGCTTCCGTCCCAGGCCTCGTGGTGCGCCGAGACGATCGCAGCGGCCGCTCGCGTCGACTCGAACCGCTCGAGGATCGCCGCGCCACGCTCCGGATGCTTGCGGATCGCCGCCCACTCGCGCTCGTCGAGCGAGCGCGGCTTCCGGAGCAGCGCCTCCGGCAGCGCCACTTTGCCGATGTCATGGAACAGCCCGCCTGCGTGTGCCAGGCGCACCTCGGCGTCGTCGAGGCCTAGCTCGAGCGCGAGATCGGCCGCCAGGGACGCGATCACGGTCGAGTGCCCGGCCGGCAGGTCCTCGCGACGCTCGATGAGCTCGGCGAGCTCCGTCAGCGCGTGCCGCTCGTCGAGCGGCTCCTGGAGCGCCGAGACCTGGTTCCCACCAAAGAGCTGCGCCGTGGCGAGCGCATGCTCGGCCCCGCGGATGAGGTCGTGCGGCTCGAGGCCCGGCGTCCACGCCGTGACGCCGACGCTCAGTGTCGTGTCGACGGTGGCAATCACTTCCCGGAGGCCGTCGGCGAGCGCCAGCGCCTCGGGCTCCTCGACACGAGGAAAGAGGACGGCGTAGCGCCCCTTCGCGAGGTCGGTGACGATGTCGGCGTGTCGCGCGGCTGCGGTGAGCCTCGCGGCCACTCCTGGACGCTCCGGCCCGTCCGCGGCGAGGACCGCCAGCGCGAAGCTCTCGCCGAAGTGGCGGCCACGCACGGTGAGGTGCCGGAGCTGCTCGCCGAAGTACCCGGCGTCGTAGGTGCCGGTCTCGGGGTTCGTCGCGGGAGCCGTCGCGCGCCGGAGGGCGACCGCGATCCGCGCCGCGAGCAGCAGCGCGAGGCCGGCGAGGACCGCGAGCAGGCCCGGCGAGACTCCGCCGGACTTCGCGTCGAGGGCGACGAGGAGCGTGGACGTAGCGACGACGGCGCCCGCGAGGGTGCGCGGCGTCAAGCGCTGGCGCTCGCGGAACGTCATCCAGTCGGGCGGGCGGCCGATCCCGCCGGCGGCGAGCAAGGCGGCGAGCGAGAAGAGGACGCCCTGCGCCTCCCAGGCCAGCTCGATCCAGTCGCCGGTCAGGTAGCCGGTGGTCTCGCTGATGTACACGTACAGGGCGTTCGCGAGCACGCCGCAGGTCACGCCGGCTGCGACGAGGCGCATGGCGACGGTTCCCTGCCGCGAGGGCAGCACGCGGACGACGATGAGCATTCCGATCACGAGCAGGCCGAGGATCGGATAGGCCAGGTCGAACGCAGACGTGAAGTCCGGGGTCACCTTGACCGGCCGGATCAGCAGCCACCACCAGACTGCCGCGAGGCAGCCGACCACGAGGGCGCCGTCGAGCAGACGCGCGACACCGACCGTTCGGAAGCGCGGCCTGAAGGCGGCGTAGACCGCACAGCCGAGCAGGACGTACGAGATCAGGTAGCCGGCGTCGCTCCACCAGGGGTACGGCACTGAGCCGCGCGCGAGGTCTCGGACGCACCAGAGCGTGTCGGCGGCGAGCCAGGCCGTGCTCGCCGTCGTCATGAACCACCAGAACGACCGCAGCTCGTCGGGCGCGCGCTGCCAGGCGACGAACGTGAGCAACGCGGCGCTCGCAAGCGGGACGAGGTACGCGGTGTCGGCGAACACGCGAAGCGCGTCCGCGCCGCCTGGGGTGAACAGGATCCAGGCCGCGTAGAAGAGGATCCAGCACACCCCGGCACCCGTCGCGAGGACAGCGCGGGTCGATGCCGCAGATTGCCGCACGATCCATGCATCGTCCTCGGAACGGGGAGCGCCCATCACCCGGAGAGGGGATCGGTGGGCGCTATCCTGCGCGCGTGCCGTTCTATCAGCGCCTAGGCGACGTTCCCCGAAAGCGGCACGTTCAGTTCCGGGACGACGGAGCCCTGCTGACCGAGGAGGTCATGGGCCTCGAAGGCTTCGCGGGCAACGAGTCGATCCTCTACCACCTGACCTCGCCCTGCCGGATCGAGAAGCTCGGCGACTTCGAGCCAATCGAGCGGGAGGAGTGGGTGCCTGACGCCCACGCGCACCGCCACTTCCAGACGTGGAACGTCGAGCCGGCGGGCGACCCGATCACCGGCCGCAAGCTGCTGATGTGGAACGACGACGTCGAGATCTCGTTCGTCCGACCCGCGGAGCCGATGGAGTACTTCTTCCGCAACGGCGAGGGCGACCACGTCTACTTCGTCCACGAGGGGTCAGGCACGCTCGAGACGCAGTTCGGCGACGTTCCCTACCGGTCGGGCGATTACATCGTTCTGCCGCACGGGACGACCTACCGGTTCGTCCCCGAGGGGCCGCAGCGCTACCTCCTGTTCGAGACGCCGGGGTTGATCGAGATCCCGAAGCGCTATCGGAACCAGTACGGCCAGCTGATGGAGCACGCGCCGTACTACCACCGCGACATCCATCCGCCCGCGGAGCTTCGGACGCATCGGGAGCGCGGCGAGTTCGTCGTGAAGGTGCGGATCCGTGACGGCTACCAGGCCTACGTCCTCGACTACCACCCGTTCGACGTGGTCGGCTGGGACGGCTACGTCTATCCGTGGACGTTCTCGATCCACGACTTCGAGCCGATCACCGGGCGGATCCACATGCCGCCGCCCTCGCACCAGACGTTCGCCGGCCCGAACTTCGTGATTTGCTCTTTCTGCCCGCGCAAGCTCGACTTCGACCCGATGGCGATCCCGATCCCGTACCACCACTCGAATCTCCAGTCGGAGGAGATGATCTACTACGTCGACGGGAACTTCTCGTCGCGGAAGGGGATCGAGATCGGCTCGATCACCCTGCATCCGTCCGGGATTCCGCACGGGCCGCAGCCCGGGCTCGCCGAGCGGTCGATCGGAATGACGGAGACGCACGAGCTCGCGGTCATGTGCGACACGTTCCGGCAGCTGCGGCTCGCGAAGTTCGCCGAGGGGCTCGACGACGGGAAGTACGCCTACTCGTGGTCCGAGGCGCCCGAGCAGCCGGCGACGGCGGACGAGAACCCGGCGGGCGTCACCTCGCACTTCTGAGCTCCGTCGTTCTCGACTGGGACGAGACCGTGACCGAGCGGGACACGCTCGTGATGGTCCTGCTGGAGTTCGGCGAGCCGGAGGTCTACCGGCGGATCGCGGCGGAGCTCGATCGTGGTGAGATCACGCTCCAGGAGGAGATTCGGCGGCAGTTTGAGGTCGTGAACGCGCCGCTCGACGTCGTTCGCGACTGGTTGCTGGAGCACGTGCGCATGCGGCCGGGACTCCGCGAGCTCGCGGAGCGATGGCGGCCGATCGTGATCTCCAGCGGGTTCCACGAGCTGATCGAGCCGCTGCTCGCGCGCGAGGGGGTGGACGTCGAGGTTCGGGCGAACTGGGTCGACGCCCGGGCGGACGGCTGGCGGGTGCGCTTTCGCGACGAGACGGTCTGCGAGGCCTGCGGAGAGGCGTGCAAGCGGGCGCTGCTGCCGCCGGGCGAGATCGTGTACGTGGGCGACGGTTACTCGGACCGCTGCGCCGCCCTGGCGGCCGACCGGGTCTTCGCAAGGGCTGGGCTAGCCCGGTATCTGGCAGCGCGACAGGCACCGTTCGAGCGCTTCGAGACGCTCGTCGACGTCCTGTCCGCGCTCGACGGCCGGCCCGGGAGCCGACCGTAGCCGCGCGAATCATCGCAACGAGCGGCCGCCCGACACGCCGCTGAGGACAAACCGCCACACTTTCGCCACGCTTCCACCCGTCCACCTCGGCCATGCCCGGGGACAGTCCCCGTTAAGAGGGGGGCGGTTGGAGGGCCGGACCTCGGTGGCGCCGCCGGTCGTAGCGATCTAGATGCGCGCTGTTCTGCTCGCGGCGGTCGCCTTGCTGGCGACGGGCTGTACCGGCGGCGGCGGCTCGCCGCGGGCGGCCCCGCCCGAAATCTCCGGGAGCGACGGGGTCACGGTCGAGGTTCCGCCGGGCTGGCATTCGGCCGCTACCGCGGACCTGGCACCTGGTCAGATCATCGATCCGCTCGCCCGCGTCGTCGTCTCCTCCGCACCCGTCGTCCGCCGCGGCTCGGCCTGCCTGATCGCCGACTATGCGCCGCCCGCAGACGGCGTCTCACTCGTCGTCGTCGAGTGGCAGAAGCCCGAAGGCGACTGGCCCGCACGCCCGACGCGCTTCATACGCAGTGCGCTCCACATCTCGCCGCCGCCCGCGATCGAGTGCTTCGACGGCTCCGGCGGCTCCGTCGAGTTCGCCGACCACGGCCGCACGTTCGGCGCCTACTTCCTGCTCGGCCGTGCCGCCGCCGACGCCCTCGTCGACCGAGCGATCGCAGTCCTCAATACGCTGCGCGTCGCTAGCGGGCCGGCGGGGCGGTCGAACCGCCCTGGCGGAGCTTCGCCTTGAAGACGAAGCTCGGGAGCGACCGCCCGGGCTCCGCGATCAGCGTCTGCAACGCCTCGACGGCCGTCTCTGCGAGCCGCTGGATCGGCTGCTGGATCGTCGTCAGCGGCGGCTCGAGCCAGACGCCTGCCTCGATCCCGTCGAAGCCGACGATCGAGAGGTCCTCCGGCACGCGGAGCCCGAGCGCACGCGCCTCCTTCAGCACCCCCAGTGCCATCAGGTCGCTCGAGCAGACGACGCCGGTCGGCGCCGGGTCGCGTTCGAGCAGCTCACGGAGCGCCACCCGTCCGCCCTCGATCGAGAAGTCCCCGTGCGCAACGAGCCCGTCGGACAGCCCCGCGTCGCGAAGCGCCTCCGCCCGCCCAGCCGCCTTCTCGAGCGTCGGCAGGTAGTCCTCGGGTCCCGCGACGAACCCGATCCGCCGGTGGCCGAGGTCGATCAGGTGCTGCGTCGCCAGCTGGCCGGCATGCCGCTCGTCCACGCTCACCGAGGGCACGTCGAGCGAGTCCATCGCGCCGTTCACGAACACGAGCCGCGCGCCCTCCTCGACCAGCCGCGCATAGTGGTCGTGGTCGCCCGTCAGGTGGGTCATCTCGCACGAGACGAAGACCATTCCGTCGACCCGGTGGTCGAGCAGCATGTGGACGTAATCGACCTCGCGGAAGGCCGCGCTCCGGGTTGTGCAGAGGATCGACGCGAGCCCCGCCGCGGTAGCCCGGGCCTCCATCGCCTGGGCCAGCGCCGGGAAGATCGGGTTCGAGAGGTCGGGCACGAGCAGCCCGATCGCTCCGGTGGCCGACTGGCGCGCGGGCGGCACGTAGAGGAGCTCGCGCATCGCCTCCTCCACCCGCTCCCGCGTCTCGGCGCGGACGGCCAGCGACCCGTTCGCGACGCGCGAGGCCGTGGCGAGGCTCACACCTGCGTGCTGGGCGACTTCGCGCAGGGACGACATTTCAGGCGTCTCCTAACACGTTTCAGGCCGCGAGTCTAGTCCGTTTCCCGCTCTGAGCGGCAAAAAGGGGGACGCTCTCCCTTGACTTCTACAGAGGCGCCGTTCTATTGTCGGCCCCGCTGTCTCATGGGAATGAATCATGTTCCACGGAACCGCGGTGCGGCAGCCGGCCCGGCGCAGGTCGAGTTGGCAGGACGGGCGCCAGGGAGTCAATCCTCGAGGAGGGAATCAATGAAGGGACGTAAGCCGCTCGTCGTCCTGCTCGTGGTAGCGGTGGCGACGGCGCTAGGCCTCGCTGCGAGCGTGTCGCCGTCGAAGGCCAGCGTGGCAACGAAGGGCGGCGTCCACAAGGGCGCCACGATCACGATCTGGGACTACTTCATCAGCGCCCCGAAGGAGCGGGCGACGCTCAACCGGATCGCGCAGCAGTGGGCGCGCAAAACCGGCAACAAGGTCGTCAACCCCGGCGACGTCCAGGACTCGATCAACAAGTTCAAGATCGCAGCCCGGACGGGCCGCGGGCCGGACCTGATCCAGATCCCGCACGACAACACGGGGC
>JBKOXJ010000084.1:0-5941 GCA_046724905.1 Actinomycetota bacterium | reverse complement strand
ATCCCGACGAGCCGAAGCGCCAGTGCGCCGGCGAGGATCGCCCCGAGCGCCGCTTTCGGGCCGCCCCAGCGCGAGTCCAGCCGGTGCGACTCAGACTTCGCGGGGCTCGGCACCGACGAGCTCGGCGACGACGGCCGGCCGGCGCACGATCACGGCGTCGATGCCGGCACGCTCGAGCGCGACGACCTCATCGCGCGTCGAGACTGGCAGGTCGGCGATCGCGAGCTTGCCGGCGGGCACGTCGGGGAGCAGATCGAGGACCCGATCCATCGAGTCCTCGTCGTCGTCGGCCTCGCGCGACGAGAGCAGGAAGATCTCGGGATCGACGCGCTCGAGCGCGAGCTCGAGCTCCTCCTCGTTGCGAACCTCGATCACGCAGTCGAGCCTGAGCTCGACCGCCTGGTCGTGGTAGCGCTCGAGGCCGCCCTCGTCACCAAGGGTCGCCATCGAGAGCAAGCAGGCGTCGGCGCCCCAGTCGCGCGCGGTCTCGAGCGAGCCGCCGCCAAGCCAGAAGATCGGGAGCGCCGTCGCCTCGCGGACGCCGTCGGGCAGACCGAGAACGACCACGCCCTCGGCGCCCTGCTCTTCGGCGGACCGAGCGTCCTCAGGCCCATCCACCACGGCGATCACCGAGATCCCGTCGCCCTCCGAGATCGCCTGGCTGAAGCGGCGCGTGCCTCTCTCGTTCACGGATTTCGGCGGACGGGCGGTTCGCATGGAGCCATCGGCGGCCGCGAAGATCGTAACCCACCCCTTCGGGGTTCCGGGCGCGCCGCGTGGAACACTTGGGACGTGGAGCAGCCCGCCGGCCCTTCCGCGGTCCGGGTCTCCGACCAGGAGCGTGAGCGTGTCGCACTGCGACTGCGCGACGCCTGCGCCGAGGGCCGGGTGACCCTCGAAGAGCTGAGCGAGCGACTCGACCGCACCTACGCAGCGCAGACGCAGGCGGATCTCGACGCGGTCGCCGCAGACCTTCCGGCCGCCCCTCCGGCGGCGCGCCGCCGTCCGACACGCTGGTCGATCTCGCTGATCGGCGGCTCCGAGCACGCCGGACGGTTCAGGGTAGCGGGACCGATGACCGCGATCTCGCTGATCGGCGGCGACTCGTTCGACCTGCGTGAGGCCGAGGTCGAGGGCGACGAGATCGTCATCACGACCTTCGCGCTGATCGGCGGGTGCGACGTGACGGTGCCGGAAGGGACCGACGTCGATGCCAGTGACTTCGCGCTTATCGGCGGGAAGGATGTTCGCGTCCATGGGCCGGTGCGGCCGGGGCTGCCACTGCTACGGGTCCGGTCGTTCTCGCTGATCGGCGGGCTCAGCGTGCGCAGCAAGTCTGGTCGACGGCTAGACGCCGATCGGGTGCCAGACCGTCTTGAGCTCGAGGAATGAGGCGATCTCCCACGGACTCTGAGCGTCGGCAGCGCCCCGAACGACGCGCTTGACGTTCTCCGCCGCGAGCCGCTCCAGCTCGGCGCGGTCGCCGTCCACCCCGCTGAGGTCGATCGCGTTCACGTCCATGTGCGCGGCGAGCCACGGCGAGAGCTCGGACTTCCAGCCGGTGAGGATGTTCACCGCGCCGCCCGGCACGTCGGAGGTCGCAATCGCCTCCGCGAGCTCGATCGCGGCGAGGGGCCGTGACTCGGAGGCCACGACGACGGCGCAGTTGCCGCCGATGAGCACCGGCGCAAGGCGCGAGACCAGGCCGAGCAGGGCCGGCTCTTCGGGCGCGAGCACGCCGACGACGCCGGTCGGTTCGGGAACCGTGAAGTTGAAGTACGGACCCGCGACAGGGTTCGACGAGCCCAGAACCTGCGCAAGCTTGTCGGCCCAGCCGGCATACCAGACGATCCGGTCGACCGCGCGGTCGACCTCGTCTGTGCCCGAGGACAGGTCCGCGAACTCCGCACGCCGCGCCTCCACCATCTCGGCGAGGCGATAGAGGACCTGTCCGCGGTTGTACGCGGTCATGCCCGCCCACTTCGGCAAGGCGCTGCGGGCGGCGCGAACAGCGTCGCGGAGGTCTTTGCGCGAGGCCCGGGCGACGTTCTGACCCTCCGCCTCGTACGTGCGCCCCGACTCCGACCGGGGGAACGCGCCGCCGACGAAGAGCTTGTACGTCTTGCGGACCGGGAGCCGGCTCACGGGGCGATCCCTGCCCCGTGAGCGGTGGAGGGGGCGTGCTCGCTGGGGGAAACGTTTGTTTCCCCCACGGGACCGAGCCGCAGGCGAGGGACGCTCATTCGAACGAGAGATACGGCTCGAGCCCGTGCAGGCCGCCTTCGCGCCCGAAGCCGGACTCCTTGTAGCCGCCGAAGGGCGAGCTCGGATCGAAGCGGTTGTATGTATTCGCCCAGACCACGCCGGCGCGGAGTCGTTCCGCCATCCAGAGGATGCGGGAGCCCTTCTCCGTCCAGACGCCGGCCGAGAGGCCGTAGGCAGTGTTGTTCGCCTTCTCGACGGCCTCGTCCGGCGTGCGGAAGGTGAGGACGGAGAGCACCGGCCCGAAGATCTCCTCCTGCGCGATGCGGTAGCTCTGGGCGACGTTCGTAAAGACGGTCGGGACGAACCAGTAGCCCTTCTCGGGCAGGCGGCACGGCGGCTGGTAGATCTCGGCGCCCTCGTCCTCGCCGGCGGAGACGAGCTCCGTGATCTTGTCGAGCTGCTGCCTCGAGTTGATCGCGCCGACGTCCGTGTTCTTGTCGAGCGGGTCGCCGACGCGGAGGGTCGTCAGCCGGCGCTTGAGCTTCGCGATCAGCTGCTCGTAGATCGACTCCTGGACGAGCAGCCGCGACCCGGCGCAGCAGACGTGCCCCTGGTTGAAGTAGATCCCGTCGATGATCCCTTCGATGGCCTGGTCGAGCGCGGCGTCGTCGAAGATCACGTTCGCCGCCTTGCCGCCGAGCTCGAGCGTGAGCTTCTTGCCCGTCCCCGCGAGCTCACGCTGGATCGCCTTGCCGACCTCGGTCGAGCCCGTGAACGCAACCTTGTCGACGTCGGGATGCTTGACGAGCTCGGCGCCAGTGCGGCCGTCGCCGGTGAGGATGTTGACGACGCCGAGCGGGAGCTCGGCCTGGCGGAGGACGTCGCAGAAGAGGAGCGCCGAGAGCGGCGTCGTCTCAGCGGGCTTCAGGACGACAGTGTTCCCGGCCGCCAGGGCGGGCGCGATCTTCCAGGCCAGCATCAACAGCGGGAAGTTCCAGGGGATGATCTGGCCCGCGACGCCGATCGGCTTCGGACGGCGGTTCGGGAATGCGTACTCGAGCTTGTCCGCCCACCCGGCGTAGTAGAAGAAGTGGGCCGCGGAGAGAGGTAGGTCGACGTCGCGCGACTCGCGGATCGGCTTGCCGCCGTTGAGCGACTCGAGCACGGCGAACTCGCGCGAGCGCTCCTGGAGGATCCGAGCGATTCGGAACAGGTACTTGGCCCGCTCGGACGGGGACAGGTCGGACCAGCCGTTCTCGAACGCGTTCCGCGCAGCCTCGACCGCAAGGGCCACCTCTTGCGCGGTCGCCTGCCCGACCTCGGCGAGCGGCTCCTCGCTCGACGGGTCGATCGTCGTGTAGGTCTCGGCCGGCTCGAGCCATTCGCCGCCGACGTAGTGGCCGTAGCGCTCCTCGAGCCGGACGATCTCGCGCGACTCCGGTGCGCTCGCGTACGTCCAGTCCGTTGGGACCGGCGTGCGCTCAGGCTTGCGCTCGAGCTCACTCACCGAGCCCGACCTCGTCGAGCGTTCGCGTCTCGAAGCCCTCGATCAGCTCGTCCATCGCGGCTACGCGGCCGAGGAAGCTCGGCGAGGAGCGGAAACGCTCGATGTCCTCGATGCTTCGCCAGGGCCCGAAGCTGACAAAGACGTTCGGCCGGTCGCGGTCGCGCAGAAACGTCGGCCGGGTGACTACGTCGATCTCACGCATGGCGATCTGGGCCATCTCCCGCCAGCCGCGGATGAACTCGTCCTCCTTGCCGGGCTTCACACTCCAGACGCCGTGGGTCCAGACGTTGGGCACGTCAGCACGCGCCTCTCGACGCTCGGCGGTTCGCGCGCGGGTGCGGCGAGCCGCACATCCCACCACCCACCCCCCACCCGATGGGTGGGGCGAAAACTAGCGGTCGCCCGCGCGCGGATCTGTCGCAGTTGTGTGTCAATTCAGTCGACCGTGAAGTAGTCCGGGCTTTGATACCGGCCGGTCTTCTCCTTGCGGATCTGCATCAGGACGTCGTTCAGGAGCGAGGACGCGCCCAGGCGGTAGAGGTCGGGCGTGAGCCAGTCCGGACCGAGCGTCTCGTGCAGCTGGACGAGGTACTGGACCGCCTGCTTCGACGCGCGGATCCCGCCCGCGGGCTTCATCCCCACCTTGCGCCCGGTCTCCTCGTACACGTCGCGGATCGCCTCCAGCATCACGAGCGTCACCGGGAGGGTGGCCGCGGCCGGCAGCTTGCCCGTCGAGGTCTTGATGAAGTCGGCGCCGGCGGCCATCGCCAGCAGCGACGCGCGCCGCACGTTGTCGTACGTGCCGAGCTCACCGACCTCGAGGATCACCTTCAAGTGAGCGTTCCCGCAGCTCTCCTTCACCTGGACGATCTCGTCGTAGACCTTTGCGTACCGGCCGGAGAGGAACGCTCCCCGGTCGATCACCATGTCGACCTCGTGCGCACCGAGCGCGACGACCTCGCGCACCTCCTCCAGCTTTGCGGCCAGCGGACTCTGGCCCGAGGGGAACGCCGTCGCGACGGAGGCGACCTTCACGCTCGAACCGCGCGTCCGCTCGAGCGCCGTCGCGACGAGGTTCGGATAGACGCAGATGGCAGCAACCGACGGAACCGTCGGGTCGGACGGGTCGGGACGGATCCCCTTCATCGCCAGAGCAGCGACTTTGCCCGGTGTGTCCGCTCCCTCCAGTGTCGTCAGGTCCATCATCCGGATCGCGAGGTCGAGCGCGAACAGCTTCGCCTCGCGCTTGATCGACCTGCGCGCGAGCGTGCCGGCGCGCTCCTCGACCGCGACCTGGTCGACCGAGCCGATTCGCGGCAGGCGCGGCTCGAGCGGAAGCTCGAACCCGCGCGGGAGCGCCGGCGCCTTGGCCATGGGATGAGTGTATCCCCGCTCCGTTAGCGTTCAGCGGCCCGTGACCGTGAAGAGGCCGCTCCTCCGCTTGCTCGAACGGCTGCGGCTGCTGCGGCCTGTCTACCGCCTCTTCGAGGAGCTCAAGGCGCTCCGGCCCGCGCGTCGAGGCACCGCCGACGACGGGTTGCCGATGCCGCCGCCGTGGCTGATCGTACGCGTGACCGGGAGCTCCGACCCGCACTGGTTCCTGGAGAGCGGCCGTCTCGCCGCCGATGCCATCCGAGGCGTGCTGGCGACCCAGCAGCTGCAGCCGGAGGACTTCGGCTCGCTGCTCGACTTCGGCTGCGGCTGCGGGCGCGTGATCCGCGCCTGGCGCGATCTCCCGAGCACCGCCGTGCACGGCACCGACACGAACAAGCGCGCGATCGACTGGTGCCGGAGCAACCTCCCCTACGCGCGCTTCGAGCGGAACGGCCTGGGCCCGCCCCTGCCGTACGCGGACGCGCAGTTCGACCTCGTCTACTCGCTCTCGGTTCTGACCCACCTTCCCGAGGACGTGCAGAAGGCCTGGATGGCCGAGCTCGGCCGGGTCCTTACTCCCCGGGGCTACCTCGTCCTCTCGACCCACGGCGCCGCCTACCGCGATCGGCTCTCCGAGGACGAGCTCGAGCGCTTCGACCGCGGCGAGCTCGTCGTCCGCTGGGAGACCGTCGCCGGCACGAACCTCTGCGCCGCGTTCCATCCGGAGCCGTACGTCCGCGAGAGCCTTGCGAGCGGCTTCGACCTACTCCGCTTCGAGCCGGAGGGCGCGCGCGGAAACCCGCGCCAGGATCTGTACCTCCTGCGGCTGAGGAAGTGAGGCTCCTCGCGGCCGGC
>JBKOXJ010000083.1:0-14261 GCA_046724905.1 Actinomycetota bacterium | reverse complement strand
CCTCCTCCCCGCGCTCGGCGAGGTCCCTCTCGACACGGTTCGCAAGCTCGGACGCGCGCGTCGGCGAGCAGCCGACGGCGATCAGGGCCCTGGCCATTAGTCCCTTCGAATACGGAACGCCCGCGTCGCCGAGCGGGAGCGGGTCGGCGTGACGAGACTGGCTCATAGCCCGAGCTCCGAAGCTCCAGCGTGTCGACCGGTCATTTCAGACGGCTGCACGGGCAAAGCCCGCACGGCCTGACGACGCCGCCGCAAGCGTCGGCTCATGACGGAACTCGCTCGCTCGTCGCGGCCTCGGCGAGGGCCTCTACCTCTGCGTCGAGGTCGAGCTCTCCGGGCAACGGTCGCACCTCGTTGTCCGCGAAGACGACCGGGATCCCGCGGGCAACGGCAGTCTCCGCGACCGCGTCGATCGCGGCTGCCTTGATCTCGACGACGTAGACCTCGGCGTCGACGCTCTCGAGCTCGCGGCGCAGCTCGCCGCGGCGCGCGAGGCTCGTCGAGACGTGGACGACGTCGGCGCCGTGCTCTTCCCGCAGGTGAGCGCCGAGCCGGTCGGCAACCTCGGGCTGCGCGGTCGTGAAGAAGGCGACGCGCCTGCCCGCGATCGGCTCGACCGGCCGCGGACGCAGCGAGGCGGCGACGACGGTCACCGCCGGCGCCAGCTCGCGAATCGCAGTCCGTACCTCCTCGTGCCTGCCACCTTGCTCGGCCATGGACAGGACGACGAGGTCCGAGATCAGGATCCGGTACGCGTTCAGGTAGCCGGTCACGAGCTCGGGCGGCTGGTTGGCGCCGGCGACGAGGATCCGCTTGCTCGTCGCAATCGGCGGCAGCGCCGAACCGCTGCCCTCGAAGATCACGAGGTCCGGCTCCAGCCGCGCGGCCACCTGGGCGCCCTCGTGGACATTGCTCGCCACCGTCGTCCCGGCGAGGCCGCCGCCGCAGCGCCGGCAGCCGACGGTGACGACACCGGCGAGCGCCGCGTCCTCGAGGTAGTCCGAGGCGGCGTGCCGTCCCTCGCGCGAAAGCCGCAGGAGATCGTCGACCGTGGGCGGCTGCTCCGCGATGTCCGGCGTGGCGGGCCCACCGCGGCCCATCGCGACCACGACCACGTCCTGCCGCTTCGCCAGGAGCCGTGCAACGTGCCCCGAGACGGCCGTCTTCCCCACCCGCTTGCCCGTGCCGACGATCGAGAGCGAGGGCAGCTCGAACGGCGCGAGGAACGGAGGATCGAAGCGGAAGTCCGGGCCGACGTACGAGAGTCCGCGCGCCAGGACCCGACTGGCCACCCGGAACCGCTCGGCCGGGCCGAGTACCGGCTCGTCCGAGAGGTCCATGACGACCTCGGGCCCGAACCGCTCGATCCCCTCCTCCAGGCTCGCGACCAGCGGGACGCCGTAGTCCTCCGCGCCCCGGAGCTTCTCGGTGCCGCCGGCGAGCCAGGCGGCGACGGCGCCGACGCCGGCCAGCGCGTCGCGCACGACCGGCGCGTAGTGCTCACCGTCGATCACCGCCAGGACCGCCCTCACGACCTGGTCGTGACCTCCCCCTCGATCCGCGCGGTGTACTTCTCGAAGGCCAGCGTCTCGGTCGAGAACTGGATGATCTTCTCCTGCCCGTGGAACGGGTACTTGCGCCAGACGTCCACGTGCGGGCCGGTGACCTCGATCACGTTGTAACAAGGCCGCGTGTTGCCCCTGAGCCTGAGCGAGGAGACGGTGCCGGCGTTGACGATGAACAGGTCCTCCAGCCGCCAGGCATACGGGACGTGTTTGTGACCGGAGAGGACGAGGTCGACGCCGGCGCGCTGGAGGCACTCGATCGCGTCGCCCGCGTCGTGCACGACGTTGCGCTCGCGCCCGGTCCCGGGCACGGGCAGCAGGTGGTGGTGGAGCACGAAGATCCGTAGATCGTCGTCGTCGCCGATCTCGGCGAACCGCTCCTCGATCCAGCGGTAGCGGCCACGGCCGATCTGGCCGTGGTCGAGGTCGGGCTCGGTCGAGTCGACCGCGACGACGGTGACGCCGTCGACGCGCAGGACGGAGTTGCGGTCGCCGAACAGCGACTCGAAGTGGACGAAGCCGACGTTGCGCGAGTCGTGGTTGCCGGGAATCACGACCACCGAGCCGCACTCGATCCGGTCGAGGTACGACTTCGCCGTCGCGTACTCCTCCTTGAAGCCGAGCGTCGTCAGGTCGCCGGTGCAGATCACGATGTTGGGCTCGAGGTCGTTGACCTCCGTGATCGCACGCTCGAGCAGGTTCGGCAGGAAGTACGGGCCTCCGCAGTGCAGGTCGGAGATGTGCGCGATCGTGAGCTGTCGCGACCCGTCGCGGGCCATGGACGAAGTGTATGCGCGTTCAAAGCGCTATCCGGAGTGGCTGCTACCCTTGCAACGGATGGCCCCGGAAACGCCTGATTTCCAGGCATATCGTGGTGCGCAGCCTCCCGCCTTCGCGAACACGGCCGAGCTGGAATGCGCCAAGGTACTCGACTACTACGGCGTCCCGTGGGAGTACGAGCCGAGGACGTTCGTGCTCGAGAGCGACGGCGACGGGCGCGTCGTCGAGGCCTTCACACCGGACTTCTTCCTCCCCGAGCAGAACCTCTTCGTCGAGATCACGGTGATGAAGCAGTCGCTCGTCACGCGCAAGAACCGCAAGCTGCGGAAGCTGCGCGAGCTGTACCCCGACGTGAAGGTGAAGCTCTTCTACAAGCGAGACATCGAACGGCTCGCCCAGCGATACCGGCTCGAGCTCGCGTCATAGCCGCACGCGATCCACAGCTCGGCGAGGTCTACCTGTCGGCGCGCGAGCTGCAGACGCGCGTGTCCGAGCTCGGCGCCCAGATCACGGCGGACTACGCCGGGCGCGAGCCCGTGCTGGTCGCGCCGCTCAAGGCGAGCGTGGTCTTCCTGGCGGATCTCTCGCGCGAGCTCCGAATCCCGCACGCGCTCGACTTCCTCGAGCTTGCGCCGTACGACTCGTCGCGGAACGGCGGCACCTCGCGCATCCGGCTGCTGAAGGACCTCGACTGCGAGATCGGCGGGCGCGACGTCCTGATTGTCGAAGACGTCGTCGACACCGGGCTCTCGCTCAACTACCTCTGCCACACGCTCTCGCTGCGCGAGCCGCGCTCGCTCACGGCCGCGACGCTCCTCGACCGCCCGTACCGTCGCCTGGTCGACGACCTACCGCTCGCCTACGTCGGGTTCACCGTGCCAGACGAGCTCTTCGTGGGCTACGGCTTCGACCTCGACGAGCGCTATCGAAACCTGCGAGACCTCCATGTACTAAAGGGAGGGGTAAGGGAACGGTAGGTTCCCGGACCCCGGTGAAAGTGCGCCAGCACTTTCACCGGCGAGAACCGTAGGTTCCCGGACCCCGGTGAAAGTGCGCCGGCACTTTCACCGGCAAGAACACTAGGTTCCCGGACCCCGGAGAAAGTGCGCCAGCACTTTCTCCGGTTACGACCGGCCGCCCCGGGGGGAGGCGGCCGGCGTCGTCGGGAGACGAAACGAGACGCGGACACGAAATCCGCGTACGAATCTCAATTGGTCAACGCAGCGGTTGCGAATCTGGTTACGGCCTGTACGCGTGATCGGTGACGTAGCGGAACATCACTCTTCGCCGGCCGCCGACGCGCACGCCGCCGTAAACCCAGAACGTCCCGAACACGACCCGCAGAGAGCTCCCTTCGCGCACCGCACCGGAGCCGCTGAACCTTCCGCTCCACGTCTTTCCCGGCCCAAGGCTGGCGGGAAGCGGCGGGACGTAGCGAGTCGCGTTCAATCCGGTCGAGCCGGACGTCGCCGTCAGCAACCCGAACGCGCCGGACTCGTGCGTGTGCGGCTTGCCGATCAAGAGCGGCGCGGAGGTGTCGTTCGTGACGGCCGCGCGCACGCTCCAGCCGCCGCGGCTCAAGGTGAGGCTCTGGACGCGGACGACGACCCGCTCGCCGGGCCGGCCGGCCTTCTCGACCCAGTTGAGAGCCTCCGTCCGAGGGGCCGCGAAAGGCACGTCCTGCGTGCTGCCTCCACAACCAACGACGACGAGCGGCACGCCGATGAGGACCAGGAGGCGAACGCTAGATCAGCCCGTTGAGCTCGAGCAGGAGGCTGCGGAGCTGAGCGAACCGCTCCGGGCCGAGGCGTTGTGCCCATGCGGTCTCGACCTCGCTCACGGCTTCGCGGATTACGGGTATCGCAGAGACTCCGCGTTCCGTGAGGACGATGCGCTTCGAGCGCAGGTCGTCGGGATCCGGGTGCCGCTCGAGATAGCCGAGGCGCTCGAGCTGACCGAGGAGGTAATTGAGCGCCTGCTTGCTGATCTGCAGTCGAGCCGCGAGCTCGGACGGCCTCGCGCCTTGCGGGCCGGGGTACTGGAGGACGTTCAGGTGCGCGGGCTCGAGGTCGTCGAAGCCATGCTCGTGCAGGCGCTCGAGCATCCGCCTTCGCACTTCCTCGAACGGCACGCGGAGGAGCGCGCCGATCAGCGGCGGCCCGACGGCCGGCGCTGCGCTTGCAGCTTGCGTAAAGGGACTTGACGAACTGCGGCTTGCCATGTATCGTCAAATTACTTTACCATCTACCACGGAAGAGGTGGAACCATGATGTCGACGAGCACGAGGGAAGAGATCAGGATCGGGGAGCTGGCCATCCGATTCCTCGTCGAGGGCGAGGCGTCGGTAGGCACGTGCGCCATCTTCGAGTTCGACGTCCCCGCAGGCGCGAAGGTGCCGATCGGGCACAGCCACGACGGCTACGAGGAGACGATCTACGGACTCCACGGAGTGATGACCTGGACGCTCGACGGCACACCGACCGACGTCGGCCCCGGCGAGGCGCTGTGCATCCCTCGGGGTCTCGTCCACCGCTTCGACAACGTGCACGACGGCGACGCGAAGGCGCTCGCGATCGTCACTCCCGGCATCCTCAGCCAGGACTACTTCCGCGAGCTGTCCGCGATCGTCGAAGACGCAGCCGGCGGCCCGCCCGACCTCGCGGCGATCGCCGCAACGATGCGGCGGCACGGCCTTACGCCCGCTACCTAGAGATACCCGAGCGGGTCGACAGGCGTGCCGTTCACGCGCACCTCGAAGTGCAGGTGGGGCCCGAAGCAGTGGCCCGTGCACCCGACGTACCCGATCACCTGTCCCTGCGAGACGGATCCGCCCGAGACGGCGATCGAGGACTGGTGGCCGTACGCCGTCGCGAGCCCGCCGCCGTGGTCGATCACGGTGAGGTTGCCGTAGCCGCTCATCCAGCCGGCGTAGATGACCGCGCCCGAGGCCGCCGCGCGGATCGGCGTCCCGTACGCGGCGCCGATGTCGATCCCCTCGTGCATCCGGCCCCACCGCATCCCGAACGGGCTCGTCACCGGCCCGTTGACGGGCCAGATCAGGCCGCTCGAGGACGGCCGCACCGTGCTCGACGCCTGCGAAGCCTGGATCCGCGCGGCCAGACGGGCGCTCTCCCGCGCGAGCGCCTCGGCCTCGGCGATGAACTCCGCCTTGCTCTCGCGCACGTCCGCGAGCGTCTGCCGCTTCTGCCGGCGCGCGGAGGAGAGCGCGTTCTCGCTCGAGACGAGCCGGTCGCGCACCGCGCGCTGCTGCGCCGTGCGGACCGCGATCGTGCGCGTCGCGACGGCGACCTTCCTCCGCACCACCTTCGTGCGTGCCCGCGCCACGCGCATCTCCGCCTTCGCGCGACCGACACTCGCGGCGATGCTGCGGTCCTCCTCCGCCAGCCGGCGGACGTAGTCCAGCCGCGAGAGCAGGTCCGTGAAGCTGCGTGAGGCGAGCACGACCTCCAGCGTCGAGACGTTGCCGGACTCGTAGGCCGCGACGAGCCGGTCGTTCAGGCGGTCGACCGCGGCGGTGTACTGCTCGCGCAGGAAGTTGAGCTTCCGCGTCTGGAGCCGGAACAGCTCGTTCAGGCGGTCGAGCTTCTCCTGCTGGAGAGCCAGGTCGTGCTCGAGCACGGCGAGGTCCTGCGAGACGTCCCCGACCTGACGTTCGAGCGACTGGATTCGCGTCGTCACGCTCGCGATCTCGGCGTTCAGCGCGGCCTCACGTCGTCTCGCTTCGGCGATCTTCTGATTCACCTGGGCGAGCCGCGAGTCGACTTGCGCCTTGCGGTCGTGCGCGTTGTGCGCCGCCGCCGGCGCCGCGACCACGAGGAGCACGAGGAGTCCGGGTACGACGAGACGGCGGGCCATGAGGCGAGTTTCGTCGGGCGGTCGGCTGTCCCTCCCGGCAACCGAAAATCTGCCGGATGCTAGCTAATTCTGCTGTGGATTGTCACGGGGCTCGACGATCTGGGTCGACTGGACCTCGAGCCTCGCTTCCTCGATGTCCCTCTGCGTGCCCTCGAGGACGGCCGCGATCTCGGCCTCCTTGGCGTCGATCTCGCCGTCGACATCGCGCAGCTCCGCCGTCGTCTCCTTGGCCGCCTTCTTCTCCTGGGCGTACGCGGCCTCGCCCAGGCGGAGTAAGAGCTCGCGCCGGCGGTCGGTGAGCCGGAGCTGCTCGGCCCGCAGCCGCACGACGGTGCGCCGGGCGCTCGAGCGCGCGGCGAGCGAGTGCGCCGCGAAGCCGGCCCGGGCCCGCAGCGAATCGGGCGCCTTGGCCAAGCGGCGGGCCATCTCGGTGTCCGGCTTCCGCCGCGCGACCTCCAGGAAGGCGGCGAAGAGCAGGAACGAGATCCCCAGCAGCGCGAGGCCCCAGATCCAGTGCGCCAGCACGAGCAGGACGACGGCGACCGTCAGCGTGCACGCGGCGAATGCGAACAGCAGCATCGCGGGCGTGACCCCGAAGAGCCGCGGCTTCGCGCTCGTGACGGTGACCGGGACCGGGCCCGTCTCCTCGGGAGGCACCTCCTCGCGGGCGGTCGCCTCGTCCGCGCCCAGCTTCGTCCCGCACTCCGCGCAGAAGCGCGCCCCGGAAGTCACGTCCGCGCCGCAGTTGGGACAGCTAGCCCGGAGAGGCCACTCGCTCACTTCTCGTCTCCGTTCGCGGTTCGAGAGCGCGCAGCGCGTCCGCCGCCCGCCGCCGCAGCGGCCCGACCTGCGCGCGGTAGTCCTCGTCCGAGACCTTGCCCGTGCGGTGGTCGAGCTCGAGCTCCTTCAGGGCGGCGAGCGCCCGGTCGCGCTGCTCGAGGAGCTCGATCCGGCGGCGCTCGACCGGGCCGAGCTCGTCGAGCCGGTCGACGGCGGGCGCCGGTTCCCGCAGGAACGGCCTCGCGACCCAGACCACGCATGCGATCGCGAGCAGCGAACCGAGGACGAGCGCCAGCGTCACGCCTGCACCACCGCTCCCTCGGGCGCGTAGCGCTCCTGAAGCCGCCGCTCCTCGCGCGCGTCGGGCCACAGCGCGATCGTCGACCCTGCGAGGAACACGATCCCCGCGAGCCAGATCAGGTTCACGAGCGGCTTCACGAAGGCCTTGAGGTAGAGGCCGCCGTCGCTCGTAAACTGGTCGGCGACGAGGAACAGGTCCTCCCCGGTCAGCGGGTCACTGCGGATCGCGGCCTCGTTCGAGACCTGCTGCTCGACCGGGTACGCGTTCTTGCCCGGCAGCATCCTCCCGAGCAACCGGCCGTCGCGGCGGACCTCGACGAGGGCGCGCCGCTCGGTCGCGTTCTCCGCTTGCCGCTGGAGCGCGCCCCGGTAGGTGAGGTCGTACGAGCCCAACGCCATCGTCTGGCCGGGCATGAGCTTCCGCTCGCGCACGGTCTGGTAGACGCTCGAGCCGGCGATGCCGATCGCGAGCAGACAGACCGCCGCGTGCACGACGTAGCCGCCGTACCGGCGTCGATTCCGCGCCACGAGCGAGCTGAACGAGCCCCACCAGCTTGCCCCGCCGAGCGCGTGGCGCGCCTGCGTCCCGCGAGCGAACTCGTAGCCAATCGAGGCGAGCACGAAGGCCGAGAACGTGTAGGCGACGAGGCCCGGAACCGATGAGCCCGCCCCGAGCGCGAGGAGCACGACTCCCGTGGCGAGCCCGACGCCGGCCGGCCAGGCGAAGGCGCGTCCAAGGCCGCGCAGCGACGCCCTCCTCCACGCCACGAGCGGCCCGATCCCCATCAGCAGCAGCAACGGCAGGCCGAAGGCGCGCAGGAAGAAGTTGTAGTAGGGCGCGCCGACCGTGCTGGACTCTCCCTTGACGGCCTCCGACAGGATCGGGAAGACAACGCCCCAAAGGATCGTCAGGCAGAGCGCGACGAGGAGCAGGTTGTTGTAGAGGAATGTCGCCTCCCGCGAGACGAGCGACTCGAGGCGCGTGCGCGAACGAAGCAGGTCGAGCCGCGCAAACACGAGCGTGAGGGAGCCGATCACAACGAGGCAGATGAAGCCGAGGAACCACGCGCCGAGCGGCCCTTCAGTGAACGAGTGGATCGAGCTGAGGACGCCGGAGCGGGTCAGGAACGTGCCGAAGAGCGCGAGCGAGAACGACATGATCACGAGCAGGACGTTCCAGACGCGCAGCATCGCGCGCTTCTCCTGGATCATCACCGAGTGCAGGAACGCAGTTGCCGCGAGCCACGGCATCAGCGCGGCGTTCTCGACGGGATCCCAGGCGTAGTAGCCGCCCCAGCCGACCTCCTCGTACGCCCACTTGGCGCCGAGCAGCTGACCGATCCCGAGCGCGGTCCAGGCGACGAGCGTCCAGCGGCGAGTCGAGACGATCCAGCGCTCGTCCGTGCGCCGCGCGAGCAGCGCGCCCATCCCGAACGCGAACGGGATCGTCATCCCGACGTAGCCGAGGTAGAGCAGCGGCGGGTGGATCAACATGTACGGGTTCTGCAGGCTCGGGTTGAGCCCGAGGCCGTCGGCTGCGGCCGCGCGCGTGTCGAATGGGCTCGCCACCGCCACGAGCAGGAAGGCGAAGAACGAGATCACGGCCCCGAGGATGGGGACGACCCACGGGACGAGGTCGGGCGCCGAGCGGCGGGCCAGGGCGACGGCGCCCGCCGAATAGGCGCAGAGCACGAGCAGCCAGAGCAGGAGTGATCCTTCCTGCCCGCCCCAGAAGGCCGAGAGCGTGTAGCGGAGCGGCAGGTGCTCGCTCACGTGCGCCCAGACGTAGGTGAACGAGAAGTCGCGGCGGACGAGGGCCGCGAGGAGCACCGCCGAGGCAACCGCGGCCGCTACGAACGCGGCGAGGAGCGCGTTCTGCGCCGAGAGGGCGAGCCGGCGGCGCCGCGTGTAGACGCCGAGGGCTCCCGCTACCGTCGCGTACAGACCGAGCCCGAGGCAGATCGTGAGCGCCGCGCGCCCGAGCTCAGGCACGGCTCACGCCTTGGGCGCGTACTTCGATGGGCACTTCGTCATCAGCTGGTCCGCGACGAACACGCCGTTCCGCAACTGGCCCTCGACGTGGACGTCGCGGCCCCTGCGGAAGAGGTCGGGGATCGTGCCCGTGTAGCTGACCGGCACGCTCGCCGTCCCCTTCACGTCGCGGAGCCGGAACCGCACCGTCCGCTCGTGCCGGCTCACCGGGGCGACGACCTTTCCGGACAGGGCCACGCGGCCGGTGTGCCCGGCGAGCTGGCTCGGCCGAAGCGAGGGCGTGCTGCCGCCTGCCAGCGAGACGTAGATTAGGAAGACCGCGAGCACGGACGCCACCGACAGCGCGATGACGAGCCGCGCCGGGCTGCCTCTCCGAGCCACGCTGGCATCGTAGCCCAGCCCCTCTTGGGGTTGAGACGGTTAGCGCTCGACGGCCGGCAGCGTGCGGCGCTCGGGGATCCGGTATCCGTGGTCGTGGCAGAGGGCGCCCGGCGACTCCTCGACCAGCGAGTCGCAGTAACCCTTGCCGTAGGCCGCTCGCATGAACGCGGCGACGACCTCGAGGTTCCACTCGCCGATCTCGGCGGCCTCGCGCCAGAGGTCGGCGAGGCGAAGATCGATGTCGAGCTCGAGCAGATCGATGCGGGATGGGCGCTTGGCCATGCGCCCAGGGTACGGGCGGGATCGGACGGAACTCAGAGCCCGGCGGAATCGAGGAATTCGAGCAGCGCGCGGTCGAATTCCTCCGGCTGTTCGAGGTTCGGGAGGTGCCCCGAGCCCTCGATCACGACGCGGCGGGCGGCTGGAATCGCCGCCGCGATCTCCTCGGTCGCTTCGACGTGGTCGCGGACGTCCTCGCTGCCGACGAGGACGAGCGTCGGAGCCGTGATCTCGGCAAGGCGCCGGGCGAAATCCGGCGCCAGCGGCTCTTCCGGACCGGCGTCGGGAGCGGCGAAATCGAGCTCGAAGGCGCGGCGCTGCATCGGCCGCACGCGGTCGCGCGCCTCCGGATCTCGGATCCACACCTCGAGGTTCAACTCCACGGCCTCGTCGATCCTGCCCGCCTCGAAGAGCTCGTCCTCCCGCTCGGCGAAGGCCTGAAGCTCGGCCGACCGAGCCCGCCCCGGAATGCCGGTGCCGACGACGATCAGGGCGCTCACGCGCTCCGGCTCGGCGACGGCGACCTCGAGCGCCACGCGGCCGCCCATCGATGAGCCGATCAAGGCAGCCCGGTCGAAGCCGACGCTGTCCAAGACAACGAGCAGGTCGCGCGCGTGCGAGAACGGGCCCGGCGGAAGGGTCGAGTGGCCGAAGCCCCGCAAGTCGTAGCGCAGCACCCTCCGGCTCTCTGCGAGGCGGGCGAACTCCCGATCCCACTGGCGCGAGTCCGTGATCGCGGAATGGATGAGCACGACCGGCGGCCCGTCGCCCGCGTGCTCGTACGCAAGCTGAGCGCTGTTGACCTCGACGATGTCCACCGCGCGAGCCTACTCGGGTACGGTGGCTCCGATGGGCGAGCTGCGGTTCGGGCCGGCGCGGGTTCCCTCCAAGGACAGCCCCGAGGAGGCGATCCGGCTCCTCCGCGAGCGCGGCTACACCGCCTCCGAGATCGACTTCGAGACCCGCTTCTGGATGGACTACCCGTGGGCGCAGCGGTACGGCGAGCTCGCGCGCGAGGCCGGGATCGTCCTCTCCGTCCATGCGCCGATCGCCGGCTTCATGGGCCACGTCGAGCGCGACAAGAAGCAGCGGATGGCCGTGGGGATGCTCGACCACTCGGCGGGCATCGCCAAGGCGTGCGGCGCCGAGCTCGTCGTCTTCCACCCGGGCTTTCTGCTCGGCCGCGAGCGGGCGGACGCGATCGCGTCGGTGGTCGAGCAGCTGCGGGAGCTCCGGGAGCGCCTGGAGGCCAAGGACCGCGCCGTGCCGTTCGGCGTCGAGATCATGGGCCGCGTCCGCGAGCTCGGGACTGCCGAGGACGTCTTCGCGATCTCGGCGGAGCTCGGCTGGGTGCGGCCGGTGCTCGACTTCGCGCACCTGCACGCGGTCACGGACGGCGCCTTCACCGACGTCGACTCGTTCGCCGGGATCCTCGAGCTCGCCGACGACATCCTCGAGCCGGACGCGCCCTTCCACGTCCACTTTTCGGACATCGCGTACGCGAACCGCAACGAGACGAAGCATCTGCCCTACGGCGAGGGGACGCTACGCGCGGAGCCGCTAGGCGAGGCGCTCGCACGCCTCGACCGCCCGGCAACGGTGATCACCGAGTCGCCGGACGAGGCCTCGCACCAGGCGATCAAGGCGGCGCTGCTCGCCGGCACCGCCGCCTGACCGTTCGATTCAGGGCGTCGCGATCCGCGCGACGATCTGCTGCTGGTGGAAGCTGGGATTCTCTCCGGCGTCGTTGAAGGTGGAGACGGACGTCGTGTACGTGTAGCCCCCGCCTGAGTCGACGCCGAAGTAGTCGCCGATGAACGTCCCCGACGTGCAGATGCAGCCCGGGTGCAGCGCCGAGAGCTGCGGATCCCAGGTGTGCGCCGAGAGCCGCACGTTGTGCCCGATCGGGGTCAGATTCGGCCTGTAGAACTGGACCGCGCTATTGACGCAATAGTTCGAGCGCCCCCACGGCGTTCCCGGCGACGCCGCGGTGCCGGGGTCGAATGCGATTCCCGAGCCCGCGGCCTCCGCGCTGCCTTCGGACGGGCACGGCAGCCGCCGGTCGTAGAACGCGAGCGTCACCGTCCCATTCGGCGCGACGGCCAGGTTCGGCTGCATCGCTTCCGTCGGCCCGGCGTTGTCGTTGACCCGGATCGGCGCCGTCCACGTCTGACCGCCGTCGTACGACGCGGTCAGGTAGATCGTCGAGAGGCCGCTCGATCCGTCCTCGTACGAGACGTAGAGCGGATAGAAGTCGCCGACCTTATTCGGCCCGACGGCGAACGTGTTGACGATCCCCTCGCGGAAGGTCGTGTTCTGGAACGTCGGCGTCTGGACATTGGCCGCGACCGGGAGCGGGCCCTGCCACGTGGCGCCGCCGTCCGTCGACCAGACGAGGAAGATGTCGTTGAAGAGGAAGTCCTTCGCCTTGGGGTTGTTCGTAATCGTCGTGTAGACGGTCCCGTCCGGCGCCACATGCGGGAGCAGGTAGGTATCCCAGCGCTTGCCCGACACGGTCGGCAAGATCTGCGGAGTCGACCAGTCCGTGTGCGTCCCGTCGGGCCGCGCATCGGCGTGCGATTCGAAGACGATCGACGGATTGATCACGAAGATGGTCCACATCGCGTAGACGCGGCCGTAGTGCGGACTCGAGGGATTGGTGTCGATCGCGATCCACTGCTTGTCGGGGTCGTTCGTCGACGCGTTGTCGGCCGTCGTCACGTAATCCGGGTGCCCGTCGTGAGTCGTGATCCAGCTCTCAGCCGGCGTCTTGCCCGGGAGCGTGACGGCCGGGTGGACGGAGACGGAGATCGCCTCGGGCGGGACCGTCGGATTCGTCTGGTTCGACCCGTTGTCGTACTTGTGGAACCCGAATTTGTCGTAATAGAACTGGTACGGGAGCAGAAGCGAGTAGAAGTTCCCATAGGGGTCGAACGCTCCCACCGGGTCGGTGTTGTCGGTCCACCCCTCGTAGCCCGGAACGTGCCCCTGCACAGGCCACGTGGCGCCGCCGTCGAACGACTCGTAGAAGCCGTTTAGATGGTTGTAGCCCTCGGCGCTCACCGCCCACTTGCTCTGCCCGATCAGATGCAGCGGGTTGAGCGGGTCGACGCGGATGTCCGACTCGGAGTGGTCCTTGACGCGCATCGCCGGGTTGGCGCGGTCCTGGGTCGCGTAGGGGCCGAGGTCCTCACCCGTGGTGGCAGCCCCGCCGCACAGAGACATGCCGCCGTCGAGGTAGCCCTGCGAGGGGCCGAGCGCGTCGAAGTACGTCAGCTCCGGCGCGTAACAGCTCGTCTGCTGCGTCGTCGCGGAGACGTTTACGACTGCCTTGGCGGCGTAGCTGTTCGCGAAGGCAGCGTCGGACTGGGTCGCTTGGCGTGGGGCCGCGGAAGCAATTGCGGTTGGGCCCAGCGCAAGAACGAGAACGGCGAACGCGAGTCTGCGCATCTTCTCCCCCTCTGACTCGGCAGGCTTGACCGCGCGGTCCTACCACAGCGGCACGGGCTTTGTATATCCGCTATGCAGGCGTGGGGAGCTGGAGCTCGGCGAGGCGGGCCTCGAACGGCGCTGCCTCGTCTCCGCGGCCGCGGTCCCGGAGGAACTGGATCAGCGGCACGAGCGCCTGGTCCTCGGCCGACCGGAACGGGCTCTCCATCATCTCGGCGGCGGCCTGACGGAGCAGGCGATCCGCCTCCTCGTCGCGGCCCTGAGCTGCGCGGACCACGCCGAGCGCCGTCTTCGTCGAGATCACGGAGAAGAGGTCTTGCGGCCCGACGGTCTGCCGTGCTTCGAGCGCAAGCCGCTCCGCTTCCTCGATCCGGCCCTTGGTGGCCAGGACCTGCGCCAGCCGGCGCTGGCTCTCGCAGAGGTAGGCCCGGTCGCCGAGCGGCTTCAGGACCTTGATCGCCTCGCGCAGGAGCTTCTCCGCGCTGTCGAGGTCGCCGCTCTCGAACGCCAGCCGTCCGAGCTCGTTGTTTACGTACGCCACGCCCGCGGTGAAGCCGATCTCCTCCTGGAGCGCCTTCGACTCCTGCAGCTTGACCACCGCGTCGTCACGGCGGCCTTCGGTCTCGTCCAGCTTGCCCATCGACTGGAGGGCCTGCGCCCGGGCGAGCAGCGAGCCGCTCTCGGTGGCGAGCTCGATGCCGCGCTCGATCAACGGGCGTGCCTTGTCGACGTGATTCCGGACGAGGAAGGTGTCTCCGAGCGCACGGGCGACGGTGGCCTCGAGATCCTTGCGGCCGGCGTTACGGACGACCTCGAGCGCCTCGTTGAGGTCGCGCTCCATCTCGTCGAACTCGCCGA
>JBKOXJ010000155.1:0-5876 GCA_046724905.1 Actinomycetota bacterium | reverse complement strand
GCGTCAACTACCGCGACATCTACGAGCGTGAGGGAAGCTACGGCGGCACGCCTCCGTTCGCCGCGGGAGTCGAGGGCGCGGGGACCGTCGCCGCGGTCGGCGAGGGCGTGACCGAGTTCTCGGCGGGCGACCGCGTCGCGTGGAGCTCGGCGAAGGGCAGCTACGCCGAGCGGATCGCCCTCGACGCTGCGCTGGCCGTGCCCGTCCCGGACAGCTTCGGGAGCGAGCTCGCGGCAGCGGCGCTGCTGCAGGGGATGACTGCGCAGTACCTCGCCACGGACACGTATCCGGTGCAGCCGGGCGACGACGTCCTCGTGCACGCCGTCGGCGGCGGCGTCGGCTCGCTCCTCGTCCAGGTCGTCAAACTGCGCGGCGGTCGCGTGATCGGTACGACTTCAAGCGACGAGAAGCGGCGGCGCGCCCTCGATCTCGGAGCGGACGAGGTGATCGACTACGACCGATTCTCCGAGCGTGCGCGGGAACTGACGGGCGGCGAGGGTGTCGCCGTGGTTTACGACGGCGTCGGCCAGGCGACCTTCGACGAGAGCCTGGCGTCGCTTCGGCCGCGCGGGCACATGGTGCTCTTCGGCGCGGCGAGCGGTCGCGTCCCCCCGTTCGACCCGATGCGGCTCGAGGAGAGCGGCTCGCTCTACCTCACGCGTCCCGGCCTTCGCCACTACACCGGGAAGCGCGAGGAGCTGCTCGCACGCGCGGGCCAGGTCTTCGACTGGATCTCCGAGTCGAAGCTGCAGGTGCACATCGGCGGGCGCTACCCGCTCGAGGACGCGCGGCAGGCGCACGAGGATCTCGCGGCGCGGCGAACCAGCGGGAAGCTGCTTCTTCTTCCCTAGGCCAGGCCCTTCGACTTCAGCTCGTCGATCGCGCGCTGGGTCTTCCCGAGGTCGAGGCCCATCCCCTCGAGGATGCGATCGGTCTTCGTAAACTGCACCTCGTCGTACTGCACGACCTGGACGTAGTTGCCCCAGGGGTCACGGAAGTCGGCGCCGCGGCCGCCGAGGAGCTCGACTCCCGCCTCCTCGAGCGCGCGTCGCGTCGCCTCCTTGTCGTCGACCACGAGGCCGAAGTGGCGCGCCCGGTCCGGCGTAGCCGGTCCGCCCTTCATCAGCGCGAGGAACTGGTCGCCGATATCGATGAAGGCGGCGCCGCTCGACCGCCCGCGCAGCGAGAGCTCGAAGAAGCGGCCGTAGAACTCCAGCGCCTCGTCGATGTCCCCGACCTCGAGCGCGACGTGGTTGATCCCAACCAGCCGGGTGCGTGCCATGGCTCAAGCGTACGGACCGCCGGGACTGCTGCGCAGTACGCAATTGGTCCTACGACTGGCAAGCTGGCGGCGTGAGCAACGGGCTCGCAATCCGCCTCCGCGGAGCCGTGAAGCGCTACGGGCCGATCACGGCCGTCGCCGGGCTCGACCTCGACGTCCCCGAGGGAACGTGCGTCGGCCTGCTCGGGCCGAACGGCGCCGGCAAGTCGACGACGATGCGGCTGCTGACGGCCCAGGCGATCGCCGACGAGGGCGACATCGAGGTCCTCGGCTTCCGGATCCCGGAGGAGTCGAAGCAGGCCAGGGCGCAGTGCGGCGTGGCGCCGCAGCTCGACAACCTCGACGTCACGCTGACCGTCGAGCAGAACCTGCTCGTCTTCGCGCACCTCTATCGGATCCCCAGGGCCGAGCGTCGTGACGCGGTCGAGCGGGCGCTCGAGATGGCCAATCTCGTCGATCGCCGCAAAAGCCGCGTCGACAAGCTCTCCGGAGGCATGCGCCGGCGCCTCCTGATCGCCCGCGCGCTCGTCCACCGTCCCCGGCTCGTGCTGCTCGACGAGCCCACGGTCGGCCTGGATCCGCAGGTCCGCCAGGAGCTCTGGGCGCTGATCGACGCGCTGCGCGCCGAGGGTACGACGCTCCTCATGAGCACGCACTACATCGAGGAGGCCCAGCGCCTGGCCGACACCGTCGTGATCATGTCGCACGGAAAGGCCGTCGCCTCGGGTCCGCCGATGCAGCTGATCGCCGAGCACGCCGGGCGCGAAGCGATCGAGGTCTACGGGCCTCCCGAGACGCTCGCCGAGGTCGAGGCGACGGCGCGTGCACAGGGCCTTCGTACCCGCCGGACCGGCACGAGCGTCTCGTTGCTCGGCATCGAAGGCGCCGACGGCAGCACCCCGGAGGGCGAGCGGCGGCCGGCGAATCTCGAGGACGTGTTCGTCCTGCTCACGGGCGAGGAGATCGACTGATGGCGACCGCGACCGCGGCGCGCGGGTCCCGGCTCGGCCGCCTCGAGCGCCCCGCGTTGATGGGCGTGCTCGTCCGCGAGGTCGTGAACTTCTCCTCGTACTGGCGTTCGGCGACCTTCTCCTCGACGGTCGAGCCGACGATCTACCTGCTGGCGTTCGGGTTCGGCTTCGGCTCGCTTGTCAGCACGATCGGCGGGTTCGACTACGTCGAGTTCGTCGCGACCGGAACTGTCGCGACCGCAGTCCTGTTCTCGAGCGCGTTTCCCGCCATGTTCGGGACGTTCGTCAAGTACCAGTTCCAGCGCACCTACGACGCGATCCTCGCCGCGCCCGTCGACACCGAGGAGCTCGTCACCGCCGAGGCGCTGTGGATCGCCACCCGGGCGGGCGTATACGGCTGCGTGCCGCTGCTCGTCGGCATCGCGTTCGGCCTCGACCCCGCGTGGGGGATGCTGGCCGTTCCGCTGATCGGCTTCGTCGCGGGCTACGGCTGGGCGTGCTTCGGCATCACGGTTGCCGGCTTCGCGTCGTCGATCGAGAACTTCAGCTACATCGTCAGCGCGATCCTCACGCCGCTGTTCCTGGTCGCGGGCACCTTCTTTCCGCTCAGCCGGCTGCCCGAGTGGGCACAGATCCTCGGTGAGCTCAACCCGCTGCACCAGTGCGTCGAGCTCGTGCGCCACGCGGCCTTCGGCTTCGAGGGTTGGACCGACCTCGTCCGGCTCGGCTACCTCGTCGCTTACGGCCTGGCGGTGTGGCGGCTCGCGATCTACGCGATGGCGCGCAAGCTGATCGACTGAAACCTGTCACGGCCTGACAGGTTGGGCGGGTTCGATGAGATTCGCGCCGCCGCGGGGTCTAAACCGGGAATGGATCCCGACCTAGGGCGTTGAGGAAGGGAAGGCTCATGACCCACGCCGCTGCCCAGACACGGAAGGAAGGACGAAGATGAGCGCCGAGAACCGCGCGCGCTGGCTTGCGCTCTACGTCGTGTGCCTCGGCGACCTGATGATCGTCCTCGACGGGACGATCGTGAACGTCGCGCTGCCGTCGATCCGAAACGACCTCGGCTTCTCGCAGACGTCTCTCGCCTGGGTCGTGAATGCCTACCTGCTGACGTTCGGCGGCTTCCTGCTGCTCGGCGGGCGGCTCGGTGACCTCTTCGGCCACCGCCGGCTGTTCCTGATCGGCATCTCACTCTTCACGGCTGCCTCGCTCGCGTGCGGCCTCGCCAACTCGCAGGCCTTCCTCGTGACCGCTCGCGCCGTACAGGGGATCGGCGGCGCCGTCGTCTCCGTCGTTGCCCTCTCGCTCGTGATGACGCTCTTCACCGAGCAGGCCGAGCGCGCCAAGGCGATGGGGATCATCGGCTTCGTCCTCTCCGGAGGCGGCGTCGCGGGCGTGCTCGCCGGCGGCATCCTCACCGACGTGCTCAACTGGCACTGGATCTTCCTCGTGAATCTGCCGGTGGGGGCTCTCGTCTTCGCGCTCTCGCTTCGCCTGCTGCCGACGGAGCGAGGGCCGGCCGCCACCGGCCGCGTCGACGTCGCCGGAGCCATCACCGTGACGGCCGCGCTCATGCTCATCGTCTACGCGATCGTCAACGGCCATGACAAGGGATGGACGTCTGCCGAGACGCTCGGCCTGCTCGGCGCCGGCGTCGCGCTCCTAGGCGTGTTCCTCGCGATCGAGGCCAAGATCAGCTTCCCGCTGATGCCGCTCGGGCTCTTCCGGAACTTCAACCTCTCGACCGCGAACGTCATCGGCGCCTTGATGGCGGCAGGCCTGTTCGCCTACTTCTTCTTCTCCGCGCTCTACCTCCAGCGGGTGCTCGGTTACACGCCGCTCGAGGTCGGGCTCGCGTACCTGCCCGGGACGATCCTCTGGGGCGCTTCCTCGTACCTGCTCTCGGAGCGGCTCGTGATGCGCTTCGGCATCAAGCCGCCGCTGGTCGGCGGGCTGGCGCTGATGATCCTCGCGCTCGCCCTGCTGACGCGGGTTCCCGTCGACGGGAACTGGGCGATCGACGTCTTGCCCGCGACGATCGCGATGGGTCTCGGCGCCGGCGTGGCGTTCAACCCGATCCTGCTCGCCGCGATGAGCGGCGTCCCGCCGGAGCAGGCCGGCCTGGCCTCGGGCGTCGTCAACACGTCGTTCATGATGGGCGGCGCCGTCGGGCTCGCCGTGCTCGTGAGCCTCTCTGCCGCGCGGACCGACACACTGCTCTCGTCGGGTGACGGCCAGCTCGCGGCGCTGAACGGCGGCTACCACGTGGCCTTCATCGCCGGCACCGTCTTCCTCGTTGCCGCGACGATCGGGTCGGCCCTGCTCAGGGTCGCAGCTCCGCAGCCGCACATGGTCGGCGAGCCCGCAACCGCGGAGGCTGACTAAGGTGCCGTCTCGACGGCGCCGACCAGAGAGGCCATGCCGGCTTTGCCGGCGTGGCCGTCTAACGCACATGCTGGGATCAACACACAACTCGACCTTCCGAGCGAGAGGCCTCTAAGCTCCCCGGATGAGCGCGACGAAGACCGGGACGGTCGAGCAGCGCCTGGAGCAGCACCGGGCGGAGCTGACCGCCTACTGCTATCGCATGCTCGGCTCGCCGTTCGAGGCCGAGGACGCCGTCCAAGAGACTTTCCTGCGCGCGTGGCGGAGCTTCGGCCAGTTCGAGGGCCGCGCGGCGCTGCGCTCGTGGCTCTACCGCATTGCGACGAACGTCTGCCTCGACATGCTGGGGAGCCGCGAGCGGCGTGCCCGCCCGATGGACCTCGGGCCCTCGCGCGAGCCGATCGTCGAGAACCTCAACGCGCTTCCGGAGGTGACGTGGATCAAGCCGATTCCCGACCCGTCCGAGGTGGCGGAGGAGCGCGACACGATCAGGCTCGCGTTCATTGCCGCGCTTCAGCACCTGCCGCCGAAGCAGCGCGCCGTGCTCATCCTGAGCGAGGCCTTGCGGTGGAAGGCGACGGAGATCGCGGAGCTCCTCGAGACGAGCGTCGCGTCGGTAAACAGCGCGCTCCAGCGGGCGCGCGCGACGCTCGAGAAGACGAACGTGTACGACTCGCACGGCGGCGAAGTCGATCGCGAGTTGCTGTCGCGGTACGTCGCCGCGTTCGAGGCGTATGACATCGACGCGCTGACGTCGCTCATCCACGAGGACGCGACGCAGTCGATGCCGCCGTTCGACATGTGGCTCCGCGGGCGCGACGACATCTTCGCCTGGTGGTGGGGTCCCGGGATCGGCTGCAAAGGTTCGCGCGTCATCCCCGCAGGCTTCGCAAACGGCTCGCCGGCATACGCGCAGTACAAGCCGAGCCCGGACGGCGGTTACGAGCCGTGGGCGCTGCAGGTGGTCGAGGTCCGCGACGGGAAGATCGGCGAGATCACGTTCTTCCTCGAGACGGAAACGCTGTTCCCGCTGTTCGGGATGCCGCTGGAGTTCCCGGCCTAGTTGTAGTTCCTAACGAGGTTGTTCAGTGTCGAGGCCGGCGGCTGGTGGCCGAGGCTGCCGTGTGGTCGCCGGTAGTTGTAGCGGTCGAGGTAGTTGGCGAGGGCGGCCGTTCGTTCGGTTGAGCTGCCGTAGATGCGGGCGTAGGCCCATTCGTTGAGCAGACGTTCGG
>JBKOXJ010000077.1:0-21171 GCA_046724905.1 Actinomycetota bacterium | reverse complement strand
GATCCAGCCAGCGATCCAGGTCTCGCGCAGCCTTCTCGGCGAAGAGCAGACCGCTTGGCTCTACGGCCTGCCGACCTCCGCCGACATCGACGGGGTCCTCTACGTCCACGGCTCGACCCGCTCGGACGTCGAGAGCTTCTCGCCGGACCCGTCGGAGGACGACGAGCGGCTGCTCGCGGGCGTCAGCGACCGCACGCTCGTCTTCGGCCACAGTCACCTGCAGTTCCGGCGCGCGGGCCCAAACGGCACCGACCTGCTTAACCCCGGCAGCGTCGGCATGCCGCTCGACGGCGACACGCGCGCGGCGTGGGCCTATGTGAGCGACGACGGTGAGCTCAGGCTGCGGCGGACCGAGTACGACCACCGGCGCGCCTCCGAGGCGTACCGCGTCGCGGGCGGCGAGCTGGGCGAGATGCTCGGCCGCCGGATCGAGCTGGCCAGCGACTAATTCAGACTCGCGTCGAGCGAGATCTCGACGTTGCCCTTGAGCGCGTTCGAGACCGGACAGCCGGTCTTCGCCTGCTCGGCGGCCTCGCGGAACGCCTCCTCGTCGACCCCGTCGACGTCGCCACGGACCGTGAGATCGATCCGCGTCATCCGGAAGCCGTCGCTCGTGCGCTCGAAGGTGGCGACGGCGTCGGTCTCGAGCCGCTTCGGCGCGTTTCCGGCTTCGGCGAGGCCGTTTGAGAGCGCCATCGAGAAGCAGCTGGCGAGCGCGGCGGCGATCAGCTCCTCCGGGCTCGTCTTGCCCCCCGACTCCTCCGTGCGCGAGGCCCACGTGACCTCCTGTTCTCCGATCGCGCCGCTCCCGACCGTGAACCGCCCGGTGCCCGAGATCAGGTCACCCTCCCAGGTTGCGTGCGCGCGCCGCTCAGCCTTGACCTGAATCGCCATCGTCCTCCTCCTCTCCTGACCCTTTCGGTCGATAGTAACGACGGCCCTTCAGCTCATCGGGCAGGTAGTCGACGTCGAATCCGGCCGGATCGTCGTGCGGGTACACGTAGCCCTTGCCTTTGTCGAGCCGGACGCCCGGATGGCCCTTCGACTGCAGCGCCTTCGGCGGCCGGACGTTGCCGACTTCGCGCACGTCCTCCCGCGCCGCCTTGAGCGCCAGGTAGCTCGCGTTCGACTTCGGCGCCCGGGCGAGATAGATCGCCGCCTGCGCGAGGTTCAGCGAGGCTTCCGGCAGGCCGACGTGCTCGACCGCCTGGGCGGCCGCGACCGCGACGACGAGCGCGCGCGGGTCGGCGTTGCCGATGTCCTCGGACGCGAGCACGATCATCCGCCGTGCGATGAAGCGCGGGTCCTCCCCGCCCTCGAGCATCGCGGCGAGGTAGTAGACGCTCGCGTCCGGGTCGGAGCCGCGCATCGACTTGATGAACGCCGAGATGAAGTCGTAGTGCTGATCGCCGGCCTTGTCGTAGACGAGTGGCCGCTTCGTGGAGGCCTCCTCGACGTGACGCTCGTCGAGCGGGGCGGACTCCGCGCGGGCGGTCTCCCACGCGAGTTCGAGAATGTTGAGCGCGTTCCGGGCATCGCCGCCGGCCCGGCGCGCGATCAATGCTGCGAGCGCCTCCGGCACCTCCGCCTCGAGGGCTGCGGCGCCTCGGCGTACGACCGCGAGCAGGTCCTCGTCGGAGAGCGGCTCGAGCTCGTAGACCTGGCAGCGCGAGAGGAGTGCCGAGTTGACCTCGAAGTACGGGTTCTCGGTCGTCGCGCCGATCAGCGTGACGAGCCCCTCCTCGACCGCCGGCAGCAGCGCGTCCTGCTGCGCCTTGTTGAAGCGATGGATCTCGTCCAGGAACAGGATCGTGCGCTGCCCGGACCCGCCGAGGCGGTCGCGGGCCCGTTGCATCACGGCGCGAACGTCCCCGACGGACGCCGAGACGGCGGACAGCTCCTCGAACGCGGCCCCCGTCGTGTTCGCGACGATGCGCGCGAGCGTCGTCTTACCGCTCCCCGGCGGCCCGTAGAGGATCATCGAGCCGACCCGGTCCTCGGCAATCGCGAGCCGGAGCGGCGAGTCGTCGTGCAGCACATGCCGCTGTCCGAGGAAGTCCTCGAGCGTCTGCGGCCGAAGGCGCATTGCGAGCGGCGCAACCTCCGGCAAGCGCTCCCTGGCCGCGTCGGCAAACAGGTCGCTCATAGCGACAGAAGTATGCTCCGCGCGTGACCGAGGGGCACGGCAACGGCCAGGAAGTCGAGGACTACACCGAGCCGATCCTCCCGGGAACGGCCGAGAGCGACTACGAGCGCTACCTGCGCACGGACGAGCTCCTCGCGCTCCAGAAAGCGCCGGACGAGATGGCGCACCGGGACGAGCTCCTGTTCCAGACCGTCCACCAGTCCTCCGAGCTCTGGCTGAAGCTCGCGGTCTTCGAGGTCGAGACCGCGGTCGGCCTGCTGCGGGACGGGGAGATTCCGCCGGCCCTGCGGCTGCTCCGCCGAGCCGCGGACTGCATGAAGCAGGTCGTCAGCTTCCTCGACATGCTCGAGCACATGTCTGCATGGGAGTACACGAGCGCGATTCGGCCGGTGCTCGGCCACGGCAGCGGGTTCGACTCACCGGGCTTCCGCGAGGTCCGGCGGGTCTCGCCGATGCTCGGGGATGCCTTTCACCGGCTGCGCCGGGCGCAAGGTCTCTCGCTCGTCGACGTCTATCGCCGCGGCCGCGAGTTCGAGGATCTCTACCTGCTCGCGGAGTCCCTGACCGAGTGGGACGAGCGCGTAACGCTGTGGCGGATCCGGCACTTCAAGGTAGTCGAGCGGATCATCGGCGGCGAGGTCGTCGGTACCCAGGGGACGCCCGTCGAGCTGCTCGAGCGGCTGATCCACAGCCGCCTCTACCCCGAGCTGTGGGACGTCCGCAACGAGCTCACCGGGCTGGCGAAGCAGGAGGAGTGACGCGGCCCTGAGCGCCACGGTGTCGCTGCGCGACGAGGCGACAGAGCTCCTTCGCGAGCTGATTCGCCTCGACACCGTCAATCCGCCGGGGAACGAAACCGTAGCTGCGCAGCTCCTGCGCGAGTACCTCGGCGACCACGGCGTCGAGTGTGAGCTCTACGCGCGCATGCCCGAGCGGGCGAACCTCGTCGCGCGGATCCCGGGCCGCGGTGGCGGACCGAGCCTCGCGCTCCTGTCTCATACGGACACCGTTTTGGCCGACCCCGCCGAGTGGCAGGTCGATCCGTGGGCCGGCGAGGTGCGTGACGGACACGTCTGGGGGCGAGGCGCGCTGGACATGAAGGGCCAGGTCGCTGCGAGCGCGGTCGCGATCGCGTCGCTCGCGCGCGAGGGCTTCGAGCCTGGCGGCGACCTGATCTTCATCGCCGCCGCAGACGAGGAGGTCGGCGACGGCTACGGGCTGATGTGGCTCGTCGAAGAGCATCCGGAGGCCGTTCGCGCCGACTACTCGCTCAACGAGGGCGCGGGCGAGCGGCTGCAACTAGGCGACAGCGTCGTCTACCTCTGCTCGAGCGCCGAGAAGATGAGCGCGCCGTTCCGGCTGACCGTCCACGGCCGGAGCGGGCATGCCTCGATGCCTGCGATCGCCGACAACGCCCTGCTGAAGGCGGCGCGTCTGATCGAGCCGCTCGGGTCGTACCGGCCGCCGCCGCGGCTGTCGCCCGAGGTCGAGGCGTTCATGGCGGCTGTCGCCGGCGAGGTTCCGCCGCCGGAAGAGGTCGCCGCGCGAGCCGAAGAGATCGACCCGATCGCGCGGGAGCTGGTCGAGCCGCTCCTCTCGGTCACGTTCTCGCCGACGATGATCGAGGCTTCGCAGAAGCGGAACGTGATTCCGGCCCGCTGCGAAGTCACCGTCGACTGCCGGTTGATGCCCGGCCAGACGCAGGAGGAGATCGAGGCTGTCGTGCGCGAGGTGCTCGGCCAGGGCGACTGGGAGCTGAGCTGGATCGAGGCTACCGGCGGCACGCGCTCGCCGCTCGACACGCCGCTCTGGGACGCGGTTGCGTCGTTCGTCGAGGGGCTCGAGCCGGGGGCGCGAGCCGTGCCGATCTGCGTGGCCGGGTTCACCGACAGCCACTTCATGCGGGCCGCATTCGGAACGGTCGCGTACGGCTTCTTCCCGTCCAGGATGGACCCGGAGCTCGCCGCACGGCTGATCCACTCGGCCGACGAGCGGGTTCCGGTCGACGATCTCGAGCTCGGCGTCGAGTTCCTGCGCCACGCCGCCCGGGCTGTCTGCAGCTGAGCCCTCGGTCGAGGGAGGCGCATAACACATGTTGTGCGAACGATGAACTGGGGTTGTCTGCGGCGACTGCTCACGCGCGACTGTTCGTCTGCGCGGCGCTTGCGACCTACGCGGCTGGCAATCCGTCTCGAGCAGGCGCTCAACGCCGAGGGGACGCCGACGACGTTCGGATGGGCCAATGTCGCCGCGGGAGGGGACGACGCTGGCCGTCTACCGCGCCGCCGACGAGCGGTTGTATGGGCGGAAGGTCGTGCGCACGAGCGCGTCCGCGACGGTCGTTCAGCTGCCGCGGACGACTCTCACGGCCTAGCGAGCTCGCGCAGATCCGGAGCCTGCGCGGCAAGGGCTGCCTGCCTGCGGCTCCAGCTCCAGCTTCGCCAGTCGTGCGCGGTGTCGGTGCGGGCGACAAGCTTTGCAGCCAGCGCCGAGAGCGTCTCGCGATCGGCCGGGCGTGCGCGGACGAGGCGCGGTAGCTCGCGTGCGAGGACCGGGGTCGCGTCGGCGCTCAGCCTGCCGAGATACTCGACGTCCAGCGGCTTGCCCTGGAGCCCGCGGGCGGTGTTCGTGCGCGCGATCAGCGCATCCGGGTTCGCGACGTCGAGGGCGGAGACGGCGGCGAGGAGGGCGGTGAGCGCACCCACCGCGAAGCGCCCCCGCCGCCCGCGCAGGACGGTGACGACGAGCCAGAGGAGGACGACTGCGAGCCAGAGCATGAAGGCGGTGGCGTAGACGCGCAGCTCCGTCAGCCCGTACGCGTCCTGATACAGGCGCATGCGTTGAATCGCTGATGCCATCACGACGAGGACGAGCACGACGAGCAATGCGCCGAGTGCCCGGAAGAGGCGAAGGCCGCGGCGGCTGCGCGGACGGATCAGGCGGTCGGCGGCGAGGAGGAGCGGCAGGACGAGACCCGTGGCGGCGACCAGCTCGAAGAAGCCGTGGCGGGCGTACTCGCTGTACGTGAGGCCGGTCGTCGCTTCGACGTGGCCGGCTCCGCCGAACAGGTAGCGGAACTGGACGGCGACGAAGGCGGCGAAGAGCGCGTCGACCAGCACAAGCGCGACGAGGGTCTCCGTGGCGCCCAGCGAGATCCGACGTGGCCGCCAGACGACCGGCTCGGAGCGGGACATCGCAACCGAGCGGACGAGGCCCGCTCCGACCCAGGCGAAGACCGTGAACAGGAAGAGATGGCTCGCCGCCCGTTCGAGGTCGAGCGCCTCGCGGACGAGGTTCGAGAACACCGCGTCCGCGGCGACGAACAGCGCGCCGAAGACGAGAAGCAGCGGCGCTGCGAGCGCCGCGCCTCTGCCGACGGCGATCGCCTCCCTCGTCCAGCGCCCGCGCGGGAGCGACTGCCACTCGATGTCCGCTGTGACCGCGAAAACCGCGCCGGCTCCTGCCTGCTCGCCGACTCTGACCACCGCCAGCCCGTACTCCCGGAGACGTCGGCCGCCTCGCGTCCAGCGCGCCGGGGGCAGGCCTGCGACTGCCAGCGCGACCAGTCCGGCAGCGACGTTGAGCGTCAGGAGCGCGGGTGACGCGCGCCACGCCGTCACGCAGGCAAACGCCGCCGCCACCGGGAGTAGGAGTGCATTCCGGTGGAGGCCGTCGCCGAACCGGCGGGCCGCCGCACCCGCAGCCAGTGCGAGCGCGGCGGCCCAGAGCGCGAGGTTGAGCCCCCACGGCGTCGCGCGCAGGAGCGCGTCGCCGAGCAGGCCGAGCGCGATGCCGGTTCCGGTGACCCCGAGTCCCAACCTCGTGCGCGGGCTCATCGCTCGGCCATCGGCCTCACTCTAGGCGTCTGTCGGTGACGCCGAGGTGCCGCGATCGGTCACCATTCGGCTCTCGGTCGATAACCTGATCGAGAGATGGCGGAGAAGATTCGCCTCGGCGGAATGGCGCTCGCGAACGGCGTGCTCGTGCACGGGCCGCGCTCGTGGGCGTGTGCGATCCGCTTGCCGAACGGTGAGGTCAAGGTCGTCTCGGACCTGAAGCGCTTCCGCGCGGCGGAGATCGAGCAACCGCTCCTGCGCGGCCCGATGCGGCTTCTCGACGCACTGGCGATCCTGCCGGCCCTGCGCCGCCGGCTGCCCGAGGCGCGGCTGCCGTTCGAGCGGCCGTCGGTGCTTGCGTCGATGCTCGCGAGCGCCGCGACCGTCCGGCTCGTGCGCGGCTCGAACCGCGTGCGTCCGGCCTCGCAGGAGCTCCTGAGCGCCCTGCTCTCGCTCGCGCCGGCCGCTCTGGCGCTCCGCGGCTCCGAAGCGGCGGCGTACCACGGCGCCGAGCACGTCTCGATCGGGACCTACGAGCACGGCGAGCGGCGCGAGAAGGAGCACGAGCGATGCGGGTCTCACCTCGTCGGCCCGCTGCTTGCGACGACCGCGATCGGCAACGTCCTCGCGTCCCGCGCGCCGGCGCATCTGCGCTCGACCGCGCGCTTCGGAGCTCAGCTCGGCGCGCTCGCCCTCTCGACCGAGATCTTCGCCTGGATGGTTCGGAACCCCGACCACCGAGTGGCGAAGGCGCTCGCCCGCCCCGGCCACGAGCTCCAGCACCGGCTCGGTACGACAGAGCCGACACCCCAGCAGCTCGAGGTCGCAGACGCCGCGCTCGCTGCCTGCCTCGCGCTCGAAGAGGATGGCGCTCCAGACCCGCACACGTAGGCGGCTACCGCCCGAGATCTTCGACTTCCCGGTCGAGAAGATGCGGGAGGGCTACTACACCGACGCGTACTTCAATCACGCTCGCGCGACGCTGCTGGCCGACGGGCGGCGCCCGCGGGTCGTGATGCAGGTGTTCCAGAAGCGCCGTGCGTACCTGGGCGGCATGGACGAGGCGATCGCGATCCTCAAGCTCTGCTCGCACGACTGGGACGGGCTGACCGTCCACGCGCTGTATGACGGCGACCGGATCGCGCCATACGAGACGGTGATGACGATCGAGGGCGACTACACGCTCTTCGCCCAGCTCGAGACGCTCTATCTCGGCGTGCTCGCGCGCCGGACGCTGATCACGACCAACGTCGTCCAGGTGCTCGAGGCAGCGAACGGCAAGCCAGTGATCTTCATGCCGGCGCGCCACGACCACTGGCACGTCCAGACCGGCGACGGCTACGCGGCGTACGTCGCCGGCCAGATCGTCGGAGCGCCGATCGGCGTCACGACCGACGACCAGGCCTCGTGGTGGGGCGGCAAGGGCGTCGGCACCGTTCCGCACGCGCTCATCTCCGCCTACAACGCCAACACGGTGCTTGCCGCGACGAAGTTCGCCGAGTGGGCGCCGCCGGACCTGAACGTCACCGTCCTCGTCGACTTGGAGAACAACTCGGTCGAGACCGCGCTCGAGGCGGCGCGCGCGCTCGGCGACCGATTGTGGGGTGTACGGCTCGACACCTCGGAGACGCTCGTCGATCGCTCCCTCTGGGACGAGATGGGCGACTTCAAGCCGACGGGCGTGAACGAGCGGCTCGTCCACAAGGTGCGGGACGCCCTCGACCGCGACGGCTTCGAGCGCGTCAAGATCGTCGTCTCCGGCGGGTTCACCGTCGACAAGATCCGCGAGTTCGAGCAGAACGAGGTGCCGGTCGATGCCTACGGGGTCGGCTCGTCGCTGATCCGCGGCGCGAACGACTTCACGGCCGACGTCGTGCTCACGGACGGCCGTCCGAGCGCGAAGGTGGGCAGGTCGTTCCGGCCGAACCCGCGGCTGGAGCTGGTCGCGTGAGCTCTGTCGAAGTCCATCGCGTCACGCCCGATCGCTGGCAGGACATGGCCGAGCTGTTCGAGCGGCGAGGCCCGCGCGGCGGACACCGCAACGTCCCGGCGTACGGTTGCTGGTGCATGTACTGGCGCGACCGGAGCCTCGGGCACGGCGAGCCGAAGAAGCGGGCGATGGCGCAGCTGGTGCGTGCCGGCGGAGAGCCGGGCTTGCTCGCGTACGAGGGCGGGTCGGCCGTCGGCTGGGTGTCCGTTGCGCCCCGCGAGGAGTTCGCGGCGCTCCTCGGCTCGCCGCAATACCGCCCCCACGACACCGACAAGAACGTCTGGTCGATCGTTTGCTTCGCCGTCGATCGCGACGCGCGGCGTCGAGGCATCGCCGGAGTCCTGCTCGACGCTGCCGTCGCGCACGCGTGCGTGCGAGGGGCCGCGGCGGTCGAGGCGTATCCGCACGTCTCGAGCCCGACGGACTACATGGGTTACGTCGAGCTGTTTCGTGCGCGAGGCTTCCTCCCGGTTCGGGAGACGTCGAAGCGGACGATCGTGCGACGTGCCTGCTAGCCGTTACCTGACCGCGCCGGCCTCGCGCAACCGCTCGCCAAGGTCGGGCCAGCTCTCGAGCGGCTGGGACGAGCGGACAACGTGCATCCCCGCTTCGGCGAAGCGCGCGAACGCGGCGTCGGCCTCGTCGGTGTAGTCGACGACGCCCGGCACGACGACCGGCGACGTGCAGTCCTCGAGCAGGTAGACCTTCTCGGCGAGGCTTCGATCCTCCTGTGCGATCCCTTCGAGCAGGTCGTCAATCGTCCAGGCGACGCAGTGGCTCTTCGCCTGACCGGCGATCACGACGGCGTCGAACGCGAGCAGCTGCTCCGCGAGCGGGGCGTTCCGCGCGCCGATCGGGTCCCCGTCAGGCCCCTCTGTGACCTCGGGACCGAGCATCGAGTAGTGCTCGGTGAGAGGCTCGGAGCCCTTGACCTGGAAAACCGGCTGGCTCTCGCGCGCGACCGAGTGGAAGAAGATCGCTTCCTCGACGGCCGAGACGAGCGCGTGGCCGATGCCGCCGAGCATCGCGTGGTAGGGCCAGATCGTCAGCTGGTACTTGCCCGTCTGCTCGAGCGCCCGCGTGTAGTAAAGGAGGTGACGCTGGAGGTAGTCCTCGTCGAGCCCGAGGCTCTCGCCGACCGCCGGGTTGACGCGCCAGACGCCGCGCTCGACCTCGTCGGCCGAGACGAGCGTGTACGGGGCCGGGTGCCGCCCCTCAGCGTCGACGAGCCAGATCGGATGGAAGATCTGCATCGCCTGGTGCGTGTCGAGCGTCGGCACGATCCGCGTGATCACGTCGAGGTTGCGGTAGACGAACTCGCACAGCCGGTGGTTGTCGTCGACCGCGCCGGTGCCCGACCGCCCGCCCACGAAGAGCTCGAAGCCGGGGACGCAGAACGTGTTCTGGACGTCGACGGCGACAAGGCAGATCCGCATGGCGTCCTCGGCGGCCGGCCGCACGTCATGGTCGTGCCGCCAGCGCTCGGCGTCGGCGGCACGCTGCTCGTAGTCCACGCGCCAGACCTCGCCGACGCGTTCAGGCGTGTAGTGGGGCGGCAGTGGCAGAGCCGCACGCATGCAACGCCAAGTGTAGGCGGCCACTCTGAGGCGCCGCTTGTCGGCGCCGACGGTCAGGACGCGCGGTTCATCCGCGCGTCCGTCTGAAATGACCGGTCGACACGCTGAACCTCAACCGCCGCCGCTCTAAGGCTTTGCCGCGCGTGTGCCGATTGCAGGGACGATGCACTGGATGACCGCTTTCCGGGACGGCGTCGCCAATTGGCTGCCGGTGATCTTCGCCGTGATGCTGACCCTGATGGTCGTGCTGATGTGGCGGATGCTCGCGCTGATGCCGAAGGTGAAGCCGGCCAAGACCGAGCCGAACTCGAAGTCGTCCGTCAGCTGGGAGGACGTGGCCGGCAACGAGGAGGCGCGCGCGGAGCTGCAGGAGGTCGTCGACTTCCTTCGCTCGCCCGAGCACTTCGAGCAGCTCGGTGCGCGAGTGCCGAAGGGGATCCTCCTGCACGGACCTCCCGGCACGGGCAAGACGCTGCTCGCCAAGGCCGTCGCGAACGAGTCGCGCGCGAGCTTCTACGCGGCGAGCGCGTCCTCGTTCGTCGAAATGTTTGCCGGCCTCGGCGCCGCCCGCATCCGCAAGCTCTTCGCCGAGGCGCGGAAGCGAGCGCCGGCGATCGTCTTCATCGACGAGCTCGACGCGGTCGGCGCCGCGCGCACCGGACACGGCTTCAACCGCGAGCAGGACCAGACGCTGAACCAGCTCCTGGTCGAGCTCGACGGCTACACGGCCGCCGACCAGGTCGTCGTGATGGGCGCATCGAACCGGCTCAACGACCTCGATCCCGCGCTGCTTAGGCCCGGCCGCTTCGACCGCCAGGTGCTCGTCGGTCCGCCGGATCTCGCCGGGCGCGAGGCAATTCTCCGGGTGCACACACGCGGGAAGCCGCTCGCCGCCGACGTCGACCTCGGCGTGATCGCGAAGCAGACGGCCGGACTCACGGGCGCCGACCTCGCGAACATCTGCAACGAGGCGGCGATCTTCGCAGGCCGGCGGCAGGCCCAGTACGTCGCGATGCACGACTTCGAGAACGCGATGGAGCGGATCGTGGCCGGGCTCCAGCAGCGCAAGGTCGTGACCGAGAAGGAGAAGCGGATCCTCGCCTACCACGAGGCGGGGCATGCGCTGATGTCGTACCTGATGGGCGAGGTCATGCCGGTGCACAAGGTCACGATCGTCGCCCGCGGCCAGGCGCTCGGCTACACGCTCAATCTCCCCGTCGAGGACCGGTATCTGCACACGAAGGAAGAGCTGATCGACGTGATGAAGATCGGCCTCGCCGGCCGCGCAGCCGAGCACGTCGTCTTCGGCCGCGTCACGAACGGCGCCGCGAACGACCTCGAGCGCGTGACCGAGCTCGCGCGGGCGATGGTGTTCGAGTACGGCATGTCCGAGACGGTCGTGACGCGGACGATGCGCGCGGACAACTATGCGCTCTCGGAGGAGACCAAGAGGCTGCGCGACCAGGAGCAGGCACGGCTGACGGACGAGGCCTACGAGGAGGCGAAGCGGCTGCTCGAGAAGCACCGTGGCGCGCTCGACCGCATCGCCGTGGCGCTGATCGAGAAGGAGACGCTCGACAAGCCGGAGCTCGAGTCGTTGCTCTCGGACGTCGAGACCGAGTCGCGGGCGAGCGAGCTCGTCGGCACGATGCGGATCGTGCCGCTGCCTAGCGACTGAGTCGCAGGGCTCAGCGGGCGGGGTAGCATCGGCGCCGTGGAGGCGCGCGGAATCCACCATCTCGGGGTCGCGGTCGAGAACCTCGACGAGGCGGTCGCGACGTATGAACGACTGTTCGGCGCCGCCCTCGAGCATCGTGCTCGCGTGCCCGACCAGGGAGTCGAGGCCGCGACGATGCTCGTCGGCGAGAGCCGCGTCGAGCTGCTCGCGTCGCTCGGCGAGGAGACAGCGGTCGGCAAGTTCCTCGCGAAGCGCGGTCCCGGGATGCACCACGTCGCCTACGAGGTCGGCGACCTGCCGGCGGCGCTCGCGTCACTCGCCGACCAGGGCGCTGAGCTGATCGATCCCGAGCCTCGGCAGGGGCTTTTCGGTCTGGAGGTGGCGTTCGTCCACCCGGATTCCGTCCACGGCGTGCTCTCGGAGGTGGTTTCACGTGGCTGAGGAACGCATACGGGTCGAGATCGGCTTCGACGGCGGGCAGATCATGGGCGCGCTGGTGACGCCGGCCTCGGCGGACGAGCTCGAGCGGGCGATCGGCGAAGGGCGGAACGGGTCGCTGACGCTCGAGGCGATCGACGGCCGCTACGCCGTCGCGGTCGGCCGGATCCTCTACGTCAAGCGGTTCTCTCGCGAGGCTCGCGTCGGCTTCGGCAGCGAATAAGGCGACGCTTGCGGCGCCGACTTCAGGACGCGCGGTTCATCCGCGCGTCCGTCTGAAACGACCGGTCGACGCGTTTGAACCCACTCAGAACCGCTTCTGAGCGTTAGCTCTATTGGCGCGGGGGGCATCCTCTCCCCAGATGGTCGAGGAGACGACGGGTGCGGCTGCCCCGGCCGCCGTCGGGGGGGACCAGGTCCGGGACCTCGTCTCGCGCGCGCAGCACGGCGATCGGGAGGCGCTCGAAGAGCTCTACCTCCTCCACTTCGACCGGATCTACAGCTACCTGCACGTGAGCGTCGGGAACCGGCACGACGCCGAGGACCTGACCACGCAGACCTTCGTGAAGATGCTCGAGTCGATCAACCGCTTCAAGTGGCGGTCGGCTCCGTTCTCGGCGTGGCTGTTCCGGATCGCCCACAACCTCGCGATGGACCACTTCCGCGCCAGCCGCCGCTGGCAGCTCGAGGAGGAGGTGCCCGAGCCGCCCGGCGAGGAGGAGATGTCGGCCGAGCAGGCAGCGATGCAGGAGATCGGCCGCCAGAGCATGCTCGACCTGATCGAGCGGCTCTCGCACGAGCAGCAGCAGGTCCTCACGCTGAAGTTCGTCTTCAACTTCTCGAACGCGGACGTAGCGACGATCCTCGGGAAGACCGAAGGGGCGATCAAGTCGCTCCAGCACCGCGCGCTCGCGTCGCTGCAGAAGCAGCTAGGCCCCCAGAATCGGGTCTAACCTCCGGGCATGTCCCTGGAGGTCGGGGTCGTCGGCCTGCCGAACTCCGGCAAGACGACGCTCTTCAACGCGCTCACCCAGGCGCACGCCGACGTCACGGCCTACGCGACCGTCGCTGACAAGCCGCATGTCGGGATGGCGCGGATTCACGACGAGCGGCTCGAGCAGGTGGCGGCCGTCGTCGGCTCCCCGAAAGTCACGCCCGCCGCGATCCGCATCCTCGACGCGCCCGGCACCGGCGCGGCGCTGCTCGGGAACCTCCGCGAGGCGGATGCGCTCGTCGCGGTCCTCGACGGGTTCTCCGCGAACGTCGATCCCCCGGGCGACCTCGAGAACCTCGAGCTCGAGCTGCTCGTCGCCGACCGCGACCACGTCGAGAAGCGCCTCGAGCGGATCCGGCGCCAGGCGAAGTCCGGCGACCCGAAGCTTCGGCAGGAGGTCGAGGCGCTCGAGCGGCTGCTCCAGCACCTCGATGCCGGGAACACGGTGAAGGACTACCCAGAGCCGCTGCCGCCCGAGCTCCAGCCGCTGACGACGAAGCCGCTCCTCGCCGTCGAGAACGGGCCGAACGGGATCGACCTCAAGCTCGAGCTGGAGCTCGCCGACCTCGACGCCGAAGAGGCGGCCGAGTTCCGCGACGGCCCGCCCGCGCTCGAGGAGGTCGTGCGCAGGTTGTTCCGCGAGCTCGACCTGATCGCGTTCTTCACGGCGAACGAGAAGGAGGCGCGCGGGTGGACCCTGCGTGCCGGCCGGACCGCGCTCGAGGCCGCCGCCCAGGTGCACTCCGACATCGCGCACGGGTTCGTTCGCTGTGAGGTGATCCCGTGGAGCGACCTCGTCGAGGCGGGCTCACGGGCGGAGGCCGCGAGGCGCGGTGTCCAGCGCCTGGAGGGCCGGACCTACGTGGTGCAGGACGGCGACGTCCTCCAGATCCGCTTTACGCACTAGCAGCAGCAGCCGCCGGAGCCGCAGTCACAGTCGCAATCGCAACAGTCCATCGTGCACCTCCTTCCGCACCTCGAGCATCATCTGTGAGCGGGAGATCTCGAGCCGGAACGAGACCGGGCAGCAGCCGGTCTCGAGCGCGGCCAGCTCGGCCATCTCCGCCGCAAGAGCCGGATCGCGCGGAAAAAGAAGTCGGTCGCCCCGGCGCCCGATCGCACGCGCCTCGAGCGCCCGGAGCCGAGAGAGGCGCGCCCGGCGCTCGTCGGGTTCGAGCGAGCACTCGCGATTCAGGTCGCGCAGCACGCGCTCGCCTCCGCGCCCGCTTCGGCCGAGCAGCAGGCGTCAGCTTCACCGTGCTCCTCGTCGACGTCTTCGAGGAGCGTGTAAACCTCCCAGCGGTTCCCGGCCGGGTCGGACACCCAGACCTTGTCCTGGCGCGCATAGCAGCAGGTCGTGTCGCGCTCGTCGAACGTGGCGAGCCCGCTGTCGGCCAGGCGCCTCGAAGCGGAGGCGACCTCGTCGGCCGTCTCGACGCGGATGCCGAGGTGCGAGAGGCCGCCGCGGCCGTTCTGCTGCAGAGCGAGCGCGACGGGCGGGTCGGCGACCTCGAACTTCGCGTAACCCGGCTTCCGCTTCGCGGGCTCGAGGCCGAGAAGCTCGCGGTAGAAGGCGACGGCTCGGTCGAGATCGGGCACGTCGAGCGAAAGGTGGAATGTGTTCATCGAGGCTCCCTTCATCGAAGAACGTCGATTTTGCTACATTGAAGCATGTCGATGCAAGCTTTGCCAGTCATCCAGCCCGTCTGCTGCGCGCCGGACGTCGAGGCGCTTCCGGATGACGCTGCGGTCGGCCTCGCGTCCCGGTTCAAGGCGTTGGCCGATCCGACCCGTGTTGCGATCATCAATCGGCTCGCGCGGACGGACGAGTGCTGCGTGTGCAACCTCGTCGACGAGTTCGAGCTGTCGCAACCGACGATCTCGCACCACCTTCGGCTCCTGCGCGACGCGGGCCTGGTCGAGGCCGAGCGGCGCGGAACCTGGGCCTACTACCGGCTCGTGCCCGAGGCAGTCGAGGGCTTGCGCGCGGCTCTCGGCGGATGACGAAGGTCCTCTTCGTCTGCGTCCAGAATGCGGGCCGGTCACAGATGGCGCAGGCGTTCTACGAGCTGCGCCGCGGCGAGGCGCGGTCGGCCGGCACGCGGCCCGCTGACAGGGTGCATCCGGAGGTGGTCGAGGTCATGCGCGAGCGCGGTATCGACCTCGCGGGGCGCCACCCGCGCCGGCTCGAGCGGGACGACGCCGAGTGGGCGGACGTGGTGGTGACCATGGGCTGCGGCGACGAGTGTCCTGTCGTTGTCGGAACGCGATACATCGATTGGGACCTGGCCGATCCCGCCGGCGCGTCGCTCGACGAGGTCCGCGCGATCCGCGACGAGATCGAGCGCCGCGTCGCCGACCTCTAGGGCGGTGTCGGAATCGAGTTCCGACGGGTCGACCGGCGCCGCAAGCGTCGCCTCAGCCAGCAGAGATCAGGGCGACCCCGGTCAGCGCCGCAGCGATCCCGATCGCCTGGGCGTGCGCGATGCGCTCGCGCAGCAGGATTCGCGCCAAGACGATCGTGACGACGGGATACAGCGAGGAGAGCACTGAGACCACGCTGACGAAGCCCTTCGTGAGGGCGACCGCGAGCAACGCATTCGCGCCGACGTCGAGCAGACCGACCGGCACGAGGGCGACGACCTCCATCGGGCGGACGCGGAGAGCGCCAAGGGTCAGCGCCACCGCGAATGCTCCGACCGTCGCGGTCGCGCGGGAGACCAGCACGGCCCAGGTGGCGCTTTCGTCGCTCGCCATGTCGATGAAGACGAAGTAAGAGCCGAAGCCGAGCGCGGCCACGAGTGCGAGCCCGACACCTGCCGCCAGCCGCGTTCCGCGGCCGCTGCTCGGCTCGCGCGAGGCGAGCGCGACGCCCACCAGGACGGCTCCGATGCCCGCGACCTGCAGCCCGCTGGGCCGCTCGCCCTCGATGACCCCGACCACGACCGGGATCACTGCCGACGCCGCCGAGATCGGTGCGACGACCGCCATCGCTCCGACGGCCATGCCGCGATAGAGGGCCGCCAGCCCGGTCCCGCCGGCCGCCCCCGCCGCGACGGCCGCCCCGATCGCGCCGGTCCCCGGCGGCGCGTCCTGGCGGATCACGACCAGGGCGACGATCGCCGCGAGCCCGGCGGCCTCCGACACGGCGAGCACCGCGAGCACCGGCCGGCGCCGCGACCAGAGGCCGCCGAGGAAGTCCCCGGCTCCCCACGAGACGCTCACCCCGAGGGCGAGCGCGATCGCCGGCACTCGGTCGGGACCGGCCTCGTTGCCGCGACCGCGTCGAGCTGGTTCGCGTGATACAGGGCCGCGGCTTCGGCGGTGCGCGCGGCCCGTCCGTCGTGATGACACGCCACCGCGTGCAGGAGCTCGGCCCGCACGGTCGCGTCGAGCGCGGGCGTGCGTTCTTCGATCATGCGAAGGCCGAGGTGGACGTGTCCGAGCAGCCGTCCCTCGTCCGTCCGACGGAACGTCGGCGGCGGCCCGAGCTCGAGCGCGCGGCCGACGTCATGCAGGAGCGCGGCCGCGACGAGGAGATCGGAACGCAGCCGCGGATGGAGCTGTGCCGTCTCGCGGCAGATCGTCGCGACCCCGACGGTGTGCTCGAGCAGCCCGCCGGCATAGCCGTGGTGTCCGTCCGGCGTGGCGGGTCGTGAGCGGAGCGCGCCCCGGATGTCACCGTCGCCGAGGACCGCGTGCACGGTGCTTTTCAGGCCCGGGTGCGTGATCTCCGCGGCGAGGAAGTCGAGGAAGCCTTCGAGCTCGTCGGCGTCGCGACGCAGTCCGGGGGCGAGCGCGGCTGGATCGGCCTCGGGGAGCGCCTCGATCGAGCGCACCTCGAGCTGTAGCCGGTCGCGGAAGCGCTCGACGCGCCCGAGGACGCGGACGGCGTCGCCCTCGGCGAATCGTCCGTCGAGCAGGTCGACGTCGTTCCAGACGCGGCCGTCGATCCGGCCGCTCGGGTCGACGAGCTCGAGCGCGAGGTACGCGGCGCCAGCTCGGGTCCGGAGGCGGCGCTTGCTGGCGACGGCGTAGATGCCCTCGACGACCCGGTCCTCCGCGAGCTCGACGATGGGCTGTGACGCCGCCACGGGCCGAGTCTACGGCGCAGGGCTGATGCTAGGCTCGCCGCCGTGGCCGAGGTTCGTGGGTTCCGGGCGCTTCGCTACGACGAGCGTGGGGCCGGGCCGCTGGAACAGCTCGTCGCGCCGCCCTACGACGTCATCTCGCCGCAGGAGCGCGAGGAATACCTGGCCCGCAGTCCGTACAACGTCGTCTGGCTGACGCTGCCCGAATCCGAGGAGCAGGCCGCCCGCGACTTCGCCGGCTGGCAGGCCCGCGGCGTGCTCGTCCCGGAGGAGCCCGCCTTCTGGGCCCTGGAGCAGACCTACGTCGGCCCGGACGGCGTCGAGCGCACCCGCCGCGGGCTCGTCGGCGCGCTGAAGCTCGAGCCCTACGACCGCCGCGTCGTCCTCCCGCACGAGCGCACGCACCGCGGTCCGAAGGAGGGCCGGCTGCGGCTGCTCCGGGCCGTGCGCGCCCAGCTCGAGCCGATCTTCCTGCTCTACGAGGGCGGCACGCCGTACGAGCATCCGGCGGGCGAGCCCGCGCTCGACGTCGAAGGGGCACGGTTGTGGCCGCTGGACGCCCCCGACCTGGCCGAGGCCTTCGCCGACAAGGAACTGCTGATCGCGGACGGCCACCACCGCTACGAGACCGCGCTCGCTTTCCACGAGGAGGACGGGTCGCTGGAGAGCGCGTGGATGATGGTTGTGCTCGTCTCGACCAGCGACCCGGGCCTGATGATCTTCCCGACGCATCGGATCGCCTCCGAATTGAAGCCAGGCAAATACTTCCCGACAACGAACGGCGGTGATCCGATTCGCGCTCTAAGTCAGCTCGAGCAAGAGCGACGCGAGCGCTCGGCGACAGTCGTGTACCGCAGAGGACAAGTGGCGAAGTTGTACGGGCGCGAAGGGGAGCCCGACGTCGCCCTTGTCGAGCGCTATGCGGACGATGTGACCTACACGCCGCAGCCCGACGAGGCTGTCGCGGAGGTGGACGCCGGCCGCGCGGAGGCCGCATTCCTCGTCCGCCCACCGCGGATCGAGGACGTCTTCGCGGTGGCGAAGCGCGGGGAGACGATGCCGCAGAAGACGACCTACTTCTACCCCAAGCTCCTCTCCGGGCTGCTCTTCCAGCCGTTGTGACCGACTGGCTCGCGGGCTGCCGCGGGATGGTCGAGGACGTCGGCCGGGCGCTGGGCCAGATGCCGACGCGGGAGGAACGCGAGCTGGTGGTCGGTGCCGGCCGCGGGGGCGACGCGACGCTGGCCGTCGATGCTGCCGCTGAGCGCGCGGTCGTAGAACGCCTCGAGCGATTGCACAAAGCGGGCCTCGAGTTCACCCTCATCTCCGAGGAGCTCGGCTGCCGCAGCTTCGGCGAGAGCGCGACGCACGTGGTCCTCGACCCGATCGACGGCTCGCTGAACGCGAAGCGCGGCGTGCCGCACTTCTGCCTCTCCGTCGCCGTCGCGGACGGAGCGACGATGGGCGACGTCCACTTCGGCTTCGTGCACGACTTCGGGTCGGGCGAGGAGTGGACGGCGATCGAGGGCGACGGGCCGCGGCTGAACGGCGTCCCGCTCGACGGCGAGCTTCCGCGCGAGGAGATCGAGCTCCTCGCCTTCGAAGCCACTCGCACGAACACGATTGCCGAGCACGCCCCCGCCGTCGTCGGGCTCGCGCGACGGCTGCGCGTGATGGGGTCGCTCGCCCTGGCGCTCTGCAACCTCGCGGCCGGCCGCCTCGACGCTGTCTGCTCGCTGAAGCCGGCCCGCTCGGTCGACATCGCCGCCGCGCAGCTCCTCGTGCGCGAGCGCGGCCTCGCGATCGAGCTCTTCGAGGCGCCGCCGTTCGCGGAGGCGCCGCTCGACGTCGAGGGCCGGTCACGCGTCGTGGCCGGCGCGACGCCGGAGGTCTGCGCGCGTCTGGCGGAGGCCCTATGCGCCTGATGTCGACGTGTGCGCTTCTCGGCGCCGCACTTGCCGCTTCGGCGGCGGGTCCCGCTCCGATCCCGTGGATCTCGAAGCGGCCGAAACCGGCCCCGGACCCGCCGCTTGCGCCCGCGTGCCGCGCCGAGAACCTTCGTGCGAGCCTCTTCCTCCAGGGAGCGACCGGAAGCCTCGCGGGGGGCGTGCGGCTCAGGAACGTCGGGCGGGCGCCGTGCTCGCTCCTCGGTCGACCCGCCGCACGACTCACGTCAGCGGAGACAGCTTGGCGCGTCACCCCCGCTCCGCGACCGCCTCGCGACCTCGCCGCGATCTACGACCCGCCTTCCTCGCTGCGTGCATTGGCCCCGGGCAGGGCAGCCGACGTGCGCCTTTGGTGGAGCAACTGGTGTCCACCGGGAACTCCCGAGACGAGCAGCGGCCCGCCGCCGGACGCCCTTGTCCTCGTTCTCCCGCGCGACGCAGGCGAGCTTCGCCTTCGCCTTCGAAGTGCTCCGCGATGCGATGCGCCGGGCGAGTCCTCCACACTCGCCGTAACGCCGTTTATTCGCGTCGGCCGCTACTTGCCCTCGAGCTCGCGGCTACCGCTGCGCGCCTCGATCGTCGGAGTCCCGAGACGCGACTCGAAGCGCATGCCGCCGGCGCTGCGGGCCCGGCGCGGCGTCGTGCTCCACTTCTCGGTCGCCTTGACCAACGTCTCCCGGCGCTCGTTCCGTTTCAGAAGCTGCCCGATTTACCTCGAGCAGCTTTCCGGCAAGCCCGAGCTCTACGTCCTCAACTGCCGACCGATGCCGATGCTCCGCCCCGGCGCCCGAGCGGTCTTCGCCATGGTGCTCCGCGTGCCGAGAACGGCTCGCGTTGGCACGAACGGCCTTCTCTGGGAGCTCGCCCCGCGAACGTATTTGCCGCCGACGGTGGGCGCTCGCGTCGCCGTCGACTAGTCCTGGATGTAGCCGATCGACCGCAGCCGCAGCTGCAGCAGCCGCATCGCCTCTCCGTAGAACGCCTCTGCGTCGACGCCGTAGCCGTCCTCGAGGACGTCCTCGAGCCCTGCCTTCCCGAGCTCCAGCCCTTGCGCGGCGAGCTGCCCGAACTCCTCGAGCGCTTCGCCTACGACCGCCTTTGTCCGCTCGGGATCCTCGCGCATCCGCCCGCGCGCGTACGAGACCCCGATCCCGATGTGGCGCGCCTCGTCCCGCGCGACCAGGCGCTGGCCCTCGATCAGCCCGGGAAAGTCGCCGAGCCGCTCGTACTGGCCGACGGCGAGGTTCTGGGCCGTGCGCGCGATCACGCCCTCGGCGATCAGGTGATACGCAACGACAGACTTCAGGTACACGTCTTCGTCGCGCGTGCCGTCGAGCTCCAGGATCTGCCGGTCGAGCGCCTCGTAGAGCATCGACGCGACGGGATCCATGTTCGCGTCGGCGAGCTCGCGCACAGCTTCCATTCCGCCCTTGACGCCGAAGACCTCGTCGTACACGCGGAGGACGCACTGGAGATGGCGGTGCTCGTCGGCGACCTGCGTGGCGATCAGGAGTTGCATCTCGTAGGTCGGCGCGGCGCGCAGAAACGGCGCCAGCAGCGTCGCGACGTTGAACTCGGCGTGGAAGCGGTGGGCGAAGATCCAGACGAAGCCGCGCTGCTTCTCCTCGGGGAGCGTCGCGAAGCTCCTCGCGTCGGTGGTGAAGTCGATCGCGTTCGACGCCCACTGCGTCTTCTCCCAGTGGTCGTAGAGCGCGGCGAACGGCGAGGCGCGTTCCTCGAGCGCGGCCAGGCGGTCTTGCTCGGTGACGCCGTCCACGAGGGCGCATCCTAGACGGCTCGGCGGGGAATCCAGCGGGGGAATGCGCAGCGTCCGGATCGGCTCCTCAGGCTGGAACTACAAGCACTGGCGCGAGGTCTTCTACCCGCCCGGATGCCCGACGCGCCGCTGGCTCGAGTACTACGCGGAGCACTTCGACACCGTCGAGGTCAACACCACCTTCTACCGCCTGCCGCTCCGCTCCTCGGTCGAGCGCTGGGTCGAGCAGACGCCGCCGGGATTCCTGTTCACGGTCAAGGCGAGCCGCTACCTGACGCACATCCGGCGGCTCCAGGACCTCAAGGGCGGGGTCGCGCGCTTCTACGAGCGGATCGAGCCGCTCGTGCGCTCGCCGAAGCTCGGGCCCGTGCTCTGGCAGTTGCCGGCGACCTTCCGCCGCAACGACGAACGTCTTGCCGAAGCGCTCGCGCGGCTGCCCGCCGGGCGGCACTGCTTCGAGTTCCGGCACGAGAGCTGGTTCGTGGACGACGTGTACGAGCTCCTGCGGCGGAACGGCGTCGCGCTCGTGATTGGCGACCGTCCGGAGGTGAAGGCGTTCCAGACGCACGAGCTCACGGCGGACTGGACGTTCCTTCGCTTCCACTACGGCTCGCGCGGGCGCGGCGGGAACTACTCGGAGTCGGAGCTCGAGGAGTGGGCCGAGCGGATCGAGCGCTGGCGCGAGCGTGTGGACGTGC
>JBKOXJ010000154.1:0-12731 GCA_046724905.1 Actinomycetota bacterium | reverse complement strand
CTCGAAGGGGAATCGTGCCTACCGCTATGTGAGCCTCGGCGGCGCCTGACCCGGCCGTGATCAGAGTCACCCGCCGGAAGTCGTGAGACTTCCGGCGGTGAACGGAGAGGGCGGGATTTGAACCCGCGACCCACCGTTAAGCGGGTACGCGATTTCCAGTCGCGCTCCTTAGGCCACTCGGACACCTCTCCGCGCGAGCACGCAGGGTAGCGCCTCGCGTCTGGGTTCCCCCTAAAGCTTTCTGCTCGAAAAGACGATCTTTGGCGGGTGAGCGGCTACCGCCCGGATGGTCCCAGGCCTGCGTCGGCGTCCCCGCGCTGGACCGATCGCTGGCTGGCGGCGACGCGCGAGCTCGCCGAGCTGGAGCGGTCGAACCCCATGACAGACGCGGTTATCGACGAGATCGACGGCCGGATGATCCGGATCGGGGAGCAGTGGCTCGCGGATTTCGCCTCCTGCAACTACCTCGGCTTCGACCTCGATCGCGAGATCATGACGGCCGTCCCGTACTACCTCGAGCACTGGGGCACCCACCCGAGCTGGTCGCGGATGCTCGGCAGCCCGGCTCTCTACCCGCTGATCGAACAGCGCCTCGCCCAGCTGCTCGGCTGCGAGGACACCCTGTTGATCCCGACGATCACGCTGATCCACCTGTCGGTGATCCCGGTCCTTGCGGGTGACGGGACGATCTTCGTCGACAACCGCGCGCACAAGACGATCTACGACGGCTGCCAGTTCGCGGCTGCCCGCGGGGCGACGGTCAAGCGCTTCCGGTTCGAGGACCCCGACGATCTCGAGCAGCTGCTGCGGCAGGACCGCTCGAGCACGCGGCTGATCTGCATGGACGGCATCAACAGCATGACGGGCAACGCACCTGATCTGAAGGAGTTCGCGCGCCTCGCCCGCCGCTTCGACGCGATGCTGTACGTCGACGACGCTCACGGCTTCGGCGTCATCGGCGAACGCGCGCCGGACGAGCCGAGTCCCTACGGCCTGCGCGGGAACAGCGTCGTCCGCCACTGCGGCGAGTCGTACGACCGGATCATCCTCGTCGCCGGCTTCTCCAAGTCCTACTCGTCGCTCGCCGCGTTCATAGCGTGCCCAACCGAGCTGAAGCGGCTGCTGAAGACGGCCGCACCCCCGTACCTCTACTCGGGTCCCTCGCCGATCGCGTCGCTGGCGACGGTGCTCGCCGGCCTCGACGTCAACGAAAGGCGCGGCGAGGCGATTCGCGCCGACCTCTGGCGCAAGACCAGCCAGGTCCTGCACTGTCTCGATCGACTCGGAGTCCACACGCCCAACCGGTCGGGCTTCCCGATCATCGAGGTCCCGCTGGCGCGCCACGAGGACATCGACGCCGCGGGCCGCTTCCTCTTCGAGAACGGCGTCTACGTCACGCTCGCCGCCTACCCGCTCGTACCCAAGAGCGAGGTCGGCTTCCGAATCCAGGTCACCGCTGCCAACTCGCAGGCGGAGATCGAGCTCCTGATCGACGTCCTCGGCAAGCTCGCGAACCGATTCGACCTTCGGTCGGCCCACCGGCAGGAATACGCGGCGTGAGCCGGCTCGTCCCTATCGAATTGCGCCGGTGGGCGTGGATCGTCTACCTCGCGGTCGGCGGCCTTCTCACCGCCGCCTATCTCTGGTTCCCGCCACTTGTCGGCAACGGGCCGCTGATCAACCTCCTCGGACTCTCGTCTTCCGTTGCGATCGGGTTCGGCATCTACCTGCACCGGCCGCGGGCGCGGGCGGCCTGGCTCCTCTTCATCCTCGGCCAGTTCCTGTTCTTCGCCGGCGACCTCTACACCTACAGCTACCCCAAGCTGTTCGGCGCCGAAGTCGAGTTCCCGTCGCTCGGGGACGCGATCTACCTCGCCGTGTACCCGGCGCTGGTGGCCGGACTGCTCGTGCTGGTGAGACGCCGGAACCCGCAGGGCGACCGTGCCGGCGTCATCGACTCGCTCATCCTCACGGTCGGCATCGCGCTGCTCTCGTGGGTGTTCCTCGTGGCCCCGAACATCCACCTCTCGGGGCTGACGCTCCTCGAGAAGGGCGTCTCCGCGGCCTATCCGCTCGGCGACATCCTGCTGCTCGCCGCTGCGATCCGCCTCGCCGTCGACACGGGCAAGCGCGCGCCGGCTTTCTACCTCCTCGTCGCAAGCATCGTCTCGCTGCTCGCGGTCGACTCGGCCTACACCCTCGCCCTGCTCACGGACTCGTACAACCACCAGCTGATCTACGACGTCGGCTGGATCGCCTACTACCTGCTCTGGGGGGCGGCCGCCCTGCACCCTTCGATGCGGACGCTCGAGGAGCCGGCCCTCGACTCGCGCACGCGACTGACGCCGGTCCGGCTCGGGCTTCTCGCGGGGGCGTGTCTGATCGCGCCGAGCATTCGCGCCTGGCAGGCGTTCGGGGACGGGGACCGGCTCGTGCTCATCTTCGCCTCGGCCGTCCTGTTCCTGCTCGTCGTCGCCCGCATGGCCGGCCTCGTACGCCAGGAGGAGCGGGCGGCATCGCGTGAGCTTGCGGTGCGGGGCGCCGGCGTCGACCTCGTTGCCGCTGCAGGTCACGAGCAGGTGAACGAAGCTGCGATCACGGCCGTGCTGTCGCTGATTGGGACGCCGGCCACCGCGCGGCTCGTCCTGCTCGCGGCGGACGGCGCCGTCGTCGCTGCCTCGTCTGCCGGCCGAGGCCAGTGGGGGCTCTCACGCGAGGCCCACAGGTGGCTCCGCGAGACCGTGACGACGACGCTGCAGCTCCCGCCGGGCGGCGTCCCCTCCGTCGTGCGCGACGATCTTCGTCTTCCCGAGGGCCAGCAGGTGCTGCTCCTGCCGCTGTCCGTGCGCGACGAGGCCCGCGGCTCGCTCGTCGTCTCGACTCCCGCGCGCATCCCGCGCGATCTGATCGACTCGCTGGAGGCTCTCGCCTCACAGGTGTCGCTCGCGGTGGAGGGCGCTTCTCTCGTCGAGGATCTCCACCGCCGTCAGAGCGAGGCGCGATTCCGGTCGCTCGTCGCGCACTCGAGCGACCTCATCACCGTCATCGACGCCCACGGCACGGTCACGTACCAGAGCCCGTCGGTCGAGCGTGTCCTCGGCTACCGGGCCGACGAGATCGAGGGCAGTGAGTTCGCCAGGCTCTTGCGCAAGCCTGACCGGCCCCGGCTGACCCAGATTCTGGCCGGCGTCGGCGAGGCGTACGTGGGCGGCGGTTCCGAGACGCACGTGATCGAGTGCTCGCTCCGACATCGCGACGGCACCTGGCTCGAGTTCGAGGTGCAGCACACCGACCTGCTGCAGGACGAGCACGTTCGCGGCATCGTCCTCAACAGCCGCGACGTGAGCGAGCGCAAGGCGTTCGAGGAGCAGCTCGCGCACCAGGCCTTCCACGACCCCGTGACGAATCTCGCGAACCGCGCGCTGTTCGCCGACCGCGTGGAGCACGCGATCAGGCGCTCGATTCGCGGCGGGCCGGCGATCGCCGTCATGTTCATCGACCTCGACGACTTCAAGACCGTCAACGACAGCCTCGGCCACGCGGCCGGCGACACGGTTCTGCAGGAAGTGGCTCGGCGCCTCCAGGAGGTCGTACGCCCGGGTGACACGGTCGCGCGGTTCGGCGGCGACGAGTTCGCCATCCTGTTGGACGGCATCAACGACTCGGCCGAAGCTGCGGACGTCGCCGGGCGGATCCTGAGCGTGCTCGAGCAGCAGTTCGACGTCGACGGGAAGCAGGTCTACCCGCGCGCGAGCGTCGGCATCTGCCTGGCCGACCACGAATTCGGCTCTCCCGACGCGGAAGAGTTCCTGCGGAACGCCGACGTCGCCATGTACATGGCGAAGCGCGACAGCAAGGGCAGCTACCGCGTCTTCGAGCCGGCGATGCACGAGCGTGTCGTCGAGCGCCTCGAGCTCCAGGCCGAGCTGCAGGGTGCGCTCGAGCTCGATCAGCTCAGGCTCCACTACCAGCCGGTCGTTCGCCTCGACGAACGCGCCGACTACGGCGTGGAGGCCCTGCTCCGCTGGATCCACCCGACCCGCGGGACGATCCCGCCCCTCCACTTCATCCCGCTGGCCGAAGAGACGGGGCTGATCCTGCCGATCGGCCGCTGGGTCCTCGCTGAGGCCTGTCGACAGGGCGTCCGCCTGCACGAGCGCTTCCCCACGACGCCGCCCCTGACCATGAGCGTGAACCTGTCGGTCAAGCAGCTGCAGTCCGAGACGATCGTGGACGACGTCCGCGAAGCGCTCGAGCAGAGCGGGCTGCCGCCGTCGTCCCTCGTGCTCGAGATCACCGAGAGCGTGATGATGGCCGACGTCGACCTGGCGGTACGACGGTTGCAGGAACTGAAGTCGCTGGGCGTGCTGCTCGCGATGGACGACTTCGGCACCGGCTATTCCTCGCTGAGCTATCTCAGTCGCTTCCCGGTCGACATCCTCAAGATGGACCGATCGTTTCTCGCGCCGGAGCACGAGAACTCCGGGCTGCCCGCGGCGATCATCGCGCTTGGAAACAGCCTCAATCTCGAGGTCGTCGCAGAGGGCATCGAGGCCTCGGAGCAGATCACGTCGCTTCGCGATCTCGGCTGCGAGCTCGGCCAGGGCTTCCTGTTCGCCAAGCCGATGAGCCACGAGGCGCTCTTCGAGTACCTGCACGGAGCGCAGGATTCGGCCGCCGAGCCGCGCTCGTATGCAGCATAGTCACGAGGCGCTCGACCGACCCGGGGGCTTCTCGCGCGTCAACCTCCTGACGCCGCTCCGCCACCGGGACTTCCGTCGCCTGTGGACGGGAATGAGCATCTCCCTCGTCGGAGACGGGATCTTCCTCGTCGCGATGGCGTGGCAAGCGTACGAGCTCTGGAACGCGCCCGCTGCGCTCTCCCTCCTCGGAATCGGCATGACGATCCCGACGATCGCCTTCCTCGTGCCGGCGGGCGTTCTCAGCGACCGCCTCGACCGGCGCCTGCTCATGCTCTGCGCGGACATCGGGCGCGCGCTGGTCGTCGCCGTGCTCGCAGCCCTGTCGATCGCGGGCGTTCTCGCGTTCTGGGAGCTCACCGTCCTCGTCGCCCTCTACGGCATCGGAACGGCGTTCTTCACGCCCGCTTTCGAAGCGGTCGTTCCCGACATCGTCCCCGCGGCCGACCTCCCCGCGGCGAACTCGCTCGACCAGTTCGTCCGGCCGGTCACGCTTCGCCTGGTCGGGCCGGCTCTGGGCGGCGCGCTCGTCGGCGTCCTCGGCACGGGTGCTGCGTTCGCGGTCGACGCAGCGTCATTCGTCGCGTCCGCCGTCGCCGTCTTCCTGATCAGCCCTGCAGCGCATCTCCGCTCGGAGCACGCCGCGTCGTCCATGCGGGCTGTGCGCGAAGGGCTCCGGTTCGTCCGCGGCCGGGTGTGGCTTTGGGGCACGCTCCTCTCGGCGGCGATCGCCTACCTCGCGTTCATGGGGCCCGCCGAGGTCCTGCTCCCGTACGTCGTCAAGAACGAGCTCCACGCGTCTGCGGACGACCTTGGGCTCGTCCTCGCAGCCGGCGGTATCGGCGCGATCGGGGCGGCGCTGATCATGGGACAGCGCGGTCATCCGCGTCGCGACGTGACGTTCATGTACGCGACGTGGACGCTCGCGACGCTTGCGGTCGCGGGGTACGGGCTCGCGACGGCGTCGTGGCACCTGATGGTGGCGTGCCTTGCGTTCAACGGGCTCGAGGCCGCGGGCACCATCGTCTGGGCGACGATCAAGCAGCGGCACGTCCCGGCTTCGATGCTCGGTCGAGTCTCGAGCCTCGACTGGCTGATCTCGATCGGCCTGATTCCGCTGTCCTTCGCACTCACCGCGCCGATTGCCGCGCTGATCGGGGTCCGCGCCACGTTGATCGGCGCCGCGGCGATCGGCGGGGCGGTCACGCTCGGCGCGCTCTTCCTCCCCGGCATGCGCGACATCGAGGGCGTCGCAAAGGCCGGCGCGCCCGATGTCGGTACCGCGCCCGGGGTCGAGCCCGCGCGGCTCTAGATCACCCGTTGCGGACGATGCGCGAGCATCCAGATCCGAGAGATGCTTTGCTTTGCGTTATCGGGGCCGTGTGAACCGAGGGAGGCGACATGACGAGTCAATACGACGATGAGGGCGGCCTCGGAGGCAAGTTCTGGCTGGCTGCAATCGGCGTGATCGTCGGAGGCGCGATCGCCGCGATGATCGTCTTCGTGATCATCGACGTGGTCTGGTACGCGTGGGGAGGACTCGGCGCGTTGTTGCTCGTGATCGGCGTCGTCGGCGCGATCGCCTACGTGCACGACCGGCGCGAGCAGCGGCGCTACGAAGAGCTACCGGAGTAACGCCCGCGCGCGGCGCGGCGCTACTGAATCCCGCCGCTGAACTCGACGATCCCGGAGTCGCACTCGAAGTGCTTGCCGTTCTGGTCCCTGCTCGCGTGGATCTGGAACGTGCCGCTGACGTGGCCGGCGCCGTCGAACGTCGCCTTCAAGGCGAGCTTCGTTAGCCCGTCGGCAGTCGCAGCGTCGACCGCGAGGCTGCGATCGTCGGCGATTGGAAATGCGTGACCGCCCGTCATGACGCCCCGGAGCGTCGCCGGCGGATTGCAGCTCGCGTTGTACTCGACGCGCAGGCCGAACAGCGCCCGGCCGTTGGGCACGACCTGGAACTGCACGTATCGACCTTGATTCGAGGACGCGACGTAGTGGCCAGGCGGCGTTAGGGCGGGTGCAGGGCCCGGTGGCGGCGGTGGCGGTGGCGGTGGCGGCGGTGGCGGCGGCGGTTCCGACGGCCGGATGACCACTTCGCAGTCTCCGGCGACGCGATCGAGCAGATCGGCGGTCACGCGGTCGTGGCCCGTACCGCAGCGGATCAGATCGGTGCCCGGCCCTCCGACGAGCTGGTCGTTGCCGGCGCCTCCGACGAGCCGGTCGGCTCCGGCCATCCCGTAGAGCCGGTCGTTACCCTGGCGTCCGTAGATGGAATCCGCGCTGGGGCCGCCGCGGAGCACATCGGCGTGCGCGGTGCCGACGATCGTCTTCGCGCCTGCCGCTACAGCGAGCAGCAAGCCCACAGTCGCAGCCAAAAGGACGATGGCCGGCCGCTTGCGCATCCTCTTCATCGTGAGGCCGCGCGGCGGTAATTGCAAGAGACCTAATCGCGTCAAAGACGCAAGATCGCGAGGCGCGGGTGTGGCCTTAGCGGGCGGCGAAGGTGATGAGCAAGCCGGCGATCGCGCCGGCCGTGCCCGCGAGGACGGCGAAGACGATGTCCTCGCGGAGGGGGCGGTCGTACCGGGACGCGATCCAGGCGGCCGTCGCTTGGGCTCCCGTCCGCGCGGCGCTAACGGCAACTCGTCCGCACACGCTCGCTAAGCGAAGGAGCTTGCTGCCGGCGGACGAGGCGATTCGCTGGAGCGCGCCGACTTCCGAATGAAACCGCTCGCGCGTGTCGCGGCCCCAGCTTCCACCTGACGGCAGAGCGACGGCGTCAGCGGCGCGAGCCGGTCCGCCGCCCACCCGCACGGCGACGCGGCGAGCCTGTGTCGGCGCAGCGGCGGTCGTCAAGGAGACATTGAGAGCAGGAACGCGCGGGCGGACCTGACGTTCGGCTGTCCTCAGCCGCGGCGAACGAACCGGTCGCGGTGCGGACACTGCGAGCGTTGCCCGCGGCGAATGCCTCAATACCCGTAGAGCGCTCGCGCTCACAGCGGTGAGAGCAGCCAACAACGCGGAGGCGAACGCGAGCATGAATGCAGTGCTGGCCTTCAAGGGCGGGCGCGGCGTCTCCTCCACCGACCGGTGCAAGCGGCCTCGGCGTGGCACGACGACTTGCCGTCGCACGGCGCGCGTCGTCCGAGCGTGTTTCTTGCCGTGTGCCGGCGCGGCCAGGCGCGGCGGGGCCTTCAGCGGCTCCCACAGCCCGATGCTCTCACCTGCGAGCGCGAACAGGCCGAGCCCGAGGGCAACCGCAGTGCAGCAGATAAGAACGAACCTGACGATTTCTACCTTTCGGCGCCTTGTGAGGAGCTTGTCCTGCCGCTCCGACCTACGCCACGAACGAATGGCTAGCGAAGGCTGGTCGGACGGCGGGACGGCTTATTAGGCGGCCGAGCAAGGAGCGGTGGGGGAGGGATTTGAACCCTCGTCAGCGCCTCCCCTTTCAGGCCGCTCTTGATCAGCCGGCGGACGGTCGCGAAGTTGGCCGGCTCTCGCTCGAGCGACAGGCTCGTTGGTGAGCACGGTGAGCACTTTCCAGCGGCGAGGCGCGGGCGGGTCCTCGCGGATCGCGACGCAGGCGTACGACCGGGCGGCGTTCCACACGTACACGGCGCCGCCCCAGGCGTCGTCGCCGGGGCCGAGGAACGGCGGCCGCTCCTTGGGTAGCGGCTGGCTAGTCGTACGTCGCGGACGATGTCGGCGACGTCGAGGCCGGCCCGTGCCCGTCCCTGCCCGGCGGCGTGCTCGCTGACGAAGACGACCCGTCGCGGCTCCGACCTCAGAGGTTCGTTCGAGCCCCGAAGCTCCACTATCGTGCGGCTGTCGTCGCTTTTCACTCCGGTACGAGCGCGCTGTAGCTTCTGTGGGGTGGGTGCGCCGCTCGCGTTGCCAACGGTTAGGGGAGGACGGATGAGCGTGCTGATGCTCCTGGCGCTTCCGCTCATTACCGGGACGACTGCGTCGAGCGCCTCGACGGCGACTGTCGCTTCGACCACGCGAGCAGGTGGCACTTTGGCCTATCTCGAGTCTGTAGCACGCGCGACGCCGGATCCGATCACGGACATCTTCGTCGTCAATGCCGACGGGTCGGGGCGCCGTCGCGTTACGCACGATCAGGTCGACGCCCAGAGACTTGAGTGGTCGCCAGATCGTCGCCGCTTCGTGTTCTCGACGATCACACGGGCCTCGAGCAGCAGCATCTGGGTCTTGAAGAGGGATGGAAGCAAGCGGCGGAGGCTGACGCCGCTTGGGAACTGGGTCAAGCCGCGGTGGTCGACTATTTGGCCGTCGTGGTCGCCAAACGGCCGGAGGATCTTCTACAGCGTCTTGACGGAGGGCGTACCTGGGGACCAGGGCATCTACGTCATGAACGCGGACGGCACTCACCGGCGCAGGCTCACGCGCAAACACGATTTCCTCCTCTCTTGGTCGCTCGACAAGCGTCGCATCGCCTTCGTGCGCGCGGTCCTGCCGAATCCCCAGGCGCTGGAGAGACCGGAGTTGTGGGTGATGAACGCCGATGGAAGCGGTCAGCGGCGCCTCTACTGGCGATTGGGCCACCGTGATCGGTTCGAGCTCTCTCCAAACTGGCGCAAGCTCGTCATTGATCGACGTAGGGGTTCGGTTCGCGAGCTCTACGTGATGAACGTCAACGGGAGCCGCGCGCACCGGCTGGCTCGCGGCTTCACCAGCCGCCTGAACTTCTCATGGTCACCAACCGGTCGCGAGATTGCGTTCGAACGTGGAGAGGCGATCTGGGTCGCCACTGCAGACGCTCAGAAACAGCGCAGGCTGATCGCGCGCGGGGCTAGCCCGCTTTGGTCACCGGACGGCCGCCTGATCGCGTTCGCCTCGAGGCCCGGGATCTCGGTGATGAACTCCTACGGCGGCGCGAGACGGCTTGTCATCCCCTGGGAAGGCGAGATCACGAATATTCGCTGGGCGCCCGCCTCTTGAAGACCGACAGCGGCGCGAGTGGGCCAGTGAGGGCCACTGTAGAACGCTCTCTAGCGGTTTCAAGCAGCAAACCGCTCGGGCTCGAATGACTGGCCGCAGAGGGCCGAATCCCGGTCAACCGTGCGGGATTCGGCCTAAGCGGAGGGGGAGGGATTTGAACCCTCGTCGGACCCAGAGGCCCGAAACGGTTTTCGAGACCGCCGCATTCGACCGCTCTGCCACCCCTCCGAGCGACACCGAAGGGTAGCGTCCTTGGCAGCGTTCCGGTGGAAGCGGGCAGAGCCGCGCTCTGCCGGAGCTCGAGCCAGAAGACTCGCCCACCGCAAAAAAAGGAGGGGGCTCATGGGGGAACCATGGGTTCACCCGTACTCAGCGGAGAAGGAGGGATTCGAACCCTCGAAGGAGCCATTCGGCCCCTTAACGCCTTAGCAGGGCGCCGCCTTCAGCCACTCGGCCACTTCTCCGTGCGCGGAAGCGCCCGCGCAGAATAGCGCAGTAGGCCGCGGCCATCGGCTGCCCCGGCCCCGGCTCAGTCGTGCACGCGCGATCCGGCGCGGCTCGTCGAGCATCGCTTCAAAGATTCGTCGCGACGGCGCATCTACCAGAGCGTCAACGGCTTGGGGTGGCGGTGGGCCCGCAGCCGGCGATCCTTGGTGACCAGCCGCCAGCCGTGCTCGACCGCGGTCGCGTAGATGAGCCTGTCGGCGGGGTCGCCCGCGAAAGACGACGGTAACGAGACGGCTGTCGCGGCAACCGCCGGCGTGAGCGCGACTGTTCGCACCCGTGCGGCCAGCTGATCGAGCCACGATCGGATGGGGATCGCGACGACGATCCGCTCGTGCGTCGCCAGCCAGGCGAGCTCGAACCACGAGATCGCCGCCACCGCCAACTCGTCGGCGTCGGCGAGCGCGCTGGCGGCGGTTCGGCTGATCCTTGTGGGCTCGGCGGACCACCAGTGCAAGACGTGGCTGTCAAGCAGAAGGGTTGTCACCGAAGATCCCAGGGCGCTCCGGTGGCGAAGAGCTCCTCGTCCTCTGCCGCCGTCATCGCCACGCCGGTGAGGCTTCCCTTCAGGGCCCCAGGACCAACGGCCGGCACTAGCCGCGCAACGGTGCGGCCGTGCTTCGTGATTTCGATCTCCTCGCCGGCCGCGACTTCGTTTAGCAGAGCAAGGATCTTTGCTTTCGTTTCCGTTGCAGACAGTCTTTTAGTCATATGGTCACTATACTGGTCATCTTGTTAGAGCCGCCCGGCCTCGATGATCCGCTCGAGGAACCGTTGCGTCCGCGGCTCGCGCGGGCGCGTGAAGATCTGCTCCGGCGCCCCCTCCTCGAGGATGACGCCGGCGTCCAGGAAGCAGACCCGGTCGGCGATGTCGCGGGCGAAGCCCATCTCGTGGGTCGCGATCAGCATCGTCATCCCGGAGGCGGCGAGCTCGCGGATCACGTTCAGCACCTCGGCGATCAGCTCCGGGTCGAGCGCGCTCGTGACCTCGTCGAGCAACATCAGGGCCGGCCGCATCGCCAGGGCGCGCACGATCGCCACCCGCTGCTGCTGGCCGCCCGATAGCCGGTCGGGGTACTCGTTCCGCTTGTCCGCGAGCCCGAAGCGGCCGAGGAGGTCGAGGGCCTCGCGCTCGGCCTGGGCACGCGCCGTCCCGAGGGCCTCCGCCGGCGCCAGCGTCACGTTCCGCAGCACCGTCATGTGCGGGAAGAGATTGAAGGCCTGGAAGACGATTCCGATCCGTCGCCGGACGCGGTTGACGTCGACGCCGCGCGCGCTGATCTCGTCGCCGCCCAGCAGGATTCGCCCGGCGTCGATCCGCTCGAGCAGGTTCACGCAGCGGAGCAAGGTCGACTTCCCCGAACCTGACGCGCCGATCAGGCAGACCACCTCGTGCTCGGCGAGCGCGAGGTCGATCCCCTTCAGCACCTCGAGTCGCCCGAACGACTTCCGGAGCCCCTCGAGGCGCAGCGCCTCGGCCGCGCTCACGGCATGCCCCCGGCGAGCTGCCGCCGTCGGTCGCGTAGGATCAGCCAGTCCGTCAGCCGCGCGAGCGGGATCGTCAGCAGCACGAAGAGCAGCGCCGTCGCCAGGTAGGGCGTGTAGTTGAAGCTCGCCGCCACCTCGATCTGCGATTGCCGGAACGCCTCGACCGGCCCGATCAGCGCGACGAGCGCCGAGTCCTTCTGCAACCCGATGAAGTCGTTGAGGAGCGGCGGCACGACGCGGCGCACGGCCTGCGGCAGCACGACGAAGCGCAACGCCTTCGTGCGCGAGAGTCCGAGCGAGCGCGCCGCCGCCTCCTGGCTCGGGTGCACGGACTCGATCCCCGCCCGGTAGACCTCGGCCACGTAGGCCGAGTACACGAGCGCGAGCGCGACGACGCCCCAGAACATCGGCGAGCGCGGGATCCCGGAGATCTCGAGCGCCGGCGCGCCGAATCCGAGGATGTAGATCACGAGGATCGTCGGCACGCCGCGAAAGAGGTCGGTGTAGACGATCGCCAGCGCGCGGATCGGGAAGAACACCGGCCCGGGCAGGCTCCGGAGAATCGCGATCACGAGCGCGAACACGAGGATGAACACTTCGGCGATGCAGAAGATCCGGACGTTCACCGCGAACGCCCGCGCGATGTCCGGGAAGGATGCGCGGAACTTCTCGGCGTCGAAGAACGACTGCTTCACCTCGGGCCAGCCCGACGAGGTGGCGACAAGGAGGACCACCAGCGTGACGAAGACGACCGTGCTGACCAGCGCGATCGCCACGCTGCGGGCGCCTTCGCCGCCGGGACCGCCGAGGATCCTCGAGCCGCGGCTGCCGACGGGCTCCACAGCCCTAACGCTTGGTTAGCTCAAGAGCGGAGCGCTGGCCTTGTCGGACAGCCACTCCTTCTGGATGCCGGCGAGCGTCCCGTCGCTTTTCAGCTTCGCGAGCGCCCGGTTGACGCAGGCGACGAGCCCGCTTCCCTTCTCGAACACCATCCCGAAGTGCTCCAGCTGGCCGACGGCCGGGAACTGCCCGACGATCTGTCCGTTCGGGACCTGGACCGCCGCGATGAAG
>JBKOXJ010000027.1:0-10722 GCA_046724905.1 Actinomycetota bacterium | reverse complement strand
CCCCCCCCCCCCCCCCCCCCCCCCCCCCCCCCCCCCCCCCCCCCCACAAAACCACCCGCCCCCCCCCGAGAACTACACTGGTGCCTGGTCGTCGGCAGCGTCAGATGTGTATAAGAGACAGGCCTCGAAGCGCTGCGCGCGACGTGCGACACGCTGATCGTCGTCCCGAACGACCGGCTGCTCGACGTGCTCGACAAGTCGACGTCGATGCTCGACGCGTTCAAGATCGCCGACGACGTCCTCCGCCAGGGCGTCCAGGGGATCACCGACCTGATCACGATGCCGGGGCTGATCAACCTCGACTTCGCGGACGTTCGCACGATCATGAAGGACGCCGGGACGGCGCTGATGGGGATCGGCTTCGCGACCGGCGAGAACCGGGCGCGCGAGGCCGCCGAGCGGGCGCTGCGCTCGCCCCTGATCGATACCGAGCTCGTCGGCGCGCGAGGGATCCTGCTCTCGATCGCCGGCGGCGACGACCTGTCGCTGATCGAGGTCAACGACGCGGCCGAGATCATCCGCCGCGGCGCGACCGACGCGACCAACATCATCTTCGGGGCGACGATCGACGAGCGGCTGAACGGCCAGATCTGGGTGACGGTGATCGCGACCGGTCTGGGCTCCGGGCGCTCGCTGCGGCCGCGCCCGCGGCCGGAGCCCGCGTCCCGCGGCGGCGACGAGCTCGAGCCGCCGAGCTTTCTCCGCGGCTAGCAAAGGCGACGCTCGCGGCGCCGACGTCAGGACGCGCGGTTAATCCGCGCGTCCGTCTGAAACGACCGGTCGACCCGCTCGACGTCAGTCCGCAACGACCTAGACGAGATTGAAGAGGAACGTGGCGCCGAGCCCGGCAAGGAGGCCGAGGCAGGCGCTTGCGGCGGCACTCGCGACCGCGGCCCGGTGAGCGGAGACGAGCCGGCTTCGGGCCAGCACGATCCCACTCACGACGCCGAACGCAAGCGCGACCGCGGTCTCGACGGCCTGGAAGGCGATCCCGGCCGAGAGGGCCGTCTGCAACCCGACACCCTGGCCGTGGAGGACGACCGCGATCGCCCCGGCCTTCGGCCCGATGTTGCCCGGCGTGAGCGGCAGGATCCCGGCCAACGCCACGGCCGGGAGCAGCACGAGAGCGATGCGCAACGGCGGGCCGACGCCGAGGGCGGACACGATCGCGGTGGCGGCGGTGAGCCGGGCGACACCGGCCGCGAACACCCAGCCCGCGATGCGCACCGCTCCGGATGGATCGCGACCCGCCGCACGAAAACCGTCAAGGAAGTGAGCGATCCGGGAATGTGCGCTCCGGCTTCGAGTCACGATTGCCAGCACGGCAGCGCCGGCGCCGGCCGAGAGCAGCAGGGCAATCGGCCAGAGCGGGAGTGCGCCGACCGCGGCCGCCGCGGTCACGAGCACGGCGAGGACGAGGCAGCGCGCGACCGCGACAATCGCGAGGACGCCGCCGGTTGTCCAGAGGCGGTCGCGTCCCTCCAACGCCCGGGCGAAGAGCGCGACGCGGACGGCGTCGCCGAGGTGCGCCGGTGCAAAGAAGTTCACGAGCGAGCCGGCGCCGTAGCGCGCAGTCGCATCGCCGCGGTCGAGCGTCGCCCCGCAGAGCAGAAGCGCCGCACGCCAGGCCCAGGACGAGCACACGAGCGCACCGAGCATCGCCGCGGCGGCGAGCCACAGCGAGCGTGGATCCGCGTCGCTGACGGTCTCGAGCGCGTCGCCGATCTGATTGCCGAGCAGGTGCGGCGAGGTCGCGACGAGCACGAGCGCCGCAGGCCCGAGGGCGCAGAGAAGCCGGCTCCGGGCAGTTAGCCGCATTCGCCTCACCGTAGCGCGCTGAGGTGAGTTTTCTATGAACACCTGTTGCCGGGAGGGTGACGATCGTTCCACCGTTTGCCCGGCTCCGGAACGGCGCGCAGACTTACGCGCATGAAAGGAGCCGTCGCCGCAGGGCACCCCGTCACGGCCGAGGCAGGCGCCCGCGTGCTCGCCGAGGGCGGCAACGCCGTCGACGCCTGCATCGCTGCCGGTTTGGCCTCGTGGGTGACGGAGAGTCCGCTGACCGGCCCCGGCTCCGGCGGCTTCATGCTCGTCCACCGCGCACGGGACGGCATGAGCCGGCTGCTCGACTTCTTCGTCGCGGTTCCCGGGCTCGGGCGGCGCCGCGCGGGCCACATGGACATGCACCGCATCGACGTCGAGTTCGACCCTGAGTCGACCCAGATCTTCCACATCGGCGCCCCGTCCTGCGCCGTGCCGGGAGCGCCGCTCGGGCTCGAGGCGGCCCACCGCGTTTACGGGTCGCTGCCGTGGCCAGAGCTCGTGCGCCCGGCGATCGAGCTTGCGCGCACCGGCGTCGAGATCACAGCCGGGCAGGCGTTCCTACACGCGATCCTCGACGCGATCCTCCGCCATACCCCGGACGGCCGCCGGATTTACGGTGAGGAGGAGCGCCTCGTCGCGGGCGACGTGCTGCGGATGCCAGACCTCGCGGACACGCTCGAGCGTCTGGCGGCCGAGGGCGCGGCGGTCCTCTACCGCGGAGAGCTGGCGGACGCGCTCGTGCGCCATCTCGAACGTGACGGCGGCGAGATCACGCGCCACGACCTTGCCTCGTACCGCGTGATCTGGCGGCGGCCCGTGCGGTGCCGGTTCGAGGGAGCCGAGTTCGTCTCGAACCCGCCGCCGTCGTCGGGCGGGACGCTGATCGCGTACGGGCTGCGCCTGCTCGAGGCCGTCGGGCTCGACGGCGGCCTCGGGAGTGCCGAGGCGATCGCGCTCCTGGCGGAGGTGATGCGCGAGCAGAACCGAGTGCGGACGGCCGGGTTCGCGAGCCGGCTGCACCGGGGCGGCCTCGCGCGCGAGCTGCTTGCGGACTCGTCGCTCGAGGCCGGATTGCGCCGCCTGCGGACGCAGGTCGAGGTCGGGGGGACGACGCACATCTCCGCCGTCGACGCGCGCGGGAACGCCGCCTCGCTCTCGTGCTCGACGGGCTCGGGATCGGGCGTCGTCGTGCCCGGCACCGGGGTCGGGCTGAACAACATGCTCGGCGAGTACGACCTCGGGCCCGGTCGTCCGCCGAAGCCCGGAATGCGGATGACGTCGATGATGTCGCCCTCCGTCGCGCTGGCCGATGGGCGTCCGCGCCTCGTCGTCGGCAGCGCGGGCTCGCTACGGCTGCGCGGCGCGATCATGCAGATCGTCGTCAACGTGCTCGCTCACCGGCTGCCGGTCGAGGACGCGATCGAGCGTCCGCGCGTGCACCTCGAAGAGCCGCACCTGCACTGCGAGGGCGGTAACGACCCGGCCGAGCTCGACCGGCTCGAGGAGTGGGGCTTCGACGTCGTCCGCTGGCGGCGGCGGAATCTCTACTTCGGGGGCGCCTCGGCGGTCGAGACGCTGCCGGACGGGAGCCTCGCCGCTGCTGGTGACCCGCGCCGGGGTGGTGCTGGCATCGTCGTGGAATGACCTTCGTCGTCCGAGAAGCGGAACCGGGCGATGCCGCTGCGCTCGTCGAGCTCGCCCGCGCAGTCGGGTCAGAGCCGGAGGGCTGGCTGATCACGACGAGCGACTGGCGCGGCGTGGGGGAGGAGCGGCGCTACCTCAAGTCGATTCGCCGCTATCCGCACGCCGCCGTGTTCGTCGCCGAGGTGCCCGACGGGATCGTCGGGCGCCTCTCGGTCGCGCGCGACATGCACCCGGCGAGCTACCACGTCGCCGACCTCGGGCTGATGGTCGCCGCAAGCCACCGGCGCCGCGGGATCGGGCGCGCGCTCCTGGAGGCCGCGTGCGAGTGGGCGCGAGGTGTCGGCGTGCGCAAGCTCGAGCTGCACGTCTTCCCGCACAACGAGGCCGCGATCGCGCTCTACGAGCAGTTCGGCTTCGAGCGCGAGGGCTACCGCCGCCGCCACTACAAGCGGGTGGACGGCTACGTCGACGCGATCCTGATGGCGCTGGAGCTCTAAACGGTCAAGAGCTCGCGCTCGGGCTCCTGCTCGCGCTCCTCCTCCGTCGGCTTGCGCTCGGTCTCCGCGTCGAGGCGCGATGCCTCGGCCTCCCGGGCGCGCTGTTCCTCGAGCTCCAGCCACTCCTGCCACTCAAGCCGCGACCAGCACATGCGATCTCCTTTCGGCCGGTTGCCTGCGCGCCTCCCGAGGATACAAACTCGACGGCGTGTCCCGCACAGCGCTCGTCCTCGCCGTCGCCGCCGTCGCGTCGGGCTGCGGCGGAGCCAAGGCTGATGACTCGACGGTCGCGCTCGCGAAGCAGGCGTACGCGCGCGCGAAGGCGAGAGGGGTCGACATGAGCCGCGGCCCGTGCCTCGGAGTGATCAAGCCCGGCTGGGTCGCCGACGTCGCGCACGACCCGCGCCGCCCCATCGACGACCGCCGCGAGAACCAGTGCGCGGCGTACCGGAGCGGCGAGGCCGACCACTTCGTCGAGCTCGATCCGGACGGAAACTTCATCCGCTCGAATTGATGTCCGCAATTTGCGACAAGTTCATTCGCAGAGGCCCTTGCACCGACCCGGTCCCTCGCCTAACGTGCCGCCTTGCGCCGAGCACGGAGCGCAAGTAGGACGAAACTGATCCGGGCGGCAGTACGCGGAAGCGGAAAGTCGGTCGGATCGGTGGACGAAAGCGAAACCGGCTCGGCGAATTTTTTTGGTCCTGTGTAGATGATCGTCTCGCTGCATGTTGCGACGGGTGCTGCGATCGGCGCGGTGACCGGTTCGCACGCCGTCGCAGTTCCGCTCGGTCTCCTCGCGCACTTCCTCGGCGACGTGATGCCCCACCAGGATCTGCCGAGCCGCAGCTTCGAGATCAACAGCGGCGCCGCGCTGGTCGCGCTCCTGATTGCGCGGCGGGGGCTGGGAGATCCGGCGGTCTCGGGCGCCCTGGCGGCGTCGCTGCCTGACGTCGAGCACGTCTATCGCCTCCCGAGGCCCGGCGGGCGCAAGCTCTTTCCGACGCACCGTTGGCGCCGGCTCCACCAGAGCGGAGGGCTCCGGGCGTGGGCGCAGCTCCTGGCCGCCGGGTTCCTGCTCGGCGCGGTCCTCGCTAGACCAAGGCGGCTAAGGCGACGCTAGCGGCGCCGACCATCAGGACGCGCGGTTCATCCGCGCGTCCGTCTGAACGGACCGGTCGAAACGGGGGGATCATTCGAAAGCGCGTCTAAGCCGCTCCAGCCCGAGGTCGAGCTGCTCGTCGCTGACCGCAAGTGAGAGGCGGGCCCAACCAATGCCTCGCGATCCGAAGCCCTCACCCGGCGCGACCGCGACCCGGCGCTCCACGAGCAGCGATTCCGGCGCGACGCCCGCGGGCAGCTCGATCCAGACGTAGAACGTCCCTTCGCTCACGGCCGGAACGGCGAGCGCCGACAGAACCCGGTCGCGCCGGGCCTGGTAGCGGTCCCGCCGCTCGGCCACGGATTCCTGCGGCCCGCTGAGCGCAGCGATCCCGGCCTCCTGCACGGCCCGGAAGACGCCGGCGCGGTTGTGGTCCTGGAGCAGGTTGATGCGCTCGACGACCTCGGCGTTGCCGGCGACGAACCCCAGCCGCCATCCCGCCATTCCGTAGGACTTCGACATCGAGAACATCTCGACCCCGAAGTCCCTCGCACCCTCGTGTGCGAGCAGGCTCTCGGGCTGCCGGCCGTCGAAGACGAGGTCGCCGTAGGCGAAGTCGTGCACGACCACCGAGTCCGTATCGCGTGCGAACACGATCGCCCCCTCGAACGCGCCCTCAGGGGCGACGACGGCGCACGGATTCGACGGGTAATTGAGGTAGACGGCGGCCACGTCCTCCCGCGGCACGGCGGAGAAATCCGGCGCCCAGCCGTCGCCGACGAGCGGCAGCGGGACGAGGCGCGCTCCGGACAGCGCCACGCCGGACGGGTAGTCCGGGTACCCGGGGTCGGGCAGCAGCACGATGCTCCCGTGCTCCGCGAGCACGAGGCAGAGCTCCACGAGCGCCGTCTTCGTCCCCGGCACGACGGCGACCTCGCGGTCGGGATCCAGCTCGACGCCGTAGACGTCGCGGTACCGCTTCGCCACCGCCTCGCGGAGCTGCGGCAGCCCCCGGAACGGCGGGTAGCCGTGCGCCTGCGGGTCGGCCGCCGCGCGCTGCGCCGCCTCGATCACGTGCGCGGGCGGCCCCACCTCCGGGTTGCCGCGGCCGAGGTCGACGAGCGGCTCGCCCTCGAGCGCGGCGGCTTCCGCAACACGAGCGAGTAACGCCGTGAAGTACTGCTGCGGCAGCCGCTCGAGCCGCTGGGGTCGCGGACGCACGGGACGATGCTATTGCGCCGTCGCGGGACCGCCCTACGATCCGAGCGTGCAGACCTCGCTCCGCCGCATCGGCCTGCTGACGATCGCGGGCTCGCTCTCGCTGACAGCGCTGCTCGCGATCGTCGTCCTGCTGACGGCCGACTTCAACCGCGGCTCCATCAACATCCTCGCGACGACGTCGCTCGTCGGCCTCTTCAGCCTGCTGGCCCTTCCGGGCGGCGTCCTGCTCGACCGTGGCCGTAACCGGCCGCTGGCCTGGACATCGCTCGGCTTGGCGCTGCTCGCCTTTCTCCTCCTCGTCGGACAGGTCTGGGATGCGGGGGTCGGATGGCGCGCCACCGGCCTCGCGGTGATCTGGGCGTTCGCCGTCGCGGAGCTCGCGATGCTCGAGGCGCGGCGCCGGGACGGCGAGTCGCGGGCGTCGTCGATCGCCTTCTGGGCCGCAGTCACTCTCGCGGTCATGATCGGACTGATCCTCTCAGCGGCGGTGCTCGACGTCGTCCACGACGTGGCCGAAGGCGCCCTTCTCCGCGTCCTCGGCGTCGCTGCCGTCGCGAACATCCTGCTCGTGCTCCTCCAGCCGATCCTGCGCCGGCTCGGCGAGGAGACTGCGGGGGCTGCCCGCGAGCATCGCTTCGTCGTCGCCGTCGATGCACTCCCGAGCACGCCGCCCGGCGAACGCGGCTACTGGCTGCGCTCGAACGGCGCAACGGAGATCGAGTGCGCCCTCCCCAGCCGCGACTTCGCCAGCGCCGTGGCCGAGGCGATCCGCACGCTCGAGCGCCGCGGCGCGCGCGTCGAGCGCGTCGAACGCATCGGTTAGATGAGCAGCTTCCCGGTGCCGGGCTCCGGCCGGGTCACACTCGCCGTGCCGGCGCCCGCCGCCGGGCCCGGGAGCTGGGCGGGATCGTCCAGCGCGGCGCTGGACGAGGACGGCACCGTTGTCGTCGCCTATCGAATCCGGGTTGTCGCCGAGCGCGGTGCGGCGGTGGTCGTGGCGCGCTCAAACGACGGCGAGCGGCTCGCGACCGTGGCGACTCTGGACAAGGCGCGGTTCGGGGCAATGTCGCTCGAGCGCCCGGCGCTCGTCCGCACCGACGCAGGCCGGTGGCGCCTCTACGTCTGCTGTGCGACGCCCGGGAGCAAACACTGGTGGATCGACGTGCTCGAGGCCGACGATCCGGCCGGGCTCGCCGACGCCGAGGCCCGCGCCGTGTTCCCTGGGGACGAGCGCACGGGCGTCAAGGACCCGGTAATCCGCCGCCGCGACGGCCGCTGGCAGGCCTGGATCTGCTGCCACCCGCTGGACGAGCCTGGCGAGGAGGACCGGATGACGACCGCGTACGCGACGAGCGGCGACGGGGTCGCGTGGGAATGGCACGGCACCGCGCTCTCGCCGCGACCCGGAACGTGGGACGCCCGCGGCACCCGCGTGACGGCCGTCCTCGCCGACGGACGCGCAGCCTACGACGGCCGGGCGACGAAGGAGGAGAACTTCTTCGAGCGCACCGGCCTGGCCGTCCCCGTCGGCGAGCCGGGCCGTCTCGTCGCGATTGGCAACGAGCCCGTGGCCGACGTCCGCTACCTGGACGTCCTCGAGCTCCCACAGGGCGGTTGCCGCCTCTACTACGAGGCGCGCCTGCCGGATGAGAGCCACGAGCTGCGTACGGAGCTCATCACTCCCTGACCACCGGGTTCGCGAGGACGCCGATCCCTTCGATCTCGACCTCGACGGTGTCGCCCGGCTTCAACGAGATCGGAGGGTCGCGGTGCACGCCTACGCCCGCGGGCGTGCCGGTCAGGATCACGTCGCCCGGTTCCAGCGTGAACACGCTCGACGCGTGCGCGACGAGGCGCGGCACGCCGAAGATCAGGTCGCCCGTCGTCCCGTCCTGGAGGACGTCGCCGTTCAGCCGCTGGACGACCCGCAGCCCGTTGGCGTCACCCAGGTCGTCGACGGCCGCGAGCTCCGGCAGCAACGGGCAGAACCCGTCGAAGCTCTTCGCCCGCAGCCACTGGCTGTCGCGGCGCTGGAGGTCGCGGGCGGTGACGTCGTTGGCGCAGGTGTAGCCGGCGACCAGGCCGAGCGCCTGGTCCTCAGACACCCGCCGTCCGGCCGCGCGGATGACCACCGCCAGCTCGGCCTCCGCGTCGACGTGCGTGCTCTCCCGCGGCAGAGGAATCGACTCGCCGGGGTCGAGCAGCGCGTTCGCGAACTTCGCGAAGAGCAGCGGTTCCTCCGGGAGCGCCGCGCCCTGCTCCTCGGCGTGGTCGCGGTAGTTGAGCCCGATGCAGATGATCTTGCGTGGCGCGTCGATCCCGAACCGGTCGCGCCACAGCGCCGAGATCCGTGTGGCCGGCACCTTGCGATCGTAGTTGCCATAGGGTCCTCACAATCGACGAAGGAGGCACAGATGGTCGCCAGAGTGGCAGTGTTCGAAGGCGTCGACGTCGAGGCCGCCGAAAAGACGATGGACGCCGCGATGGAGCGCATCCAGCCGATGCTCGACGCGATGCAGGGCTGGCAGGGACGGATGGAGCTCCTCGACCGCTCGAAGGGGGAATTCATCTCGATCAATCTCTTCGACTCGGAGGAGAACCTCGCGGCCGCGGAGTCGACCTTCGATGAGGACATGCCGCGGCAGCTCGGCGACATTTTCGAGCAGTGGAGCGGACGGCGGACGTCCGTCGAGCGGTACGAGGTCGTCGGGGAGGTTCGGCGCTAGCCGACTTACCCGGCGACCGTCGCGCAGATCGCGACAACGTTCAGGTTCCAGCTGCCGCCGTACGTGGTCGTCTCGCGGGCCGACGCGGTCCAGGTCGTGCCGCTGATGTAGCTGGTCGTGATCGCGACCGGGACCGCGGCGCCCGTAGGCGCGACGGCTGCGCCGCCGCCGAGCACCTGCTTCCCGGCCGGGCATGCTGCGGCAGCCGACTTGAACGACGTCGAGTTCCTGGCGCTCGTGGCGAACACGGCCTGGCGCCCGCTGACGCCCGCCGGTCCCTGCGGCCCCGCGGGGCCCGCCGGGCCGGCCGGTCCCGCCGGACCCTGCGGCAGCTTGCCGCGCGCGAAGTCGACGGCGCGAAGCGACCCGTTCCGCACCTTGCTGCTGACGACGGCGCCGTTGCGGAGCTGCGCCGTCCCGACCGAGTTCCGCGGCACGAGGACGTTTCGGGCCGCTTCTCCCGCCGGCGTCAGGCCGAGAACGGCAACGGCGAGCGCGGCGGTCGAGAGGACGATCGGCAAGCGATCCTTCATGGCTCCCCCTTCGCGTTTGGGCGTATCCGGGGAAGGATAGGATCGCTGTCGGTTCGATCAATCAGCCCCGGAAGGAGGACTATGGCCGCTAAGCCCATCCCCGAGGGGTACAACACGATCAGCACCGTCCTCGCCGTGGACGACGCCGCGAAGGCGATTGAGTTCTACACGCGGGCGTTCGGCGCGAAGGAGCGCGGGCGCATGCCCTTCCCCGACTCCGACAAGATCGCCCACGCGGAGCTCGAGATCGGCAACTCGGTGATCATGCTCGCCGACCCGATGCCGCAGTCGGGGATCAAGCCGCCGAAGGAGGTCGGCGCCACGACGGTCGGGCTGTTCGTCTACGTCGAGGACGTCGACTCGGTCGTCCAGGACGCCGTCGACGCCGGCGCGAATATCACGATGCCCGTCGACGACCAGTTCTGGGGCGACCGGTACGGCAAGGTCCTCGATCCCTTCGGGCACGAGTGGCAGATCGCCACGCGCAAGGAAGAGGTCCCGCCCGAGGAGATGATGGAGCGGGCCAAACAGGCCATGGCGGGGATGGCCTAGGTTCCAGGGGCCGCCGGCGCCACGCCGGCGGCCCCTAGTCTTCGCAGCCGACGCCGTCGTGGTCGCCGTCGAAGCGGTGCGGGTCGGCGCCCACGACGCGAAAGTTCTTGTACGCCACGTCCGCGCAGTCGAGGTCCGGCGGGGGCGGCGGGATGCAGACGTCGGGATAGGACGGGTCGCACTTCGGTCCAGAGCCGCACGCGTGCCAGACGCTCCGCGACCGGCGCTTTCCCGCTCGTTCGGCGGCTCGGTACGCGCCCAGCCGCTGAAACGGCCGGTCGTAGACGTACACGCGCGCGAGGCCGCGGGCCAGCTGCTGGAAGCCTAGGTCGCGGGCCCCGCGGATCCAGACGTACGCGAGCAGCCGTCCGTACTTGTCGCGCATTGCCTGGGTCGGGTCGCCCTTGAGCACTACCGGTTGCGATCCCGCGAGGGCCTCGGCGGAGCGGGTCGCGGCCGCCGCGATGCACTCACCGACCTCCGGCGTGTCGATCCCGATCAGCCGCACTCGCTCGCGTGCACCCGAACGAAGGCGCACGTCGACGGTGTCCCCGTCGACGACGTGCGCGACCGTGCCGCGGTAGGTGAAGCCGCCCCGGGTCGCGGTCGAGGCCGCCGACGCG
>JBKOXJ010000141.1:0-18879 GCA_046724905.1 Actinomycetota bacterium | reverse complement strand
TCGCGGAGCTCGACGACGAGCGGCTCGGGCGACTCCACGCGGCCCATGCGCGGGCCCACCGGCTCGCGGGGAAGGAGGCGGGTGCCGCGGACGCGCTCGATCCGAACCTGCTGACCGAGCCGGCCGAGCGCGAGGTCGCCGAGGTGCTCCAGCGCGTTGCACCCCGAGTCGAGTCGGCGCTCGCCGCAGGCGACCTCGACGAGGCGATTGCCGCCGCCGAGGAGCTCGGCCCGCCGATCGACCGCTTCTTCGACGAGGTGCTGGTGATGGCGGACGACTCCGCCGTGCGCGGAAACCGTTTGCGGCTCCTGCTCGACGTCCGCGATACCGTCGCCCTGCTCGGCGACTTCTCGCAGATCCCCCGCTAGCGCCGGTGAATGCCGAATCCGCCGTTGACTGGCTGCTGGCGTCGAGCGAGCCGGCGATCGCATACCTCACGCGTCGAGACGCGCTCGGCCAGAACGCCCACGCTGAGGGCGTGCTCGACGGGCCGAAGGTGCGGGCGCTGCTCGCCGGCCAGCAGTCCGACGGCAGCTTCGGGGTTCACCCGTACAGGAAGTGGATCGGGGCGCATTGGCGCCTTGTCTCGCTCGTCGAGCTCGAGGTGCCCCGAGGCGAGCCGCGCGCGGTCGCCGCCGCCGAGACGGTGCTCGACTGGCTGACCGGGAAGGGCCATCGCCGCGGCGTCAAGGTCGTGGACGGCCTTCCACGCCGCTGCGCCTCACAGGAGGGCAACGCGCTGGCGGTCTGCTGTCGGCTCGGCCTTGCCGAGGACGAGCGTGTGGGCCTGCTCGCGCGGTCGCTCGTCGAGTGGCAGTGGCCCGACGGCGGCTGGAACTGTGATCTGCGCGCGAGCGGGCGGCGCTCGTCGTTCCACGAGTCGTTCGCGCCGGCGTGGGGGCTGCACGAGTACTGGCTCGCGACGGGCGACGAGTCGGCGCGGCGCGCAGCGGGCGCCGCCGCGGAGCTCTTTCTCGAGCACCGCCTCTTCCGGTCGCTGCAGACCGGCGAGGTGATCGACCAGACCTGGCTCGTGCCGCACTACCCGCCGTACTGGCACTACGACGTGCTCCAGGCGCTGCTCGTGCTCTCGCGCCTCGGTCGGGCGCGCGACGCTCGCGCGCGCGAGGCGCTGGACGTACTAGTCGGCCTTCAGCAGGACGACGGCCGCTGGCACGCGGGGCCCCGCTGGTGGCGCGCCGTCGGTCAGGACGGAACCGGGGTCGAGGTCGTCGACTGGGGCCGCCGAGGGCCGAACGAGATGATCACGCTGAACGCGCTGCGGGTCCTGCGGGCCGCCGGCCGCCTGCGATCTCACCCGCGCAGCCGCGGCAGCCAGGCCGGCACGGTTCGGCGGTAAGCCTCGTATTCGTCGCCGAACTGACGCCGCAGCGTCGGCTCCTCGTACCACTGCACGAACGCGGCGAACGCGACGCCGACGAAGGTCGCGTACACAAGCAGCGAAAGCTGCCCGAGCAGGAGCGCCTGGCCGACGATCGTGGCCTCGACGGCGAGGTACATCGGGTTGCGGACGTAGCGGTAGAGCCCGCCGACCACGAGCCGCTCCGTCGGCGCAACCGGCGCGGGCGTGCCGAGGCCTTCGACGACGAAGCGCACGAAGGCATGGCCGAGCACCGCCACGCCGGCGGCGAGCAGCGCCAGGCCGACCACGCGCAGCGGCAGCCAGTACGGCAGCGGCTCATCGACCTCCCAACCGGTGAGCAGCCACGGCACCAGCCCGGCCACGACGCCGGGCGCGAGCACGAAGAACGCCGCGGTTCCGGCGGCCGCCCTCGTCACCCGGCGCGGTAGCCCGGGCCGCGAACGACCCGGCCGGGAAGCGCGCCGGTGTGCTCGCCGTCGCGAATCACCGGCACGCCGTTCACAAGCACGTGGCGCACGCCGGTCGCGTACTTGTGCGGCTGCTCGAACGTCGCGTGATCCTGGATCTCGGTCGGGTCGAAGACGACGACGTCCGCGAACGCGCCGCCCGTCAGCGACCCGCGCCCACGCAGGCGGAAGACCTCCGCCGGCAGCGAGGTCATCCGCCGGATCGCCTCCTCGAGCGGCACGAGCCCCTCGTCCCGCACGTACTTGCCGAGGAAGCGGACGAACGCGCCGTACGCGCGCGGGTGCGGGTTCGAGTTAAGGAACACACCCTCGGGCGCCGGCGTGCTCGAGTCTGAGCAGATGCTGACCCACGGCAGCGCGAGCCCGCGCCGGACGTTCTCCTCCGACATCTGGAAGTACGCCGCGCCGACGCGGCTCTCGTCCTCGACCACGAGCTGCATCGCGGCCTGCGGAGGCGAGACGCCGCGCTCTGCGGCCACGTCTGCGAGCGTCCTGCCGATGAGCGGGCGTAGCCGCTCGCTTCGGAAGGAGAGCAGCATGATGTTCTCGGGCCCGGCGGCGAGGTAGAGGTTCTCCCAGCCGTTCGTGGGCGTCGTCATCTCACGCTCGACGCGCTCGCGGATTGCCGGATCGCGCAGCCGCTCGCGCCACGCTTCGGGGCCGCCCTCCTGGACCCACGGCGGCATGCTCGCGTCGAGGCCGGTCGCGCCGGCGAGGTACGGGTACATGTCGGCCGTGATTGCGAGCCCCTCGGCGCGCGCCTCCTCGATCCGCGCGATCGCGGGCTCGAACAGGCCCCAGTTCGCGCGCCCGGCGGCCTTCAGGTGGTAGATCTCGGCGCGCGTCCCGGCCTCGCGCGCGATCGTGATCAGCTCCTCGAGCGCCTCGAGGAACCGCGTGCCCTCGCTGCGCACGTGGCAGGTCGTGACGCCGCCGTACGCGGCGCTCGCGCGGGCCAGCTCGATCAGCTCGGGCGTCTGGGCGTAGTACGCCGGGACGTAGATCAGCGCCGTGCCGAGGCCGACGGCGCCCTCTTCCATCGCGGCGCGGACGAGGGAGGTCATCCGCTCGAGCTCCTCGGCCGTCGGCGGGCGGTCCTCGTAGCCGACCTCGTGGATGCGGACGGTCGCCGCGCCGACGAGCGACGAGATGTTCGGCGAGATCCCGCGCGCGACCAGCCAGTCGAGGTACTCGCCGAGCGTCGTCCACTCGACGTCGTAAGTGATGTCGCTCTGCTCGGCGAGCAGCTCCTCCTTCATCGCCTCGTTGAACGGGCCCATCGAGAAGCCCTCGCCGACGATCTCGAGCGTGACGCCCTGGCGGAGGTCGCTCTGGCCGCGGCCGTCCTCGATCAGCGACTCGACTGCCCAGCTGAGGACGTTGATGAAGCCGGGCGCGACCGCGAGGCCCGAGGCGTCGAGCTCGTCGCGGCCGCGCGTCCGTAGCTCGCCGACGGCCGCGATGCGGTCGCCGTCGATCGCCACGTCGCCGCTGACGGGCTTCCCGCCGCTGCCGTCGAAGATCTCTCCGCCGCGGATGAGGACGTCGCACTCGGCCATGCCCGGCAGACTATGTCGCGATGACCGAGGCTCCTGTCGAGCTGCACGTCGTCTCGGACTCGACCGGGGAGACCGCGACGCGGCTCGTGCACGCGCTCGAGGCGCAGTTTCCGGAGCAGGAGTTCCTCGAGGTCAGGCACCCGCGCGTCGAGTCGTCGCACGACCTGCGCCGGGTGGCGGAGCAGGCCCGGGGTCGGCCGGCGGTCGTCGTCTACACACTGGTGAAGCCGGAGTGGCGCGACGAGATGCGGGCGTTGTGCCGGCGCGCGCGCGTCCACTACTGCGACCTGCTCGGGCATCCGATCGACGCGGTCGCGCGCGTCTCGGGACGGCAGGCGAGGATGACTCCGGGCGCGCGGGCGCCACTCGACGCGTCCTACTTCAAGCGGATCGAGGCGATCGAGTTTGCCGTGCGCTTCGACGACGGGGTCGGCGGCGGGCTCGAGGAGGCGGACATCGTGCTCGTCGGCGTCTCGCGGACGTCGAAGACGCCACTCTCGATGTACCTCGGCTATCTCGGCTACAAGACGGCGAACGTCCCCGTGGTCGCCGGGGTCGAGCCGCCGCCCGAGCTGTTCACGATCGACCAGACGAAGATCGTCGGGTTGACGATCGATGCTGACCGGCTCCGCGAGATCCGGCGCGCGCGGGCGCGCGGGATGCGCCTCTCCGGGCGGCGCTACGCCGACTTGCTCGAGATCTACAGCGAGCTCGAGCAGGCCGAGACCTTTCAGCGGCGGCTCGGCTGTCCCGTGATCGACGTGACTGAGCTGTCGATCGAGGAGACGGCGCACCGGGTGATCCGGATCGTCCAGGAGCGGCGCGCGGAGGCGGGGGTGCCGGTGGCGTGACGGGCAGGCCTCTTTGGGACGACGCCTCGGGGGCCATGGCGCCTGTCCCGTCCCAGTCCCCCACCCACCCGGGGGAGTGGCGAGGGTAGCGGGCCGGCCCACGCGGGACTGTGGCGGAAGTGTCGAAATCCAGTGGCGAATTCCCGGCGTGGGTCACCCGCAAGGGCTACGTCCCGGTCCGCTACTGGGTTGCCTGGTGGTCGATCCTCGGCGTCGCCGTGGTCGTCTTCTACGTTCTGCTCACTCCTATTTGGATCGGCCTTCGCCTCGCGGCCTGGGCCGCCGAGCTCCGCGCACGTACCAGAAGCGGCGTCGGAGCAAGTTCAAGCGGTTCGACCGGTCGGTTCAGACGGACGCGCGGATGAACCGCGCGTCCTAATGTCGGCGCCGCAAGCGTCGCCTTGCTCAAACCCGTAGCTCGAACTCCAGCTCGAGCCCGTCCTCGTCGTCCCAGTGCCGCCCGACCTCGACGAAGCCGAGCTTCCGCACGATCGCGAGCGACGGCACGTTCTCGGGGCTGACGGACGCGACGAAGCGGCGGATCCCGTGCTCGTCGGCCGCCCAGCCGATCAGGGCCCGCACGGCCTCGGTCGCATAGCCGCGGCCGCGGTAGTCCTCGAAGACCGTGTAGCCGAGCTCGACCGCGTCCTTCGCCTTGAGCGCGTTCGTTCCGGGCTTTCCGTGGAAGCCGGCGTGGCCGATCATCGGCCGCCCGGGCGTGCGAAGGGTCAACGCGCGCACGAGCCACGAGCCGTGCTCGGGATCCTTCGCGAGCTGCTTCTGCCGGAAGCGCAGGAAGCGCAGGTCGTGCTCGCCTGGCCAATCGTCCGGCAAGGTGATCCCGGCGACCGCTGCCGCATCCTCGCGCCGTCCGTCGAGCAGCGCCGCCATGAACTCGCGCGAGAGGAGCACGAGCTCGAGGCGCTCCGACTCGATCGTGCTCACAGGAGCCGTGCGTCGAGCGGCGTCTCGCGCACGTCGCCGTCCACGAGCTCCACGCGATAGGCCGTGGATCCGTCGAAGCACGAGACCACCTCCGCGAGCTCCGTCCCGCGGAACACGAGGCCGGCGCCGTCGTCGGCCGCCACACCCGCCGGGAAACCCGAGCGGACCAGCTCGTGGTACCGCGGCCGGCGCAGCTCCTCACCGTCGTAGTGCGGGCAGGCGCTGCCCGGCAGGAACCCGAGCCCATCCGGCATCCCGTCGAGCTCCGGACGGAACGAGTCGGTCACACCCGCCTCGAACCAGCAGATCATCCCGGCGCTCGAGCCACAGAGCAGGATCCCGCGGTCCCACGCCTCGCGCAGGAGCGCGTCGAACCCGTGCACCCGCCAGATCGCCAGCATGTTCGCAGTGCTGCCGCCGCCGACGTAGATCACGTCCTGCGAGAGCACCAGCTCGCGCAGGTCGGCCGGCGGATACGGGAAGAACATGCAGTGCGAGACGTCGGCGCGGTCCGACAGCGCGGTGTAGACCGAGAGCGTGTACGACAGATCTTCCGCTGAGGCCGTCGGCACGAACAGCACGCGTGGACGCTCCTTTCCGGTCAGCCCGAGCATCAGCGCGTCGAGCTTCAGCAGCTCCAGCCGCTCCGGACGGAAGCCGTGGCCGCCGAGGGCCAGGATCTGTGGAGTAGGTGTCGACACGGTGGCTGTGGGAAGATTGCCGCGAAGTGCCTGCTCAGCGGTATGTCTACGATTTCGACGAGCCCTCGAACGGCGGGCGGGAGCTCCTCGGCGGCAAGGGTATCGGCCTCGCGGAGATGACCCAGCTGGGCGTGCCTGTTCCGGCCGGGTTCACGATCACGACGGACGCGTGCCGCGCCTACACCGCGAACGGCAAGCAGCTTCCCGAGGGGCTCGAGCCGGAGATCGAGGAGCACCTGCGCGCGCTCGAGGAGCGGACGGGCAAGCGTTTCGGCGACGCGGACGACCCGCTGCTCGTCTCGGTCCGCTCCGGCGCCGCCGTCTCGATGCCCGGGATGATGGACACGATCCTCAACCTCGGCCTGGGCGACGAGGCCGTGGACGGGCTCGCCGGCCGCACCGGCAACCGCCGCTTCGCGCTCGACTCCTACCGGCGGTTGATTCAGATGTACGGCGAGGTCGTCGAGGGGATCGACGCGCACCGGTTCGAGCAGGCCTTCGCCGACCTGAAGGCCGAGCGGGGAGCCGCGCAGGACGTCGACCTGTCCGCCGACGACCTCGCTCGCCTGGTCGAGACCTTCAAGGACATCTACCGCGACGAGACGGCCTCCGAGTTTCCGCAGGACGCGCGCGAGCAGCTGCGCTATGCCGTCCGGGCCGTCTTCGACTCGTGGGACAACCCGCGCGCGCAGGTCTACCGGCGCGCGCATGGGATCCCGGACGACCTCGGCACGGCCGTGAACGTCGTCCAGATGGTGTTCGGCAACAAGGGCGACGCGTCGGGCACCGGCGTCGCCTTTACGCGCGACCCGGCGACCGGCGAGCAGGGCCTCTACGGCGAGTTCCTCGCGAACGCCCAGGGGGAGGACGTCGTCGGCGGGATCCGGACGCCGGAGCCGATCGAGGCGATGCGGAAGCGGCTCCCGGAGGCCTTCGGCGAATTGCTCGAGACGATGCGCCGGCTCGAGGAGCACTACCGCGACGTCCAGGACATCGAGTTCACGGTCGAGGAGGGCGACCTCTTCCTGCTGCAGACGCGCACGGCCAAACGGACCGCGGCGGCGGCGGTCAAGGCCGCCGTGGACATGGTCGACGAGGGCCTCAACGCCAAGGAGGAGGCGGTCGCCCGGATCGACCCGATCCAGCTCGACCACCTCCTGCACCCGATGATCGACCCGCAGGCCGAGTTCGACGTGGCCGCGAAGGGCCTGAACGCCTCACCGGGCGCCGCGTCCGGCAAGGTCGTGTTCGACGCCGACACCGCCGAGGAGCGCGTGAAGGCGGGCGAGTCGGTGATCCTCGTCCGCTGGGAGACGACTCCCGACGACATCCACGGGATGATCGCCGCGGCCGGGATCCTCACCGCGCACGGCGGAATGACCTCGCACGCGGCCGTCGTCGCGCGCGGGATGGGGAAGCCCTGCATCGCCGGCTGCGAAGACCTGTCGATCGACGCCCAGGCCCGAACGGCACGCCTCGGCGAGCACGACCTGGCCGAAGGCGACGTGATCACGATCGACGGCGGCAGCGGCCGCGTGATCGTCGGCGAGGTGCCGCTCGTGCCGCCACAGATCAACGAGGACTTCCAGACGACCCTCGGCTGGGCCGACGACGTGCGTCGGCTGAAGGTCCGCGCGAACGCCGACACGCCGGAGGATGCCGCGAAGGCGCGCGAGTTCGGCGCCGAGGGAATCGGCCTCTGCCGGACGGAGCACATGTTCTTCGGCGACGAGCGCCTGCCGATCGTGCGCGAGATGATCATGGCCCGGAACGAGGAGGGGCGTCGCGCCGCGCTCGACCGGCTGCTCCCGATGCAGCAGAGCGACTTCGAGGGGATCTTCGAGGCGATGGCAGGCCTGCCGGTCACGATCCGTCTCCTCGATCCGCCGCTCCACGAGTTCCTGCCTGCCGCCGACGAGACGAGCGACGAGAAGCTCCGGTCGCGGATCCGCCAGCTGCAGGAGGCGAATCCGATGCTCGGCACGCGCGGCTGCCGGCTCGGCCTCATGTATCCCGAGATCTACGAGATGCAGGTTCGGGCGATCGCCCGCGCCGCGCTCGCGGTCGGTCAGCGGACCGGGGATGCCCCGCTCGTCGAGATCATGCACCCGCTCGTCGCGTTCGCCGAGGAGCTCAGGCGGCTACGCGAGCTGACGGTCGACACGGCCGATGCCGAGGGCGACCTCGAGTATCTCGTCGGGACGATGGTCGAGCTTCCGCGCGCCTGCGTCCGCGCCGACGAGATCGCAGAGCACGCCGACTTCTTCTCCTTCGGGACCAACGACCTGACCCAGACGGCCCTCGGGTTCTCGCGCGACGACGCGGAGGGCAAGTTCCTCACGCACTACCTCGACGACGGGGTGCTCGAGCGGAACCCGTTCGAGACGCTCGATCAGAGCGGCGTCGGAGACCTGATGCGCGTGGCCGTCGAACGCGGACGGTCGGTCAAGGAGGACCTGAAGCTTGGCATCTGCGGCGAGCACGGCGGCGAGCCGAAGAGCGTGACCTTCTGCCACGAGCTCGGCCTGGACTACGTCTCCTGCTCTCCGTATCGGGTTCCGCTCGCGCGGTTGGCCGCGGCGCAGGCGGCGCTCGCCGAGGCGGGCGTCAGCACTGCCGTCGCCGGCGGCTAGGCGGGCTTGACCGGGCGATCCAAGCCGAACGACAATCGCGCGATACCCAAGGAGGTTCCGTGGCAGGCGTGAACTGGGAACGGTGGGGTCGCGCGAGCGGCCTCGGGGTCGTTGTCCTCTTCATCGTCGCGTTCCTCGTCCTCGGCGAGGCTCCGAAGGTCGACGACTCGGCGGCGAAGATCGCGTCGTTCTACGACGGCGAGCGCGGAAGTGTGTTGACGGCGATGGTCATCTACGGCTTCACGCTCCTCTTGCTGCTCTGGTTCATCGGCACGGTGGCGAACTTGCTTCGCGAAGCCGGCGAAGGACGGCCGGCGGCGACCTCGATCGCGATGGGCGCGACGTTCGTCGGCCTTCAAGCGGCCACGATTGCGCTTACCGGAACGCTCGCACACTCGCTCGCCGGCGAGGGTGACGCCCGTGTTATCCGCGCGGTGCACACGCTGAACTGGTCGGTGGACGCGACAAGCGCGTTCCCGCTTGCGGGGTTCATCCTGGCCGCGTCGGTCGGTCTGTGGCGGTCCGGCATCCTGCCAAGCTGGTTCGTCTGGCCCGGCGTCGTCGCAGCAGCGCTGGCCGTCCTGCACGGCACGAACTGGGCGAAGAGCGGGTTCTGGTCGCAGACGGGCGGTTACATCTTCGTCTCGATGATCGCGGGTCTGGCGTGGCTCGCTTTGACGAGCCTGCTGCTCTTCTTGCGGGCGCCGGTCGAGCAGAGTGCCGTTCGACGCGGCTAGCCGAAGACGCGGATCTCGTCGAGCGACTTGCGTGCGAGATCGGGGACCTCGGCGCCGTCGGCGGGATAGCCGACCGGGATCAGCAGCAGCGGACGTTCGTTCTCCGGACGCTCGAGCATCTCCGACAGGAACTTCATCGGTGCGGGGGTGTGCGTGAGGGCGCAGAGTCCCGCCGCCTGCAGCGAGGCGAGCAGGAAGCCGACGGCGATCCCGACCGACTCGCGAACGTAGTAGTGCTTGACCTTCTGGCCGCCCTCCCAGCGCCAGGCCTGCTCGAAGACGACGATCACGTACGGCGCGTCCGTGATGTGCGTCTTGACGAAGTCCGTCCCGATCGGACGGACGGCCTCGAGCCACTCGGGCGTCGCGCGCCGCTCGTAGAAGTCCCGCTCTTCCGCCTCGGCGCCTTCGCGGAGCCGTCGCTTGAGCTCCGGGTCGGAGACGACGACGAACGTCCACGGCTGCTGATGCGCTCCGGACGGCGCCGTCCCGGCCGCGGCGATCGCATTCTCGATCAGCTCGAGCGGGACCGGCTCCGGCGAGAAGTGCCGGATCGACCTCCGCGCCTGCATCAGCTCGAGGAACGCCCGTGACCGCTCGAGCGACTCTTCGAGCGGGAGCCGTTCGAAGACGAGCGGGACCGGCCGATAGTCAGACGTTGCGGCCAATGGCTAGAGGCTATCTCGATAGGAGAGCCCTGTTCCTTCTCGCTCCCAGACGGTGCGTTGGACGGCCACGCCGGCAGAGCCGGCATGGCCTCTCTGGTCGGCGCCGCCGAGGCGCCTAAGCGCCGCCGACGGCCCAGAAGGAGACGGCCACGCTGGCCAGGCCGATCGCCACGACGCCTGCGACCCCGAGCAGGCCCGGCCGTCCGTAGATCGCGTGCGCGCGCCCGAAGCGTGAGAGCGCGAGCGCGGACAGAGCGCCGCCGGCGAGGCCGCCGACGTGTCCGCCGATCGAGATGCCCGAGATCGTGAACGTGAGCGCCAGGTTGAGCACGATGATCGTCAGCGCACCGCCTCCGAGCACGTAGTTGCGCTGCTGCTCGAAGACGAACGCGGCGCCCAGGATTCCGAACAGCGCGCCAGAGGCCCCGACCGTCACGGCGTTGGGGCTGAACAGCAGCGCGCCGGCCGATCCACAGAGGCCTGAGACGAGATAGATCAGCAGGTAGCGCCCCCGGCCGATGGCCTGCTCGACCGGGGAGCCGATCCACCAGAGGAAGAGCATGTTCATCGCGAGGTGGATGAGGTTCGCGTGCAGGAACATCGACGTGAACAGGCGCCACCACTCGCCGTCGGCCACGAGCGGCCCGAAGAGGGCGCCGCGAACGTAGATCTCACCGCCCGGCGAACCGAGTGACCCACCCTGCGCGAGCTGGATGAGGAAGATCCCGACGTTGAGCGCGATCAGCGCCTTCGTTACGAGCGACCCGGTCCCCTCGAAGCTCGCGCGGCGCATTCCCTGCGCAACCCGAGCCGGCGCCGCCCGCGCGTGTCGCGCGTGGTCGGGGCACCGAATCCCGACGGGCGCGTAGACCATGCAGTCGGGGCAGATTCCCCGCCCGCACTCCGAGCACGAGACGTAAGTCTCGCGATCTGGGTGGCGGTAGCACCGCATCGGCTCGTCGGCCGTGGCCACGCGAGTAGCGTATCCGCGTGCGTGTCGACGTCGCGTTCACGCCCGCGGAGGCGGCGTCCGCGCCGCTCGCGATCGTCGTCGACGTGCTCCGGGCCACGTCCACGATTGCGCAGGCACTCGCGAGCGGGTATCCGCGGGCCTACTGCTGCGCGAGCGTCGAGGCCGCGCGCGCGTTGCGAGAGCGCCTCGGAACGGGCTTGCTCGGCGGCGAGCGCGACGCCGTCCGCATCGCGGGATTCGACGTCGGCGCCTCGCCGCGCGAGTTCCTGGAGGGCGGGACCGAGCCGCTGATCTTCTCGACGACGAACGGGACGCAGGCGATCGTCACAGCGGCCGAGCGCGGGGAGGAGGTGCTGCTCGGGAGCCTGCTCAACCTCGGGGCCGTCGCGGCGGCGGCGCGGGATCGAGGCGAGGACGTGGTCGTGGTGTGCGCCGGCTGGAAGGGGACCTTCGCGCTGGATGACGCCTACTGCGCGGGACGGATCGTCCAGCTCGTGGCAGGCGATGTCTCCGACTCCGCCAGGGCGGCCGAGCTGATCGCGGCGGCCTTTCCGAACGCGCTCGACGGGCTCCACGCACGCACGTACGGGCCCCCCGGCCTCGAGGACGACATCCGCTGGTGCGCGCAGGAGAGCATCGTCTCCGTCGTGCCGCGCTTGGTCGGCATGGTCGACGATGCGGCCGAGATCGCCCTCGCCTAGACTCAGGACACAGGGCTAGCGCCAGTCCTCGCTGGCACTCGATTCCGATCGAGGCGCGGCGCTAGCCCTTAAGCACCTAGGCACGCTCGCGGCCTGCGATGATCGCCCACCCGAGGAGGTCGCGCGTCCAGCGTAGGTACCTCTCGCGGTGCGCCTGGGTGCGCGCGCGGATCTCGTCGGCGTCGGGATCATCAGGGTTCTCGGCCAGCCACTCGTCCGCGGCGAGCCAGTGCAGCGTCTCGTAGCGATCCCAGTCGTCGAGGGAGGAGGCGATCATCGTGACGACATCGAGGCCGGCGCTCTCGAACGTCGCGACCGTCTCTGGAAGCGTCGTGAACCGCTCGTCAGGATCCGGCTCGAACTCCGCCGGGAGCGGCGAGGTCCGCCAGTACGGCTCGCCGACCGCGACGAAGCCGCCGCGGCGCACCGTCGGCACGAGCGCCCCGAGCGTGCCCGCGAGCCCGTCCCAGATGAAGCTCGCCCCAAGACACAGAGCCGCGTCGTACCGCCCGAGCTCGAACGGAAACTCGCGCACGTCGGCGAGGACGAGCTCGATCAAGTCGCCGAGGCCTGCTTCGGCGACCCTGCTCCGGGCGGCCTCATGGAACTCCACGGCCCGCTCGACACACGTGATCCTGCAGCCGAACTCGCGCGCGAGCAGGACGGCCGGTCCTCCGCGGCCTGAGGCGACGTCGAGGACGTGCGATTCCGTGCCCAGCCGCAGCCGCTCGCCGAGGAGATGGATCTTCTCCGCGCTGGTCGGATTCTGGAGCTCGTGCTCACGCTCGATGACGGCGTAGAACCACGGCATCGGCGCGGAGGCTACGGCTTGCAGGCTTCGACTTGACAAGGGAACACGCGTTCGATAGAACATACGTTCCCATGATCGCCTGTCTGTCCGTCCCCGGGTTCGAGCTGCGGGCCGCGCTGCGGTCCCGGCCTTCGCTCGCTCGCCGCCTGGCCGCGCTCGCGCCGCTGCCGGGGACCGAGCCGCTGCTCGGGCCGGTCACAGCCGCTGCTGAGGCGGCGGGGGTGAAGCCGGGGATGCGGATGGGGGAGGCGCTCGCGACCTGCCCGTCGCTCGTCCTGGTCGAGCCGGATCCCGCCGCGGCGGAGCAGTCGTGGGAAGAGATCCTGCGCCGGCTCGAGGACTCCGGGTTCGCCGTCGAGTCCTCCGGGCTCGGCTGCGCGTACTTCGACACGCGCGGGGTGGAGCGGCTCTACGGCGGAGTGGAGCCCGCGCTCAAGCGCGCGCTCACCGCGGTCGGGTCGACCTGGGACGCTCGCATCGGCGCTGCCGACCGGCGCTTCGCCGCGCTTGCGGCCGCAAGCGTCGCCCAAGCGGGGCAGGCGCTGGTCGTCTCCGACACGCGCACGAACGAGTTCCTCGCGCCGCTGCCGCTCTCGCTGCTCCCGCTCGATCCCGAGCGGCGGGCCGAGCTGCGCGCGCTCGGGGTGCAGAGGTTGGGCCAGCTTGCCGGGCTTCCCGGGGGCGCCGTTGCCGAACGTCTGGGGCCGGACGGCCGGCGCGCCTGGGGCCTGGCGAGAGGAGGCAAGGCGCGACGGGTGCGGGGGCGGGAGGCCTCTGCAGAAGTGGTCGAGGAGCTCGAGTTTCCCGAGGCGGTGGGGAATGAGCTCACCCTCCGTCGCGCCTTCGCCGCCCTGCTCGAGCGTCTGCTCGCCCGGCCCGAGCGAGGCGGGCGCTTCGTCCGGAAGCTCGCGGTGTCCGCCCGGCTCGTCGGCGGGGGCTCGTGGCGGCGGACGGCGACGATGCGCGATCCGACGGCCGAGCCCGACCGGCTGCGTCTCGCGCTCGCGCCGAAGCTCGCCGAGCTGCCCGCTCCCGTGACGGCCCTGCGGCTCGAGCTCGTCGATCTGACCGAGGCGGTGGGGCAGCAGCTCGAGCTCGTCAAGCCCAGCGGGGCAGAGCTGCAAGGCCGCCTGCACGAGGGCCTGCGCCAGGTGAAGGCCAGCACCGGGCCGGGATCGGTCGCAACAGTCGTCGAGGTCGCTCCGTGGTCACGGATCCCGGAAGCGCGCGCGCTCTTCGTACCGCGGGACGAGTAAACGCGCCGCGGGCGGCGGTCGTCGAGCAGAACTTCGACGGCACTCCGTGGCAGGTGAACCGGCAGGCCGTCGCGCTCGTCCGCGAGGAGTGGCGCGTGGTCGACCGCTGGTGGACCGAGGAGCCGATCAGCAGGCGCTACTTCGACGTCGTGCTGGAGTCAGGCCAGAACGCCGTCGTCTACCACGACGACGAGGCGGGGCGGTGGTTCACCCAGCGCGGGGCCTGAGGCGACGCTTGCGGCGCCGACCATCAGGACGCGCGAGCGTGATCGCGCGTCCGTCTGAAATGACCGGTCGATCCGCTGGAATCAATTTCGCACCCCCAATCGGACGCGTGCGGCGCCGACCGTCAGGAGCGCGGGCGTGACCGCGCGTCCGTCTGAAATGACCGGTCGACCGGCTCGAACTCATTCCGAACGGTGCGGACCATGACGCTGGAGGCGCTCCCGCGCGAACAGCACACCACCTTCGGCGAGCCGCCGATCGAGACGCCCCACCGGCAGCGCCGCAAGCCGCGCCTGCAGCCGCGTCCGGCGGCCGCCCGCAAGCCGACCGGCTACGTCGAGCTGCATGCCCATTCGTCCTACTCGTTCCTCGACGGCGCCTCCCTTCCGGAGGAGCTTGCCGCCCGCGCCGCCGAGCTCGGCTATCCCGCGCTCGCGCTCACCGACCACGACGGCGTCTACGGCTCGCTCGAGTTCGCCCACGCCGCGAAGTTCTTCGGCGTCCGGCCGATCACGGGCGCCGAGGTGACGCTGCACGGAGGCGCCCACGTCACGTTGCTCGTCGAGAGCGCCGAGGGCTACGCGAACCTCTGCCGGCTCCTGACCGCGGCGCACGCCCACACGCGCCCGAAGGAGGCAGGTCCGCCGCTCGACCCGGCGCTCGACCCGAAGCTTCTCGAGGAGCTGAACGACGGCATCGTCTGCCTCTCCGGCTGCGCGCGCCACGGCCTCGCCGTCCGCGACCCGAATGCCGCCGGCCGCATCGCGCGCGCGTTCGGGCGCGACCGCTTCTTCGTCGAGCTTCAGCGGCCCTACGAGCGCGGCGACGCGCGCCGGAACGCTGCCCTCCGCGACCTCGCCGAGGCTCTCGGGGTCCAGACCGTCGTCACGGGCGACGTCCACGCGCACCACCCGAGCAGGACCTCTCTCCAGGACGTCCTCGTCGCGATCCGCTGCTGCACCTCGCTCGACGGCTGCGAGCAGGAGCGGCGCGGCAACCGCGAGTCGGTTCTGCTCGCCCCGGGCGAGATGCTGGACCGGTTTCCCGACGATCACGAGGCGGTCGGGCGCACGGTCGAGCTGGCCGAGCGGCTCGAGTTCGACCTCACGGAGGACCTCGGCTACCGCTACCCCGACTTCACCGAGGACGGCGAGCCCGCGATCGCGAAGCTGCGCCGGATCTGCGACCGCGCCTTCGCCGACCGCTACGGCGGCGCGAACGGGCACAAGCGGAGGGCCCGGCAGCGTCTCGACGAGGAGCTCGAGCTGATCGGCGAGCTCGGCCTCGCCGGCTTCTTCCTGCTCCACTGGGAGGTGCTGGAGCTCGCGCGGGAGGTCGCACTCGACGTGCGAGGCGCGGAGGCGGCGCGGCACGCGCTCCCGCCGGGCCGCGGCCGCGGCAGCTCGGTCGGCTCGATCGTCTGCTACCTGACCGGGCTCTCACACGTCGATCCCGTCCACGCCGACCTCTCGCTTGGGCGCTTCCTCAACCGCGAGCTCGACGCCGTCCCCGACATCGACCTCGACTTCCCGCGCGACATTCGCGAGAAGCTGATCGTCGCGGTCACGGATCGCTACGGCCGCGAGAACGCCGCTCTGGTCGCCAGCTTCGCCACCTATCGCTCGCGCGGCGCGATCCGCGACGTCGGCAAGGCGCTCGGCCTCCCGTTCGGCGAGCTCGAGCGGCTCGCCCGCGTCAGCGACGGCTGGAACGCGCGCCGCATCCCCGAGGAGGTCGGGCTCCTCCCGGACGGCGACGAGCTGCTGCACTCGCCGCGCTGGCGGGCGTTCGCCGAGTGCTGCGCCGAGATCGCGGGCCTGCCGCGCCACATCTCCCAGCACCCGGGCGGGATGGTGATCTCGTCCCGGCCGCTGGTCGAGCTCGTTCCGGTGCAGCCGGCGGCGATGGCGGGGCGCCAGCTCTGCCAGTGGGACAAGGACTCCTGCGCCGACGCCGGCTTCCTGAAGATCGACCTGCTCGGGCTCGGGATGCTCTCGGCAGTCGAGGACTGCGTGACGCAGATCGCCCGAACGCGCGGGCGGACGATCGACCTCTCGCGGATCCCGCTGGACGACCGCGACGTCTTCGCCGACATCCAGCTCGCCGACACCGTCGGCGACTTCCAGATCGAGAGCCGGGCGCAGATGCAGAGCCTGCTCCGAACGCGGCCCGAGACGATCGACGACCTGACGGTGCAGGTCGCGCTCGTCCGGCCCGGGCCGATCCAGGGCAAGGCTGTCCACCCGTATGTCGAGCACCGCCAGCGCCTCCGTGAGGATCCGAGCTTCGTCCCTCCCGTGGACCATGCGCTCCTGGCCGAGCCGTTGCGCTCGACGCTCGGTGTTGTCGTCTTCCAGGATCAGGTGCTGGAGGTCGCGATCGCGCTGGCCGGCTTCAGCGTGGGGGAGGCCGAGGGACTGCGGCGCGCGATGAGCCGGAAGCGCAGCCACGACGCGCTCGAGGCCTATCGCGGCCGCTTTGTCGAGGGCGCGGTCGCGAACGGTGTCGACGCCCGGACCGCCGACGAGGTGTTCGACAAGCTCGTCGGCTTCTCGGGCTTCGGCTTCCCCAAGTCGCATGCGGCCGCCTTCGGACTGCTCGCTTACCAGTCCGCCTGGCTGCGCCATCACTACCCGGCCGAGTTCCTGTGCGCGCTGCTGAACGCCCAGCCGATGGGCTTCTACCCGCCGGCGACGCTCGTGCGCGATGCGCAGCGGCGCAGAGTGAAGGTCATCCCTCCAGACGTCAACCGCGGCGCGGCGAAGTGCACGGTCGAGGACGGCGTCGTTCACGTCGGCATCGACTACGTGGGCTCCGTGGGCGAGGACGACGCGAAGGCGCTCGTCGAGGAGCGCGAGCGGGGCGGGCCGTTCCGGGACGTCCGCGACCTCGCCCAGCGCGTGCCGCTCGACGAACGCGGGCTCGAGGCGCTGGTCGAGAGCGGCGCCTGCGACTGCTTCGACGAGCCTCGCCGTGCGCTCCTGTGGCAGCTCGGCCTCGTGCCGCGTTCGCAAAGCGTTCCCGGCTCCGGCGGCGACGAGCGCCAGCTCGCGCTGCCGCTCGACCCGACCGTCGAGACCCCGGCGCTCCCGGAACCGAACACCTGGGAGCGGATGCTCGCGGACTACCGGACGACAAGCATGTCGGTCGGTGTCCATCCGCTCGAGCTGCTGCGCCCGCATCTCCCGCCGAAGGTGAGCTCGAGCCGTGAGCTCGCCGAGCTCCCGACGGGCAGGCGCGTGTCGGTGGCGGGGATGGCGGTCGCGCGCCAGCGGCCCGCAACAGCGAACGGCGTCGTCTTCATGCTGCTCGAGGACGAGTTCGGGCAGATCAACCTGATCGTGCCGCCGCCCGTCTACGACCGCTTCCGCGCGATCGTCCGCGGCGAGCCGCTGGTGCTCGCGCACGGCCGTTTCGAGCGCTTCGACCGCAACCAGAACGTGCTCGTGAACAGGGTCGAGACGCTCAGCCCGCTCGCGCGGCGCGTCTCAGGAGAGGCCGAGGTGGGCGCCTCGTTGCCGGACGCCCACCACTTCGGCCATCGCTAGAAGGCTTAGCGCGGTTTCCCGGGCCCGGCCCAGAGGATGAAGGTGTGCAGGTCGAAGCCCGCACCGAGGTGCTCCACCGAGTGCGACGGCGAGAGCCAATCGACATGCGCGCCGGTCGACTCGGGGGCAGCGAGCGCCGTCCCCGACCACGAGTTGTAGGAGTCGAGGTGCGACCCGTAGATTGTCACCAGCTCGTCGTAGTCGTGCTGGTTCGGGTGCTGGTTCGTGCTCGGATCGTTCGTGTAGTCCATGCACGTTCCGAGGTTCTGGTTGTTGAAGTTCTCGTCCTGGTGATCGAGCCCGAACGTATGGCCGACTTCTTGACAGATGACGAGCTGTCTCCACGCCGGACTGTTGTACGTCGACGTGTTGAAGTAGGAGTCGTTCATCTTCGTCGTGCCCTGGACGATGTGGCCGCCCGAGAGCCAGATCTGCGCGACGCCGAGCCAGCCGTTGAAGCCGTACGTGTCGTTGCAGACTTCGACGCGACCGCTTGTCGGCTTGCAGCGACCCCTGGACTGGCCGGCGACGACCGGTGTATCGAGAACGGTGGACTTGTTCCAGTCACTCGCAGCTGTAGCCAGATACGAATGCCAGCTCGAGCTCATGTTGTCGCCGAGATTCACCGGAAACGGATTAGCGCTTCTCGCCCAGTGGTAGCCGTTCCATGAATGATTCGCCCAGGCCGGTGACGCGGCGACTGCGAAGACGACCGCAGCGAAGCCGGCCGCGAGCAGGAAACGTGTTCGCAAGGAACCCCTCCCTCGTGTTGATTGCATCTGCGGCGAGCCAGATTGTGGCAGCGGTCTGGGACGGAGACAACCCCCGTTAGAGTGGCGCGGATGAGCCGGGTCGTCGTCGTTACGGGGGCGTCCTACGGTGTCGGACGGGCGGTGGCAGCCTCGTTTGCCCGACGCGGCGACCGGATCGGATTGCTCGCGCGGACAGAGGAGAGTCTCGACGCCGCCCGCGACGAGATCGAGGAGCTCGGCGGGGAGGCAGTCGCTCTCACAACCGACGTTGCGGTGGCCGAGCAGGTAGAGGCCGCTGCTGAAGCGGTGGAGGAACGCCTCGGCCCGATCGACGTCTGGGTCAACAACGCGATGGCGACGATCTTCTCGCCCTTTCGCGACATCAGTGCCGAGGAGTACCGCCGCGCCACCGAGGTCACCTACCTCGGCACCGTTCACGGCACGATGGCGGCGCTCCGCCGCATGCGGCCCCGAAACCGAGGCACGATCGTCCAGATCGGCTCGGCGCTCGCGTACCGTGCGATCCCGCTCCAGTCGGCCTACTGCGGCGCCAAGTTCGCGATCCGCGGCTTCACGGATTCGCTCCGCTGCGAGCTCCTGCACGAGCGGTCGGGAATCCATCTGACGATGGTGCAACTCCCGGCGCTGAACACGCCGCAGTTCGACGT